>NZ_CP150277.1:1781008-2094012 GCF_037977385.1 Terribacillus sp. FSL K6-0262 | reverse complement strand
ATGGTGGTTGCGATTGCATCGTTGACGAAGAAATAACCAATCATGAATCGGAATATCGACCGATGTTTCCGGATCTCCCTGATGGTAGCGATGATTTCTTTATATCCCGATAGCAGGCCATTCCCGGATTTCTTCTGCATCGAGCGTTCTTCCCTTAAGAAAAATAGCAGCGGAAGTGTAAATACCAGATAGAGAGCCGCCGTTGCCAAAAAAACATATTCATAGCCGTCATCGAGCAAGAAGTAAACCATCAAACCGGCCAGAGTGCCCATATAGCCCACAGCCACGCCGAACCCCGATAATATCGACAGACGATCCCTCGGCACCAAGTCACTGATTTTCGCATCATAGAATATGAGACTGCTATTATAGAAAAATTTTGCCAGTACAAACATCAGGACAGTCGCTACAAAAGGTACTGGAAGCCCCCATAGTATCCCATCTGAATCCCATCCCGCAAACAGCCCCATTAAAACCGTACACAAAATGGAGATGGCAGCGAATCGGATGACATAACGCTGCTTATAGCCCGTCTGATCGATCCAGACCCCGAATAACGGCGAGAAGATGACGAGAAAGAAGCTGGCCAGCGCATTTGCATAGGATATCAGCGCATTTCCGAGCTGTTCCAATTCCGCCGTAGTACCGATTGTATCCGTTACATAGAATGGAAAAAAGACAGTTGTGATATTGGAAGAAAATATCGTATTGGCAAAGTCATATAACGCCCATGACAAAATCGGCAGGGAAAAGAGAAAGCCGAATCCACTGCTTTGATTGGAAATCTGCTTCAAGCGTTTGCTTTCCATGGGAAACCTCCTTTTTCTTCCACTATACCTTATGCCGCTTTACCTGCACGGTTATTTACAAAAAAATTACAGTGCATTTACCCATCGAAATTTTACCCACTCACAAAGTGATTGCCATCTATTAACGTAAAACCAATCATTATGGTGCTGGTTCATCAATTCCCGCTTCCTATCAAGAATAATGCTGGACGCTATTTTCATGTGGAATGCAGCCGCACTCTGAGAAACATCAAAAAAAGACACAGAAACAGTACAATTGTTTCCGTGTCTTCCATTCTGTTCTTTAAGCATCGACAGCGGCGCTTCTGTGCTGACTTCCTATATCGCACTAATATCCACCGTCCCCTCCCCGTCTTCCTTAGCCTCTTTTGCAGCAGATTCCTATTTGGATGCACTATCCGAACTGCATGATGCCAAGCAGGAAAATCGAAGTGTTTTTCATCCGAACATCACTCGTTTCCTTGGTTGCTTTTAATACGAATCACCACCAGCTCAGTTAATATCTCCAGGAAATGCAAATCTTCTACTCCCTCACCTGTTCCACAATGGACTGTCCAGCGGAATCATCATCGAACATCCATTGCCACTGCTCATGCAGCCGTATCCGGCCGTCTGCCAATATTTCCGGAACGGAAACGCATTGCCCGCTCCGCAGCTCCTGATGATCATTGATGTGATGATAACGGAAACGGAGCTTGCCATCTGCTTCGACCAAACCGATCAGCCTTCCTTCCAGAATGGCACCGCCGGCATATTCTGCGGTGAGAATCTTCCCTTCCTGCCGATAATGGAAGATGGTATCACTGGTGGTTTCACCATTGTCTGTATTCGTGACCGCCCGAAAAGTCAGGTTATGATAATTCATCCTGCCCCTCCACTTTAAGACGTTTCCTTGCCTGTTCCGCACGCTGTCTCGCCTCATTCACCGTATCGGCAGCAGATAAGGCAACAGCAACTCTGCGCCCTGCTGTCGTCACTGGTTTACGGAAGACACGAATCTGCGTTTGCGGCTCCTGCAGCGCTTCCCGCATACCTGAAATATGATAAGAGTCGTAAGCTGCATCAGCCTTTAATGGACTGGTCGCACCGGGCTGCACAAGTTTGATTTCTGTAATCGGCAGCCCGAGTATCGCTCGTACATGCAAGGCGAATTGTGACAGCTGCTGTGTCACCATCGTCACCATGCCGGTGTCATGCGGGCGCGGCGATACTTCACTGAAATATACTTGATCCCCGGCAAGGAAGAGCTCGACTCCGAATAAACCGTAGCCGCCCAATCCTGTTGTAATACGCTCTGCTATTTCCTGCGCTTGTTCCAGCTGTGATGCTGTCAGCTGATGCGGCTGCCATGACGCGATATAATCGCCATTTTCCTGTTCATGCCCAATTGGCTCGCAGAAGAAAGTACCATTTATCGCGCGGACGGTCAGCAATGTGATTTCCGCATCGAACCGAATGAATTCCTCGACGATGACACGCGGTTTCTGAACCCTTCCGCCTTCCATCGCCAGCTGCCAGCTCCTCTCCATATCCTCCTGACTTCGGCAGACACTTTGTCCTTTTCCTGATGAACTCATCAATGGTTTGATGACACACGGAAAGCCAATTTCCTCCACCGCGTCCCGAAATGCCTCATATGTATCCGCAAAACGATAGCCTGCAGTCGGAATATCCAATGTTTCTGCAGCAAAACGGCGGATGCCTTCACGATCCATCGTCAGCTGTGCCGCTTTTGCAGTCGGTACGACGAGATAGCCTTCCTTCTCCAATTCAATCAATGCATCTGTAGCAATTGCTTCAATCTCCGGAACAAGAAAATCCGGTTTCTCCCATTCCACAATCTGTCTGAGCTTTTCCTGATCAAGCATATCGATGACATAGCTGCGATCGGCCACAGCCATTGCCGGAGCATTGTCATACCGATCTACTGCGATCGTCTCCACACCAAGCCGCTGCGCTTCGATTATGACCTCTTTCCCCAGTTCTCCAGATCCGAGCAGCAGCAGTTTTTTCGTTTGAAACATACAATCGCCTCCTAGGTTGCAGTCAGTAAATGTTTTGCGTCATGATTCGAATTTATTTAATAAACTTATGTTACCATGCCTGTCCAATCAAGGTAATCCTTACTTTAGCCACAAATAAAAAAACTGCCCTAACCAGGCAAACACCGGGTTTCTTGGCATCCGGACAGTCGAGTGCTTCATGATTGATCAAACGTTCATTCAGCATAATGATCAAACGTCCATCGCCCTGTTTTAGTCACCTGTCGAAAAACAGCTGCAAGAGTTTCGCAGACTTTGGCCTGACTAAGTACAAGATCCTCTCTCCTCCAAGCGGATTTTGAATCATCCTATAACCCGCGGATGCTCGGCATCCCGGGTATTTTGAATAGAGCTTTGTCCGATGCTGCATACTAACACCATTACTGTGGGAGGATGTGGGAATAATGCGGACATATGCAAACAAAAAAGCCATCATGCTTTGCGTGGCAGCTATACTGATATTCGCCTCTCCCCTATTCCTTCTTGGAAACGACGCCCATATCCGAGTGCATGATAATCTCGACTCCAACCTCGCTTGGTATAAAGTACTCGCTGAAAGCGGACAAATATTTGGCGGAGTCCATGCAGTCATCCCCCAAATCATAGGCGGCCTGCCCCGGGATGCACTGGGAACGGAATGGACGCTGATCGTTTGGCTCCATGCCTGGTTTCCGACGATGACCGCTTATGCAATCAGTCAGCTGCTCACCCGGCTGATTGCATTTGCCGGGATGTATTTGCTGCTTCGCACACATGTCATCCGCAACATCAAAGCACATTGGATTGCGGCTCTTGTTTCCCTCGCATTCGCCCTTACACCATTTTGGCCATCCGGGATGCTCAGCACGATGGGGCATCCCTTGGCGCTATGGGCTTTCCTATCCATACGCGCAAATAAAGCGAGCTGGAAGCATTGGATTGCGATTTCTTTATTGCCGCTATACGCCAGTTTCGTTTTGGGATTCTTTTTTTTCCTTGCGCTCATGGGAATCATTTGGCTGATTGATCTGATTCGTTATCGCAGGCTCAATCTGCGTTTCTTGGGAAGCATCATCTGGATGACAGCTTTATTCCTGGCAGCGGATTACCGGCTAGTCTATACCATGATAGCTGGCTCAGAAACCATGCATCGGGTTGAATTCGTGTCCTCCAGACAGGAATTCGACCAGACACTCCGCTTGTTCTGGAAAAACTTCGTGCTGGGACATAATCATGTGATGACCCTCCACACCGTCATCATTTTGCCGGTGCTGGCGATTGCTTTGCTTACTGTTCTCTTTAGCAGGCGACGGACAAGGCCCATGAACATCTATCTCGTCCTGACGGGATTGAATTTACTCCTATCATTTTGGTATGCCCTCTGGTTCAACAAAATTTGGAAAATACCAAAGGAGCATATCGATTTGCTTTCTGCATTCAACTTTGCCCGCTTCCACTTCCTGCGGCCGCTTGTCATCTATGCAAGCTTCGGGTTGGCTTGTTATCTGCTTTGGCAGCTTGGTAAGCGGGGTATACGCGTTTTTGTTTATATTTGCCTATGCTTGCAGCTTATCGTATTGGCATTATCCAATGAAGAAATCGTGTATGGCCTTTATAAGGATACACCTTCCGTCGGGGCTTTTTATGCTGTGGAACAATTCAGCGAAATCCGCGAGTATATCGGGATGCCCCAACATACTTATAAGGTGGCCAGCATCGGCTTGCATCCCGCCATCGCTCAATACAACGGTTTTTACACTGTCGATACATACAACAACATCATCCCATTGAGCTACAAGCACCGTTTCCGTGAGGTCATTGAAGATGAATTGGCAAAAAGCAAGGATCTGAAACGCTATTTCGATGAGTGGGGGAGCCGATTATACATTTTCTCGGCCGAGCTCGGAAAGCATTATGATTTCCGTAAAGACACCGATCGCACAATCAAGGATCTCGATTTGAATGCAGAAGCGTTACGGCATTTAGGCGCATCTTATGTGCTCTCATCGGTCTTGATCGACAATGCGGATGCCAATGATCTGCAATACGAACGGAGCTTCGATCATCCCGATTCCGCTTGGATTGTCCATCTATATCGAGTACGTACGGAAGGAGAGAGCAAATGACTGCTTCATTACCTGTACTGACATTGGTCATTCCCTGTTATAACGAAGAACAAATCCTGACAGACACATGCTCCAAGCTTACCTCCACCTTGGCAGCGTTGATGCAGGAGCAGCTTATCTCACCTGCAAGCACGATTTTGTTCGTCGATGATGGCAGCAAGGATGACACTTGGCAGCTGATCAAGATAGAGCATCTGGCCAATCAGCTTGTCACGGGTATCAAATTGGCCGCTAATGCAGGCCATCAGCGAGCCCTGCTTGCTGGCATGCTGCATGCGAAGGATTACTCCGATTGTGTCATTACATTGGATGCTGATTTACAGGACGACATATCGGTGATAAGGACTTTCGTGCTCCGCTACCTCGAAGGCTATGAAATCGTTTATGGCGTACGGAATGATCGTACATCCGATACCGGTTTCAAGCGAAATACCGCTGCAATCTTCTATCGGGTGATGGAAATGCTCGGAATCCGGCTGATATCCAATCATGCCGATTATCGGCTGCTCAACAGACGGGCCCTTACAGAATTAAGTCGTTACAGCGAATCAAAGATATTCCTCAGGGGAATCATTCCGCAAATCGGGTTTCGCTCCGATATCGTGACGTATGAGAGAAAGCCCCGGCTTGCCGGAGAAACGAAATATCCATTGAGGAAAATGCTCAATTTCGCCTTTGAAGGCATCACTTCATTCAGTGTCGCTCCTATCCGTCTCATTGTGGCAGTCGGCTTCCTCCTTTTCCTTGTCAGCATAATGGCCGCAGGGTATGCAGCCATACAAAAAGTATTCGGCAATCCGGATGCGGGCTGGACTTCCCTGATCATCTCCATTTGGCTGCTCGGGGGATTGCAGCTCATGGCAATCGGTATCATCGGTGAATATATTGGTACGATTTTTGCTGAAGTAAAGAAGCGTCCTTTATATACGATCGATAGCATCCTAGGACAAATGCGCAAACGAGACAGCCATAACTTAACGAAAACTTAACAAAAATTTTGCATACCAGCGACTTTTCTGTTAGAATATCTTACAAACAGGATACCCCCAAAATATTTCTGTTTTGTTTGCTGCTGTGTGCTCAGTAGCAATGAAAAAGCCACTCTTCCGAGTGGCTTTTTTGCTTTCATCAATCTCCGCTGAGGCGCGTTTTACGAGCGCTCTCCGTCTGTTTTTCCACATACTTGCTATATTTTTTATGCCATACTTTTATGGAAATGAAATAAAGTACGATGTTTGCCGCGACAAGTATTGCAATCACCGGCCAGAACCACTTCGATACAGCTGCACTCTCGTAAGCTAATCCTATCGGGGAGAAGACGACATAAAAGATGACAATGGAAAAAATCAATGTGATCGATACAGGTATGGCATGCTTCCACGGGACAAGATGATCCTCCCCATTCTCCGCATAGAATATAGGTTTGATTGATTCCAGCGGCTTTACTTTGGCCATGATGAGCATAAACACAACCTCGATCGCCAACAGGATTCCATACACATGGATATAATTGATGCCCGGATCCCAGTCAAATATCTGCCGGAATCCCCATACCATCATATAATAAGCAACGACATGGAAGATGATCACCACTTTAGCCGCCGAAGAAGGAACACGCTTGAAAATCATACCCATCAGCACAATGACCAGAATCGGAATATTGAAGAAACCTGTAAACTGCCTGATAAGATTCCATAACCCATCCGGTGCATACATCAGAAATGGCGCCACAAAGAAGGAAACAAGTGCAATGATGATCCCGAGGATCTTGCTGACCTTGATCAATTTATCATCTGAAGCATCCGGATCGAAAACAGGCTGGTAGATATCCAGCACCAGTAAAGTGGCGACACTATTCAGGATGGAGTTAAAGCTGCTCAGAACAGCCCCGAATAATACAGCGAGGAAAAAGCCCAGCATCCATACCGGCAATACATCCCTGACAAGAGTCGGATAGCTCAAATCCCCATTCCGGATGGAATCGCCATACAAATGGAATGCGATGATTCCAGGTATCAGCATGAATATCGGAACCAAGAGCTTCAGGTAACCTGTGTAAAGGACACCCTTTTGTCCTTCCGCCAGATTCTTTGCCCCTAAAGTACGCTGGATGACGTATTGGTTCAGCGCCCAATAAAACAGATTGGCAAACAGGATACCCGTAAAGATGGAGAAGAACGGAACATTGTCTGTACTGCTTCCAATGGCATTCAGCTTCTCCGGGCTATTCTGCACAATATGCTTCATCCCATCCACCATATTTCCGTTTCCAAGCAGGATAAAGCCAAGTATCGGGACAAGAAAGCCAATGAAGACCAAGCCTATTCCGTTCAGCGTATCCGATACCGCCACCGCCCTCAGTCCGCCAAATATCGCATAAATGGCACCTATGATGCCGACGAACCAAACCGTCAGCCACAATGCTTGTGTATATGAAATGTTCAGAAGCTCCGGAAGATCGAATAATTGGAGGACGGATACACCGCCCGAATAGAGCATGGAAGGGATTGTCACACACATATACCCGAGCAGGAACAAAATGACGGTCAATCGCCGCACGGTCTCATCATACCGTTTGCTCAGGAATTCCGGGATGGTGGAAATCCCGATGCCGAGGAACTTCGGCAGCAGGAAAATCGCCATGACGATGGCTGCCAGACCAGCTGTCACTTCCCATGCCATACCGGACATATTGTTTGTGAAGCTTTGTCCGTTCAGTCCGATCAGCTGCTCGGCCGATAGGTTCGTCAGCAGCAAAGACCCGGCAATGAATACACCCGTCAAGCCGCGCCCGGCAAGGAAGTACTCATCAGCCGTGCTGACATTCCCTTTCGTCATATAGTAGGATACGACTGCAACCAGTGCCATGAAGAAGGCACAAGACAGCAAGATAAAAAAGATTTCACCAATACTGAACATGCGATCACCCTTTAAGTAAGATAGCCTGATTTTTCGTCAGATATCTATTAAGTAACCGTTATCAAGCTGCCGGAAACCTATATCTCCCTTTTATTTCCGTACGTATACCAGCTCATATCGATTTTCTTCCCGCAATGCGATCCAAGCTAATTGCAGCTCCAGTACATCGGCAATCCGCTCCTTTGCTTGTCCATCAGAAACTGGTTCCCCGTGTTGAATAGCAACCGGCACTCTGTCGATGATACATTCCCTGACCAGTCCGGAATGGATACCAACATGGATGCTCGCTTCCACTCCTTCAACAGGAATACCAGACTTCGTATAAGCAAAAAGGAAGATGTATGCCGGCTCGAGCTCATCCTCGATTGCCGTATCCGCGGCCAGCTGTGCACCTGCGTGTTTCCACTCTTCCAAAGGCTGGTCTGCGACTGCTGCAAGAAAGCGGACGGCCTGCTGCCTTAGCTCCTCCTCCGTCCATTTCCTGTCTCTGCTCCATGGTGTGGCCCCAGAGTAAAACAATATATCCTGATTCTTCCGGACGGCAACCTGGTCTGGTATTTCCTCGATTGGATGCTGATCCACAATGGATTTCTCCGCCCAAAGCTGTACACCATGTCCGTTATGATAATTGATGAAGTCATCCGTCACACCCATCAAACTTGCCCAATCCCCCGGTTCAGCTTCCATCTCGATATCCGAAAGCATCGGCGGAAATTCAGCATATAGTATCGTACCGTCTGCATGCACACCAATAACCTGATCCGACAGCTTATAAACTGCCTCGTCACCTTCGGCCGCAAGCATGATCGGTGCTTCAGCAAGCAATTTCCCTTTCGCTTCCTCAACATCCATCACTGCCTCACCGCCGATCAACTCATACGGCATACGATAAAGCTGTGCTGCCGTTACGAATCCCGAATCGTGCACCTCTACCGATAATCCCGCCCCGGGTATCGGCAAGCGGTGAATCGGATCCGTTTCTGCAAGTCGGATCACTACGCTATTTTCAGCTTGTTCCTCTTGGATTGCATCAGCTGCTTCCGGATAAAAAACACCAGCAAATCGTTCGGCAATCTTCCGTGCATCGATCCCGGCTGCTGCTGGCAGCATCATCTGTAAATCAAATCCGATAAGGCCGCCATTGCCATCTATATCCACCACTCCGCAAGGCTCCCCTTCGGCTGTCAATAGACGGAGAGAACTGCCCTCTGCCGAAAACTGCACGTCAGCAGGAATGAATCCCTTTAGTTTCTGTATCAATTCCTTCATCCATAAACCCCTTTTCACTTGAGTTCTATCATTATGTCATATAAATGAAAAGAGACACAACAGCTGCTGCTGTCATGCCTCTTTGTCACTGTCCATGCAGGACCAATCTCACAGTCGACCCTACCGGATCCATCAATGTATATAGATTCTTATCTTTTTTAACCGATAATCCGGCCGCCTCTGCCCTCGCTGCTGCTGCCAGGAGTTTCTTTTCATCCGGAAAGACGATACTGAACCAATCCATACCAGCTTCATCCGGATTGATGGAAGGAGCATTGGATCCATGCCATGTATTCAGCCCAATATGATGATGGTAGTTTCCCGTAGATACAAATAAGGCACCAGGATATCCGGATACGACTGTCTCGAAACCGAGTACATTATTATAAAAAGCAGCTGCTTCACCTAAATGGCGCATGTATAAATGGATATGCCCTATGATGGTACCATCCGGAAGACCATGCCATTCTTCCTCGGATGCTTCTTTCAATAAACTATCTCCATCAAGCGGATCAGTTGTCATCTGTATCTCTCCATCATGCCATTTCCAGCTCGTGTCCGGCTTGTCTGCATATATTTCAATACCATTGCCATCGGGATCATTCAGGTAAATCGCTTCACTGACGCCATGATCGGATGCGCCGAATGGCACTCGATTCAGCACGTAATATTTCACAAGATCAGCTAAATCCGCCCTGGATGGCAGCAGCAGCGCAAAATGATATAAGCCAGCATGACGATCCGGTTTTCTTTTAAGCCCTTTTCCCTCCTCAAGATAAAGCAGGACTCGGCCTTCCGTTCCCAGCGATACATTCCCTTGCCACTCTTCTATGATTCTCAAACCAATAACTTTTGTATAATACGCAACAGATTGTGCTAGATCTGCTACACGGAGTTTCACTTGACCAATATAAGTCAGCGGTGGTTGTTGATAATGCATACAGGATCCCCCTACACTTACTTTATGTAAGCAAGTATATTTAAGATATTTATTTACGTCAAGTAACAAAAAAGGACACCACGCAATGCGTGATGTCCTTTTCGTTTTATGGCATCAATAGACCAACAATCGTTGCAGATAGGAAGCTGACAAGCGTAGCACCATAAAGCAGCTTCAAACCGAATTTCGCTACAACATTCCCTTGTTTTTCGTTCAACCCTTTCACCGCACCGGCAATGATCCCGATGGAAGAGAAATTCGCAAAGGATACAAGGAATACAGATACGATGGCAATAACGCGTTCACTGAAAGCAAAATCTCCGCTAGATAGAGTCTGCATCGCAACGAACTCATTGGATACCATCTTTGTAGCCATGATGCTTCCTGCATCAACAGCTTCCGTCCAAGGCACACCCATCAGGAATGCGAATGGAGAGAATATATAGCCAAGCAGGTCTTGGAAGCTGATGCCAAAGATTCCGGAGAAGATACCGTTGATCATAGCAATCAGCGCAACAAAACCAATCAGCATCGCAGCAACGACAATGGCTACTTTGAAACCGTCCAAGATATATTCCCCGAGCATTTCGAAGAAGGACTGCTTCTCGCCTTTTTCTTCCTCGATCATATCTTCTTTCGGATCTACATCGTAAGGATTGATGATGGAAGCAATGATGAATCCGCCAAACAAATTCAGTACAAGTGCTGTCACTACATAACGCGGATCGAGCATTGTCATATACGATCCGACAATGGACATGGAAACCGTGGACATTGCAGATGCGCATAGCGTATACAGACGATGACGCGGCAGCAATGCCAGTTGTTTCTTCAAGGAAATGAATACTTCTGATTGGCCCAGAATCGCAGATGCAACCGCATTATAGGATTCCAGTTTACCCAAACCGTTCACCTTGCTCAGTGCCAGACCGATATATTTAATGATGAACGGGAGTATTTTCCAGTATTGAAGGATACCGATCAAAGCTGAAATGAATACAATCGGCAGCAGTACATTCATGAAGAATACAGAGCCTTCGAAATTCACCAACCCGCCAAAGACGAAAGTGATCCCCTCAGCGGCATATTTAAGTAAAAGATTGAAACCGTCTGAAATTCCTTTCACCAAAATATTACCCACTTCGGTGCTCAATAAAATGTACCCAAGCACGAGCTGCAAGACGATCATGATGATGATCGGACGAATCTTGATCTTTTTTCTATCGGAGCTGGCAATCCAAGCCAATCCCAGAAATACGAATAAACCAATGATGCCGATAATATAACTCATGTTGTTCCCCTTTCGCATATATAGCCAAAACTGCGACGATGTTAGTCATCAAAGTAAAACATATTTTTCACAACGAGTCCTATTATGCCACATTAATTAAACAATACGTAGAACCATATAAAAAATAAATCTATTCGCAATATTCTAACTACCATGCCCAATTTTACAGTCTTGTCCAGGATGGACAAGACTGCCTGTCAGTGCGAGGAATCCATGCTTAAAACGACCATTTCATCATAGGTGACAGCTTCTCTTAGTTTAGCAGCTGTCGCCATGGATATACGTTCTTCTTGCACATATTCATGAATGGCATCCCGCTCCATCCGGATTGCACGCATCCGGAACTTATATAGCTGCTCCTGGAATGCTTCATCGAATTCGAAAGAACGATATCGCCCAATGATCTTTTTATTGTATAACTGCGTCACAATCAAGGATTCATGCCGATTTGAGGAATCGGTCTTCTCCCGGATAGCATCAATCGCTGCCTGGGCACCGGAAATCCGCATATATTTCAATTCATTCCTGATATCCGGATTTCCCCTGAGAAGCTGCTCAGCATGCAGATCCCAGTTCTCTTTCCATTGCTTACGGAACTTACGGCGGATCCGGGCTATTTGAAATGCTCGTTTCATCCTGCTGAAGGTAGTATTGACAATGTATTGCTCCGGCTGGGTGATCAGTACCTGATACAATTGATAAGCTTCTTCAGAAATGGCATTTTTCGCTGCCATGTCCTCCATGCGTCCCTGCTCTGCTTCCCTTCCGACTGTGATCAAGGATTCGATCGTCTGCTTATTCGGATCCTGCAATATCCCTTTTTCCAAATCCACAAGCTGTTCTTCCAAGTCCCGGATGACCAAGTTGACAGATAGCTGTGTCTCCCTGACTGCCTCCGCCTGCAGCTGGTTGATCGTCTGCTGCAGGATCAGACGGTATGCTTCCTTAAAAGGCAGCAGTCCATCATCATCCTTCACCGGTTTCGGAATCATGATCGGCAGCGCAACAGCTGCGAATATCAAACTGAGCAGGATAACTCCTGTTGCCACGAACAAGACAGTATTCCGCATCGGGAACAGCGACCCATCATCGAGATAAAAAGGTATGGACAAAGCCGTTGCCAATGTTATCGTGCCATGAATCCCGCTTGTAGCCATGATGAGGGCATAAAAGCCGCGTCCTGCATTTTCGTTTTCCTCTTCCCTTGGTACAACTTGGTTCCCGATTGCAAAGCGCTCCATCCGGCTCTTCGGAGGTGTCGTAAAAGGTTTATACAAACTATACACCCATAGGAAACGGATGCAGAATAAAGCAAGGAAAACGATGAGGATGACACCAAGCAAACGGCTCATGGCAATTTCATCCGTATCCTGAATTCCCTGATATACTTCAGGCAGCAAGAATCCTAACAGGACAAAAACGAGTCCATTCAATACATATTCAACGATTGTCCATGTATTATTGGACAGGATTTGCAGCTTGGTCGTCGTCTGCTGCAGACGATCACGCTCGATGCCATGAATGATACTGGCGGCTACCACTGCCAGAATGCCCGACACATGCACTTCTTCTGCAATGACATAAAGGAAGAATGGTGTCATCACCTGGAGGACAATGAGCATGGAGTCGTCCTGGAATCCATATTTCATCAATTGCAGCCTGATGGTGACAATCAGATATCCAGCCACCGCCCCAATGACCAGTCCGCCTATGGAGACGAACAGAAATTCACCAGTCGCTCCCCCGATTGAAAAGACACCGGTCAGCGCAGCGGCAAGTGCCACCTTGAACGATACGATACCAGCTGCATCATTCAGCAGTGACTCCCCTTCCAGTATCGGCATTACATTCGATGGCAGCTTCAACCCACGCGTTATTGATTTTACGGCTACATTATCGGTCGGTGAAATCGTTGCAGCCAGAGCAAAAGCCACTGCAAGCGGCATGGATGGAATCAGCCAATGGATCAAATAACCACCGATTCCGACTGTAAGGAATACAAGTCCAAATGCCAGCAATATAATCGGTGTCCGCAGCTGCCACAATTCTTTCCGCGAGGCTTTTTGCCCTTCACTGAACAGAAGCGGCGCGATAACACAGATCATGAATAACTCCGGCTCGAATTCAAGGGACAAGTGAAGCGGAAGTAAAGACGCCGCCAAACCCAGAACAATCTGAATCAGAGCCAGCGGCAGAGGCAATATCTTACTTACTGCGGTCGAAAGGATGACCGCCAACAATAAAACGAACAATACTGTGAAAAAACTCATGTTCCCTGCCCTGCCTAACTTCTATAATATTAGCTAGTTTACCATGATTCGATCCTTTTCAAACCTAAAAAGACCGCTGCCTTTGGAAGGAGCGGCCCTGCTATTTTTAGAAGAAGGTCATTTGATAGGAAGCCCTGAAAGCTGTTTCCGGCGCAAGCTGCTGTATTCCTGTCTTTTGGGATAAAACTCCCGTGGTATCCGTCGTATCGGCGATTCCAAACCAAGGTTCGATACAAACGAAAGGAGCCATCGTCCCCTCCTGTGCATCATACTTGGACCAGATTCCGACGTACGGAAAACCTGGCAATGCAACCGCCACACCATTCCCCTTGCTGGATTGGAGGCGTACCTCCTCTATGTCATCGTACACCAGCGCATCATTCCCGAATAGCGCTGCCTGAATCGGCACAGCTGGCAGTACAGCAGGCTGTCCCTTCTTGCGGATCAATCCATCGACAAGCTCATAAGACGTGACTTGCCCATCCTTTACAGGCTTCAAATGAAGCTTATAATCAGCAGCATCTTCATCTGGTTTAAGCGGGACGCGAAAGGCAGGATGAGCTCCTATGGAGAAGTACATTGTCTTGTCCTTTTCCAGATTATCCACCTTCCAATCCACATACAGCCGATCCTCTTCCAGACGGTAGCCTATCTCCACGCGGAATTCATATGGGTATACGTCCTGGTACTTGCCGTTGGATTCCAAGAAGAATGCTGCAGAACCATCCTGTGCCTCCTTCACTCCAAAGACGGCATCCCGCAGGAACCCATGCTGCGAAAGCTCATATATCTTATCTTCGGCAGTATAGCGTCCGTCCTTCAAACGTCCGACAATGGGGAACAGGACAGGAGAGACCCGACCCCAGTAAGCAGGATCTCCGCTCCACATATAGGAGAGCCGGGTACCCTTATGCAGCACACTTCTCACTTCTGCTCCCATTTCCGCAATCTCGACGCTCAACGATTCATTTTCGATACGGATCATGCTTGTCCCGCCTTCAGGATCTTCTTCCGAATCGCTTCTGCAACGCCATGTGCATTATTGGATGTCGTAATGAAATCGGCGGCTTCCTTCACAGCAGGAATGGCATTTTCCATGGCCACACCGCAGCCGGCATATTGAATCATGGACAAATCGTTACCATTATCCCCGATTGCCATTACCTCTTCCCGCTTGATCCCGAGCTGTTCGGCAAGCTGCTTCACTGCACGCCCTTTACTGGCCTCAGGATGTAGAATTTCATAGAAATACGGCGCGCTTTGGACCATCGTATAACGTGCTTTCCAGTCATCCGGTACATTGGCTATCGTCTCGCTTAAGCGCTCCGGCTCGTCGATGAACATCACTTTCGGTACGAGTACATCCCGGGGAATCTCATCGACAGCCCGGTAGTGGAGCGGCATCTTCGTCATGAATGATTCCAGTATTGTATAGTTGCTGATATCACGGTTCGAAGTGTACAGGTTTTCAGAGTCGAAATAATGCATCGGCGTACCGAGCTTCAGACTGAGCTGATGTAAATCGATGAAATCATCGTAAGATAAGGACAGCTGGGAGACGACCTCATTTGTATGGGCATCCTGGACAAGCGCACCATTGAAGGCAATGACAAAATCCCCATCTTCATTCAGAATCAATTCTTCTAAATAGCGGTATACGCCATGAATCGGCCTCCCGGTACATAAAACGATTTTCACACCCAGCTTTTTAGCTTCCTGGAGCGCCTCATGCACCTCCCTCGTCACTTCATGCTGATCATTCAATAATGTTCCATCCATATCTATTGCTACAAGCTTATACATACTATATCCCCCTTTATTTGTTGGCTGCTATGTATTCTCCCCTATTTAGTATATCGAAAGTAGACACGCTTAGGTGCTATAAACCTTTATAATAAGCTGCGATTTTGCCGAGGAAAGTACAGCCATTCTTCGTAAATACGCGCTGCATCGGTACATTATCGTCGTGGGTACTGCCTTCATATACAGCTGCGCCCATATCCTTGAGCATCCTAAGACTGGTAGCATGCACGATTTGCCCCAGTCCCTTCCCCTGTGCTGAAGGGAGGATGCCGATATAATAGATGCGGCCTTCCTTGTCTCTTCCCGGCTCCAGATGAGGGATCGTCATGGCAACCGGCATCTCTCCCTGATAGACGATTCGGCAGTTCAAACGCCAGCTTTCGCCCAGAAGTGTTCTCACATCATGCAGCTGTTCCTCTATCGAACGAGCAGAGGATCGATTTGCCGACTGTGCCATACAGGATTTCCAGATCTTTAGGAATCTTTCTTCATTTGTTTCCCCCATTCCGATAGCTTCCCAACGATAACACTCGGGAAGCTGCTATTCATCTGTCAGCTGTTTGCCATAGAGATGCTTCCTGGAAAATAACTCATATTCATAATCGAGTAAAAGGCAATGCAGGGTGCCATGACCTTCGTCTTCCAGACACAGAGTCACTCGAGTATGAACGGAAGAGGTATTTCCCATGACACGTTCCGCATCCTCCAGCAGGCAGCGCAGTCCTTTTGCGGAGGCTTCACCGATTTGCTCGATATGAACTTGGTCCGGAAACAGCGTACGCCGAAAACCTGTAAGCGCCTCTACCATTTCAATCCATCCAACAGCTGCTGCAGTCGGGTTATCTCTTCTGCAGAAATATTCCATTGAGCTATTTCCTGCTTGATGGAAGCCAATGTGCCATATTCCCTGACGAATCCATTCAGCCGTGCTGTGAGTATGGAGGAGTGAAATGCTGTTTCATCCGAAAAATGATGCATCAGCTGCTCTGTCGTCCTTTTGAAACGTTTTAAGTAATACTTCTGATGATGCGGCTCGGCCTCGGTGAAATCATGCAAGGGAGAGATTTCGGTATGAATCACCTCACCTTGTTCACCTTCGAGCTGGCGTTTCACGGTTTCCATCATTATTTTCTGTTCAGCATTCCGATATAGCAGGAGACTGATATACTGCCTTTCCTTGTAGACGGGACGGTTCGGATTATGATCACTCCAGAATTTGCGTAGCAGCTGCTCGAGGGAGATTGCTTCCGGATCAAAGGTGACTTCAACCGTTTCTGTATGATCTCCCATCTGCCGATATGTCGGATTGGTCTTTGTCCCGCCCGCAAAGCCTACCCTGGTCCGTATGACACCTGGCAGCTGACCAAAATTTGCCTCCGGGCTCCAGAAACATCCCATTCCGAAAACAAGTGTATCCGTCTGCTTATTTTCTAACATACGCTGTTCGATTTCTTGTATTTTTACATCCATTTACCAATCCACCCTTTCAGTAATCATCCGCAGAAGCAGATGTACCTAATGCGAATATTCCCTTTATCCGGCTGATGATTCACTCATCCATCCAGGTTCCATTTGAGATACAGGACTTTCCAGGCTGGGGGAGAGTCACCCTGCTTTTTAGAATGAGCAGGCTTACAGGAAATCGGTTCACACTTGTCAGATTATCAGATATCAATTTTGCGAGTGCCCGAAAAGATCTAAACGAGCGGGTACCATCAACTTGACCTATGCCCTTCCTTCGTCAGTCCGTTTGCTTTATACTTGGAGCAATAGATAGAAAGAAGGGATTCATTTGCTGTTCCGCCCATGTATCGATTTACATAATGGTCAGGTAAAACAAATTGTCGGCTCTTCGATTACAGCCGAGAACGATCATGTCATCGAGAATTTCGTATCCGCATATGATTCTGCCTACTATGCTGATCTCTTCAAGCAGAAACAAATTGCAGGCGGACATGTCATCATGCTCGGTCCGGGCAATGAGCAGGCTGCCAAGGAAGCACTGCAGGCCTATCCCGGAGGCTTGCAAATCGGCGGAGGCATCCATGCTGATAATGCAGCAGACTTTCTTGATGCCGGCGCCAGCCATGTCATCGTCACCTCTTATATCTTCCATGATGGCATGCTCGATGAAGAACGGCTGCGTAAAATCACTGCAGCTGTCGGCAAGGAACGCCTCGTCATCGATCTAAGCTGTACGCATCATGACGGTAAATGGTTTGTAGCCACCGATCGCTGGACCAAGCGCAGCAGCTACGAGGTCAATGCAAGGAATCTGGAGAAACTGGCAGCATCCTGTGATGAATTCCTCATCCATGCTGTCGATGTCGAAGGGAAACGGAATGGCATCCAAGAAGAGCTTGTTTCCCATTTGGCCGCGCATATGCCCATTACGGCAACATATGCAGGAGGTATTCGATCCCTTGACGATATCGACCTTTTCCGAAAGCTGACAGATGATCGGATGTGCTACACAATCGGCAGCGCCTTGGATTTATTCGGAGGCGATATTCCATTGGATGCCGTATTGGAAAAGGAAAACAGGTAAAGACCCTTCCGAAAACGGAAGGGCCTTTGTTCATTTCAGTTTATCTGTAAAATTCGAAAGCAAATCCTGTGCTTTCTCAGTGAGGTTTCCAACGACATCGTCTGCCTGGTCCGCCAAGCCCTGCGCAGCTTCCGTTCCTTGTTCAGCCGCATCTTGACCTAATGCTGTTCCTTGTTCAGTAAGCTCCGCAGCTTGATCCGCTAAATCATCAACGCCTGCCGCTTCCGTCACTTGATCGGCAGCTTGCTGCGCCTGCTCGGTCACTTGGTCGCCGTTCAGCAGCTCACCCGCTTTATTGACAAGCTCTTCTGGTGCTATATCACTTATCTTATTGCCGATAAGCTCTTTTAAGGAATCAAAAATACCCATATTAACACCTCCTATGGGTTCACTATATGGCATATGGGCAGCACACACAACTCAGACGTAAAGATTCCCACGTAAAGAATCTGTGAACATTCTACAGCTGTGCAGTATATTCCCATACATCCGCCAAAGATGATTCCAAGGAATGATTCGGCTGCCAGCGAAGAGCCCTTATTTTTTCCGCCTTCATCGGCAGCTTTATTTCCATTGCCTCTTCCGTTTCCGTGTGAATGGTAAAGTCAAATTTGCTCACTGTACGGAAAACAGACAGCACCTCTCCCAACGATACCCAGCGTCCGGACGTAATTTCATACGTTTCCCCGGATTCTCCATCAAGAAATAATGTCTCATAAGCCTCCACCAAATCCCGTACATCGATAAAGTCCCGCGTCACAGCCGCATTGCCAATCCGAAATAGCGTTTTCCCCGTTTCTTGATGCTGTCTCAGTTGCTTCGCAAATTGCGTACAGACGCCATTCGAAACGCCCGGACCTATTATATTGGATGGCTTGGCAATCATCACATCGATTTGAAATAAATTATGCCAGGCCAGCCCGACCGTCGTCTGCATTGTCTTGGTGAGACTGTATGGATGAGTCGGCGATGCTGCCCTGTCCAGCTCATCCTGCAGTACACTTCCAGCAATCACCAAGCGCGCCGGTAGCCCAAGCGCCCGAACTGCTTCGACAAGATGAAGGGTCGATCCCACATTTGCTTGCCAGCTTTTGTATGGTGTTTCCCAGGATTCCGGTACACTATTCTCTCCTGCCAGATGCAGGATATAGTCTGGTTTTGCAGCTTCCAGCAGCCGATGGACGGCTTCCTTATCACTCAGGTCAAGCGGGTGAATATGCAGTGCCTCTTGAACGATATCCAGCTTTGTACGCCGAATCACTGCATGGACGATGCAGCCTTTCTTCAGAAAGTGCCGTACTGCATGCTGACCAGTGAAGCCGCTGGCTCCCGTAATCAAAATACGCTTACTCATACGTACCTCCTGTCAGATAAGGTGGACATCCTGAAATAACTGTGCCCACAAAGCATTATTCCCTTCCCATATCTCCCCGTCCGGAAGCTCCACACTATACACATCATCGATAGGCCAGTGTTTTTCCACAATCCCGGAAACAGGACCATGATTTACGACCAGAATCCGAAAATCATTTGCAATGATGGAACGCAGGACCCGCTGAAGCTCCGCTGTATCTTCAAGGGTTGCATTCGTCCTGACGAACAATATTCGCTGGGCTGTCATCAGTCTATCCAACAGCCGATTCACCCTGCGATCCAGCTTTTCTTTTACGCTGGGATATGCCGTAAGCTGGTTCAAGCTATTATTAGCCGTATCGAAGTCGTGATTTGACATGACGAGGTTCCTGTCATCCGATACCAGAAGCATTTTATCCGTCGCATATCCAACAATGCGCAGATTCTCCAGCAGCATGAAATCGCTGAATCGCTTTTCAAACAGTTGTATTACGCTTGTAAGCAGGGGCGTGCCCATCCAATCAAGCGGACCGGAAAATGGCCGGAGATTATTCTTTTTCATTTGGATCGCCCCAAGGCATAAATCTCCCAGACTGAATACTGCATCATAGCCGCCCTTTATTAATTCGTTTCCCACAGCATTTAACCCCTTTCGCAATCTTCCCTCCTAATATATAGATTCATCTGCCGATCATTTCGAAAGAGCAAACTGTCCAATTGCCGGAAAATTACGATCGATACCATGTTTCATGGATACCGCTTGCAAGATCGATGATCGGCTTCCATTTTAAATGACTGATTGCTTTATCATTGCAAAGACAGCTATGCGTGATATCCCCATTCCGGCTCCGTGTGAATTCATGAACCAAGGAGGGATCTATCCGTCTGAAGCATTCCACTAGATCCAAGATGGAATGGCTCATTCCTGTACTTGCATGATACATGCCGCTCTCCTTTTGCTGCATGGCGGCTATATTGGCAGACACGATATCTTCCACAAAAATGAAATCTCTGGATTGAGTGCCATCCCCGTGGATCATGATAGGTTCTTTGCGCATCAATTTTTCCAGGAAAACTGCCACAACACCACCCTCGCCCTTCGGCTTCTGACCAGGGCCGTAAACATTTCCATAACGCAGGATGGTATAGGGGAGCTGATAGAATCGATGGAATAGCTGAATGTATTTCTCAGCTGAAAGTTTGGACAATCCATAATAGGAGATGGGTTCAGGAACATCCTCTTCTTTGACGATGTGCTTTTGGATATTGCCGTAGACGGCGGAAGTAGAGGCAAAGATGAATTTCTTAACGCCGGATGTCCGGCTTGCTTCCAGCATATTAATGGTACCGCCGATATTTACATCTGCATCCTGTACTGGTGCAAGGATGCTTTTTGTCACATCTGCCTGAGCAGCAAGATGAAACATGATATCAGGCTGCTCTTCCAAGACTACGCGATATGCATCTGCGCTTTTCACATCAAATTGAAAAAGCTTCACTTCCTGCGGCAAATTCGATTCATCGCCTGCAGAAAGATCATCCAAAACAAGTATTTCATGCCGTTCATGCAGTAATTTTTTTACAAGGTGAGAGCCAATGAATCCTGCTCCTCCTGTCACCATCACCTTCATCTTTGACCTCCCCCATCAGCTGTCCGGCGCAAATCTTTTATAGATTTCCAAAAGCCGGTCCACGCCAGCTTCCATCGACCAGTGCTGCTTCCCCCATTCGCTCGCCTGCTCGCCCAGGACCTTTCGATATGCCTCATCATCCAGCAAGGTTTCCATTGCACTCTGTAAAGCTGCAGAATCAGCCTTCGGCACAATCAAACCAGTAACGCCATGATCAACCATCTCCGGCAACCCGCCTGCATCGGATACGATGACAGCTTTTCCGCTAATCTGTGCTTCAATCACACTGAGCGGCTGATTATCCATGAGGCTTGGGAGTACACAAATATCCGCCAGTTTCAAAAGGACAGGGACATCTTCCCGTTTACCTAGAAAAAGCACCTTATCATGCAAGCCTGCAGAAGTCACAAGGGCTTGAAGATGCTGCTTCCGATTACCTTCCCCTAAAATCCAGCATACCCAGTCATCACGATCTTTCATGGAAGCCAGTGACTCAATAAGGTAATCCACACCCTTTAATTCAATGAGCCTGCCAGCATAAACTATTATCTTCTTATCCGGAGGTGTCTGTATCGTAGTTGGTTTGGCTTGCTTTTCCAGGAAAGATTCTATGGAGAATCCATAATGCTGCTTTTCAAATTGGTCTTCAGGTACTCCGAATTCTTCGGATAAAATCTGCTGGAGCCAATCATTCGCAACGATCGTCACATCCGCACTGGATGCACCCAAGCTTTCGATCTGATCGAAATATGCCCGTGCAAGTTCAGATGTCGGGGACTTATGGATCGTCTCAAGCTGATGACGTATCTCATGGGAAACCAATCCATGCAGCGTGGCAATAAGCGGGATATCTTTAGGCCGCGCCCTATCCAATGCCACCGTGGAAATGACATCATGTGTATGGATGATGTCATATTTATCAAGTCCGAATTCCGCTGCAGCCAGCTCATACGTGTAACGCTGTATTTCTGTGTACTCTACCAGGTGATTCTGATACACCTTCGGAAAGCTGTCTTTCTTCAAGATGCTGTATATATAAGAAGACCAGCGATCCTTCGGGATGACCTGATCGTTTCCGGAGAGCTGGACATAGGTATTCTCTCCGCCATACCCCATGATATCGACACTATGGCCCAACTCCTCCAATCTGCGCTTCAGCTGGGAAACATAATTCCAAACGCCGCCAAGATGCGGAATAGACCAATAGGTCGCCAATAAAATTTTCATTTCAATAACCTCCAATACCTTATAAAAAACGTCCTGCCATAAGCTTTAAACAGTATATGGCAGATAACGGATCATGTGCTTGCCATAAAAAAGCTTCCTGCTTGACAGGAAGCCTCGGATCAACCCGGTATAGCAGCCAGGATATCCAGGTCCGGTATGGTGATCCTGCTGCTGTTTATCTGAATGGACCTTGTACCATCCGCATTGACTTCTGTTCTATAGCCATGCACATGATCAGGCTGAAAAGGAGCTGGCGTTGCCGGAACAAGCGGCGGTGGTGCAACTGCTTCCCGGACTTCTGGCAACGATCCTTCGGCATGTATGTCTGTACTTCCGGCAGCTGGAGGATTCGCACTGTCCACGAATGGTGCAGGTATGCTTCCGGCTGCTGAATGGCTTGGCGCTGCGTCACTTGCCGGTTCACTTACAGCCGGGCTGATTACGGATGCTGCATCACTTACAGGGGCGCTGATAAGCGGGCTGAAAGCGGACACCGGATCCACGGCCGGCTGCCCGGCTCCGGGAACCGCTTCTTGGACTGGAGATACCATATTTTCTGCAGACTCATGCACTTTCTCCTCCAACTCTGGCTTTTTCTTGACCGAAGATGGAAACGGGACAGGGAAGCCCCTGCTTGCCGAGAATGCCCCTCCCCAGATTGTACCGCCTCCCCGGGAGTTCACTGCTGCTCTGCCATATAATCGCGTCGGTATTTTATTCGGCACTTTCATCATCCTTTCCAAAGCCAGTATATGAGGAGCATGCTTCTTTGTTATTGCTCAAAGTAAAAAATGTCATCCTGTGCTTATATCCAATCCCTTTTCTTAAGCAGCCATATACTAATCAACGAAAATACGCTTGGAAGGAATATGGCGGTTTTAAAGGAGGTTATTTGTGAAGATTTTAACTGTCTTAGGAACACGACCTGAAATAATCCGGCTATCCATCATCATCAAGAAGCTGGATTTGCTGGCAGATCACGTCCTGGTTCACACCGGGCAGAATTACACCTCCAACTTGAGCGATGTTTTTTTTCAAGAAATGCAGATCAGGAAACCCGATTACATCCTCTCCCAAAGTCAGCAGAGTTTAGGGGAACAATTAGCCACGATGTATAAGGAATTGGAAACCATACTGGAGACGGAGAAACCGGAAAAAGTCCTTGTACTCGGGGATACGAACAGCGCGTTGAGTGCCTTGCTTGCAGAACGGATGCATATCCCTGTCGTGCACATGGAAGCAGGCAATCGATGCTTTGACTTGGAGGTTCCAGAGGAGAAAAACAGGCGCGTCATCGATGCAATTTCCAGCCTTAACCTTCCTTATACACCTGGAAGCAGGGAAAATCTGCTGCGGGAGGGACTGCCGGCTAATCGCATTGTCGTCTCGGGAAATCCCATATTTGAGGTATTGCACCATTACAGACCCAGCATCCAAAAAAGCCGCATCTTAAAAGAGCTTAAGCTGAAGAAGCAGCAATACTTGCTGACGACGATACATCGGGCAGAGAATGTCGATCACCCTGACAGGCTGCGGACCATTATGAATGGACTGAGTACCGCGGCAGAAAAACTGAATAAACGTATGATTTGCAGCATCCATCCTCGTACACGATCGAAAATCGAACAATTAAAGGATATGACATGGAGTCCGCTTGTGGAATTTCATGAGCCCTTTGGCTTCTTCGATTTTGTCGCACTTGAACAGCAGGCTCTGCTGGCACTTACGGATAGCGGCACCGTCCAGGAGGAATGCTGTCTGTTCCATGTTCCGACAGTGACCGTGCGCAGGACGACAGAACGGCCAGAAACGGTTGCTTGCGGAAGCAATATCATATCGGGCATCGATGCAAAAGCAATCGAGCGTTCTGCTGTCATCATGGCATCAGCCTCGAAAGATTGGGAGTTTCCTGAAGGATATGCAGACCGATACGTTTCTGACAAAGTGATCAAAATTATTTTAGGAGGTTTGGAAATTGTTTAAGGATAAAACGATTTTCATTACGGGGGGTACAGGTTCTTGGGGGTATGAACTTGTCAAGCAGCTCCTTCTGCATCGTCCGAAGGAAATCCGCATCTTCTCCCGTAATGAATCACATCAATTCACCATGAAGCAGGAATTTGACAATAACCCGAAACTGCATTTCAAAATCGGGGATATCCGTGATCGCGAGGCCTTGATCGAAGCAACGGAAGGCGTGGATTACTTATTCCATCTAGCAGCACTTAAGCATGTGCCTGTTTGTGAAGACCAGCCATTGGAAGCTCTTAAAACGAATGTCATAGGAACACAGCATGTCATTGATGCTGCCATTCATCATAATATCGATAAAGTAATCTATATTTCGACCGATAAGGCATCCGATCCCGCCAACTTCTATGGCCTGTCCAAAGCTATGGGAGAACGATTGATCACCCATGCCAACAAACTCCATGCGAATACGACCTTTGTTTGCATCCGCGGCGGTAATGTTCTCGGCACAAATGGCAGCGTCATCCATGTCTTCAAAAAAGCCATCCGGCAAAAAAACAAAATCGGTATCACCGATCCAGAGATGACGCGATTTTTCCTTACAGTGGAGGATGCCATCAAACTGGTGTTCAAAGCGACCTTCGAAGCTGTCGGCGGGGAAATATTCATCATGAAAATGCCGGCGATCAAAATTACCGATCTCGCAAAAGTCCTGTCAGAGGCATCAGGTGCATCGGATGTCGAATTCGAAATATCGGGGATCCGCCCCGGGGAAAAAATCCACGAGCTGCTCTTGACCGTCAACGAGAGCCATTCCGCAATTGTTTATGACGACCGCTACTTTGTCATCCTGCCCGATGTGAAGACAAAAGAAATAACGGATTACTACAAGGACTATAAAAAAGTCGAGATCACCGATTACAATTCCAGCCAGAACCTGCTGTCACATGAGGAAATCAAAAGCATGCTGGTCAAGGGTGGTTTTATTTAATGAAGATACTCGTCCTCGGCGGGAATGGTATGGCGGGGCATGTCATATATAAGTACCTGCGCAAACAGCCGGATTACGATGTTCATTACACTTCCCGCGATCGTACGGATAAAAGCAGCATCTACCTCGATGCCGTAGATACTCCAGCATTGGAGAAACTGATAAATACGCTTGAACCAGCTATTGTCATCAATTGCATCGGGATCCTTAACGATGCAGCCGAGCAGAATCCGCTTCTGGCCTTCCGCGTCAACAGCCTGCTCCCTCACCAGCTGGCGGCATTCATGGAAAGAAAAAATGGACGCTTGATCCAACTCAGTACCGATTGCGTTTTCTCGGGTAAAACCGGTCAATACAAAGAGACGGACTTTCGCGATGGAACTTCCGTATATTCACAATCCAAGCAGCTTGGAGAAATAACATCACACCCGCATCTGACCATTCGCACCTCCATCATCGGACCGGAACTAAGAAGGAATGGCATAGGGCTTTTCCATTGGTTCATGAGTCAAAGCGGTGAGATCAAAGGATTTGAAAGGGTCTACTGGAATGGAGTGACAACACTCGAATTGGCAAAGGCAGTGGATTTCTTCATCCAAAAGCAGACGAGCGGCCTTTACCATCTATGTCCGGACGAAAAGATCAATAAACACGACCTGCTGCAGCTGATCAAGGAAATCTACCAAAAAGACGACATCCGAATTGTTCCGGATGCCGCACACGTGCTGGATCGGTCGATTGTGAATACAAGACAGTCGCCTGCTTATGCTGTACCCGGCTTTCGAGACATGCTGGAGGAACAGAAGCAAATTTATCCATTACTCCTATCCTGAACACCTAGTTTTAACAGCATTTGTTTAAAAGAAGCTGCATAATTTTCATAACTGAATCTTTCTTTGATATGCCGGAGTGCATTTTCCCGGATAAAGGTCCGCTGATCCATGTTCGCCATCAATTCCTTCGTCTCTGCCAGCGCCGAATCCAGATTGCCCAGCTCATAATATTTACCTGTCTGGTTATGAATGATGGCCCGGCGGACACCATCCGAGTCTGTTGTCAGTACAGGACAGCTGCAGCTCATGGCTTCGATGACTGCATACCCTGCACTTTCCACTTTGGAAGTTGCCAATAAAAATCCTCCAGAATCACCGATCATGGAGAAATAATAGGGCATATCCTCATGTGGAACATCCGGGAATATGGACAGATGATTCCTCAGCTGCAGGCTGTCCAACATCTGTTCAAATGCGAAAAGTTCGCTTGGTGCAGCCAAAGATGGATCATGGAACATATAAAATTGCAAATCAGTCCGATATTCAGAAATGAGTTTATGACATATCAGAAGGAATTCACGCCAGTTCTTGTTATCCTCCAGCCTGCCCACCCAAGCAATGATCGGCTTTTCCGAGGTGATGCCAGGCATATACGCAAATTCATCCGAATCAAAGCAAATATCAAAACCAAAGGTCGGGGTTGCCGGATACAGCTGCTGGTAAATTTCAGCAATGTGCTCCGTCATCGGATGCAGCAATGCATTAGCATAATTCCTCACGATCGGAACTGCCATCTGCAACTGTAAATATGCATTTTCCTTAGGACCGAATCCTTGAGCTTCCAAGATAAGCTTCCCCTTGAAGCCCAGCCGCCGGAAACGAGGGAAGCTTAAAAAATCGGAAGTTATGATAGCTGCATCAAAATCATTACTATCGAATATTTGCTTTATATCTGTATCTTCATTGGTTATATATAACGGAGCTCCGTGATCATTCACTAATTCACGGCGTTTTTCATAATACAGGAAATGTGAAGAGATGCCCTCCAATTCCAAGGCAGCTCTTCTCTGTCGATTGAGTGTTTCCACCCCGCCGCTTGGCACATAAAATACAAATAATACTTTCATATCCTGCCTCCTTTAGTAGGCGTGCAATATCCATTTCATGTATATGCACGCAGGTTGAAAAAATATGTTAAATAGGAGGAGCAGCAATGCTTCCGAAAGTAACGATCATCATTCCTTTTTTCAATGATAAATATGTCCCTTTCGCCATCCAGAGCGCCTTGGATCAGACTTATCCCAATATAGAGGTAATCGTGGTTGACGATGGCTCCACACAGGAAGTCGATAAAATCAGACCTTATCTGAATTATATAACTTACCTGCGGAAAGAAAATGGAGGAACAGCAACTGCGCTCAACCATGGGATTGAGCATGCCGCCGGGGAATATGTGGCATGGCTAAGCTCTGATGATATATTCCTTCCGCATAAGATTCAAATGCAAATGGACTATATGACTGCCAACCATTCATTGGTCAGCTTTTCCAACTACCATCTGATTGATAAAGATAATCAGGTATTCATTCCTTGGTGCGGCAAACGCTTTAGTCCTTTGAACAACGCAAAGGAAGTTTATGAATCTTTCCGTATGGAAAACCCAGTCAATGGCTGCACCACCCTGATTCAAAAAGAAATATTCGATAAAGTTGGCAAATTCAATCCGGGATTCTTGTACACGCACGATTATGATATGTGGTTCCGGATCCTGCTAAATGGCTTCCATATGCATTATATCGATCAGGCACTCATCCAATTCCGTTCGCATGAAGAATCCGGAACATCAAGATTCCAGCCCCAAATACTGCATGAAATGAAAACCATCGAAGGACATTACCGTCCGATTTTAGATGAATACTTGGAAAAATACGCTACATTTTAGTAAAAAGGAGCAATGATCATGAATGAAAAACAACTTGCCGGATTAATAAAACTTGCCCCGCCAGGTTATCGCATTCCAGATGCCCGGCTTCTCCCCCTGATGATGCGCTACGGCAAAACAAACTAGGAGGCTGATGAATATGAAAATACTGCTCGTTTCCTATTATCCGCTTCCGTATGTCGGGGGATTGTGGACGGTTGTTCAAAATCTCCAGAATGAATTGACAAGATTGGGACATGAAGTCGATATACTGGCCCAGGATGAAACGCTATCGGAATACCGCATCATCGGACAGCAAGCGCCCTTTAAAGTGGCCGATGTCAAACCCATCATCGAAGAAAAATTGGGAACCGCCTATCCGAAGCTGGAATCCTATACCTCGATTTACCTCACAGAAGTCCTGAGATATTGTATGGAATTGACAGCTCTGACACTCGATCTCTCCAAGTATGACATCGTCCATGCCCAAGACGTCATTTCAGCATTGGCAATGGATCGTGTGAAGCCTTCCCACATCCCAGTGGTGACAAGTATCCATGGCTATTTGTCGAAGGAGATAGCATTGGCCATCCTGGGGCGTCATCCCGATCTATCAACCGATGAACTTCACGAAAGCTTCGAATACCAATACAACGTTCATTTGGAGCATATCGGTTGTCATGTGAGTGAGTTCATCCACATACCTGCAGCTATAACGAAAACCAAGCTCATACAGCAGCATACTATCCCGGACGCAAGATTTGTACAGTTTCCTTACGGCATAGATATAGACGCCTTTCATAAAAGTCCGAAACAGCTGGACAATATCCCCGCCAAGACAAAGCCGACCATCTTATTTGCCGGGAGACTGGTGCAATTAAAAGGCGTGCATATTTTAATAGAAGCCTTAAAACAGCTAAAAGCTTCCACCTCGGATTGGGAATGCTGGATACTCGGCAAAGGCGACGCCGCAAAACAACTCAAAAATCAAATAAAAGAAGCCGGCCTCTCCTCTGAAATAAAGCTGCTGGGTTCTGTACCTAATGTAAAAGACTTTCTTGAATCATCTGATATCTTTGTTCTGCCAAGCTTACAGGATACACAGCCGTATTCTGTCATAGAAGCCCAGCTATGCGGCATCCCGACAGTCGTCAGCGATGCCGGCGGACTTCCTGAAATGGTGCAGGAAGGAGTGACGGGCCTGCTTTCCGAGGCAGGCAATCCAAACAGCCTGGCCCAGCAGCTTCACCGCTTGCTCCAGGATGATTCGCTTCGCCGGCAGTTGGGCAGCCAAGCAAAGCTCTGGGCCGAACAGCAATGGTCGCTGGTCAATATGGGCATGAACACTGTCGAGTTATATAAAAAGGCACTGGCATTATAGTAGAGGCAGCAAATTTCTTTTTCAAGATGGCTGTCCCTTTCATAACGGAGAAGGACTCATATAATATAGTATCTCGATGCGAAAGGAGGACATTTCATGACAATACTGCTCGATGCAAGAACATCCCAGAACGCCAGTACTTCCAACTCCTTCTCTGCTCCAATATTGATCGGGACACCCCAAGTGTTTGGACAAATCGGTCTGATAACCACAGAAGCCACATCACCTATCAGAGTACAGTTAAACGGCATCATTACAGTCCAGCTCCCCCTATTGCCTGTACTGACCACCATCACCGTCACAATCGTGCGAGGTACACAGCCGACAGATCCAGTCGTTTTCTCAGCCTCTTCCAACTTGGATTTGGAAATTCTGGGACCTCAGGCCTTCACTTTTATCGGTTCGGACATCAACGTCCCTCCACCAACAAGCGGACAGCTGACATATACAGCATTCATATCAGCAAACCTAATCGGGACTGTCCGAGTCGGGCCAGAAAGCTTCAATGGCCTTGCCTTTGCCGATTAAAATCAGAGGATAGGCAGTTCGTTCCCGCTTATCCTCTCTTTATATCCGCCGTGCCCGTTTCACTGTTTCCTCATATGCTATGATTGGAAAGGTGGTGAGTATGATGGATTTGATGGGTTATTACGAACCTGAAAAGAAAACCAAGCGCAAGTATAAATGCAAAGATCACGATCCTTGCAAAAAAGACGAAAAAAAACATGAGAAATGCGAGTGCGAGGATTCCTGCAAAGGCGGAACACGCTGGGGTGCTTCCTTCCTGACACCTCCATCCCCTCCATTTCCATATTAGTCCAGAAAAAAAGCGACATGCTCAAATGTCGCTTTTTCTTATGAAATGTTATTGATCGGACCCCTCAGGGAAATATTCCAGATAAGGAGGAGATTTCAATCATGAATACAGATTATGAGAATTGCATCCAAGCTTGCCTGACATGCATGAAAGCCTGCAATGCATGCTATGATGCCTGTCTGCTGGAAGATGATGTGAAGACGATGGCCAATTGCATCCGGATGGATCGTGAATGTGCGGATATGTGCGCATTTGCAATCCAGTCGATGCAGCGCAGCAGTCCGTTTGCCGAGCAAATTTGTACATTATGTGCAGAAATATGCCAAGCCTGCGGCGAAATATGCAGACAGCATGATGTACAGCATTGCCAGGATTGTGCAGATGCGTGCTTTGCCTGTGCCGACGCTTGCCGATCCATGGCCGCATAATAAAAGACTGCCAAAAGACGAATGGCAGTCTTTTCCCTTTGGGTATGCCACTATTGGCGCTGCAGCCTTCCGGAGAAGGACTCTATCAGCAAAACGACCGCTGCTGCTGCGTGCAGCATCCAGCCAACGAAAGGTATCCAGCCCAGGCAGGAGGCTACAATCCCCATGATGCTGCCGGCAAGCGGTCCTTTGACCTGCACAGCAAGCACAAGGGTGATGATATGCAGAATCAGCATGATGACCAGCGGCATCCAGCCATTCGATAAAATGATAAGTCCTCCGAGTACAGGAACAGCCAAAATGGCTTCCATGATTCCTGTAATAAGTTTCATGGTTCTTGTTGCAGACATAGTGTCCGTCCTCTCTATCCATACTTGGTTTCATACATATACGCATCATACTCTAAAAAGTTCCATATGAAAAAGTTCTATTCAATATGCCTTCTTATGTCGTATAATGGTACGTCAAGATTTTTAGGATCAAAAATACGGAAAAGAAACAAGGGAGATGACAATGACAAAGAAACCGATCATTCAATTCCACAATGTAATGAAGCAGTACGATAAAGATACCACTGTTTTGGACAATGTCAGCTTCGAAATCGAGCGCGGCAAGTTCTATACCCTCCTGGGTCCTTCCGGGTGCGGGAAAACGACCATCTTACGTCTGATTGCAGGGTTTACAGAACCCACTTCCGGAGAGATGCTGTTCGACGGGAAACCATTGAATAAAATTCCGGCCAACAAAAGATCTGTAAACACTGTATTCCAGGATTATGCCCTGTTTCCTCATCTGAATGTATATGAAAACGTGGCTTTTGGCCTGCGCATCAAAAAGATGCCTCAGAAGCAGATCGATGAGAAAGTGAAGGAAGCATTGCGTTTCGTCAACCTGGCTGGCTATGAAAAGCGGGAAATCAGCGAAATGTCCGGCGGACAGCGTCAGCGTGTCGCCATCGCACGTGCTGTCGTGAACGAACCGGAAGTGATTTTGCTGGATGAGCCCCTATCCGCACTGGACTTGAAGCTGCGTACGGAGATGCAGTATGAATTACGCGAGATGCAGCAGCGTCTCGGCATCACATTCATCTTCGTGACGCATGACCAGGAAGAAGCGCTTGCTCTCTCGGATGAGATTTTCGTCCTGAACAGCGGGAAAATAGAACAAAGCGGCACACCAACGGATATATACGATGAACCGATCAACCGTTTCGTGGCCGACTTTATCGGAGAATCAAACATTGTTGATGGACGGATGATCCGGGATTATGAGGTGGAGTTCACCGGCAAACGCTTTGCCTGTGTAGACCAGGGTCTGCAGCCGAATGAACCCGTCGAAATTGTCATCCGCCCGGAAGATTTGCATATAACAAGCGCAGAAGAAGGAAACCTGCGCGTCACAGTCGATTCCCAGCTATTTCGCGGGGTCCATTATGAAATCTCCAGCTATGATGAAGCTGGTAACGAATGGCTTGTGCATTCCACGAAGAAAGCTGTCGTCGGAGAGGAAATCGGATTAGCCTTTGAGCCGGAGGCCATCCACGTCATGCGTCTGAATGAGACGGAAGAAGAATTCGATAAACGACTAGAGGCGTACGACGATGGAGAATAAGACGACTCGCAATCTGTATACGATTCCCTATGTCATTTGGATTGCCTTTTTTGTCATCGCCCCGATCCTGTTGGTGCTGTATTATTCTTTCCAGGACATCGACGGCAGCTTTTCATTGACCAATTACCGTAATTTCTTTACACCCATCTATTTGGAGATGACATTGAGCTCTTTTTGGTATGCATTCCTGATTACACTGATCACCTTGCTATTTGCTTATCCTACAGCTTACTTGCTGACAAAGCTGAAGCATAAGCAATTATGGCTATTATTGATCATCGTGCCAAGCTGGATCAACCTATTGCTGAAGGCTTATGCTTTCCTCGGCATCTTTGGTACGTATGGTATGGCCAATAAAGTACTGGAAGCGATCGGAATCGGATCCAAGGATATCCTTTTTACTGATTTCAGCTTTGTCTTCGTATCTGTCTATATTTTCATTCCGTTCATGATCCTGCCGATTTTCAATGCCCTGGATAAGCTGAATCCAACTTATCTGGATGCAGCGAATGATCTGGGAGCATCACGATGGACGACCTTCCGCCGAATCGTATTCCCATTGACGATCGACGGTGTGAAAGCAGGCTGTCAGATCACGTTCATTCCAGCCCTATCCTTATTCATGCTGACACGGCTTATCGCCGGCAGCCAAGTCATCACACTCGGCACGGCAATCGAGCAGCAATTCCTGGTCACACAGAATTGGGGGATGGGATCGACGATTGCTGTCTTCCTGATCATTTTCATGTTCATCATCATGTTCGCAACAGGAACGAAAAGGAGGAAAGCACGTGGATAAGAGACTTTCTCCCCTATCACGGATTTTTTTGATCGTCATGTTTGCGCTGCTGTATTTACCTATCTTTTACTTGATATTTTATTCTTTCAACAGCGGTGGCAATATGTATGATTTCGAGAGCTTTACATTCGATTGGTATAAGGAGCTGTTTCAAGATACCCGGCTTTTGATCATTGTTTTGAACACAATCGTGATCGCCCTGCTCTCCGCTTTGATTTCAACGATCATCGGTGTGCTTGGTGCGATGATGATCTATAAGATTCGATCCGGCAGGACAAAGAATGCCTTATTGTCATTGAACAACATCTTGATCGTGAGTCCGGATGTCATCATCGGTGCATCCTTCCTGATCCTATTTACCATCGCCGGTATCCAGCTTGGGTTCTATTCGGTGCTGCTGTCGCACATCGCCTTCAGTATCCCGATTGTCGTCTTGATGGTATTGCCGAAGCTATCCGAGATGAGTCCTTCCCTTCTTGATGCAGCAAGAGATCTTGGCGCCTCACGCTGGAAGGTGATCACGAAAGTGGTGATTCCTTATATAACTCCCGGTATATTCGCCGGCTTTTTCATGGCGCTTACCTACTCACTGGATGACTTCGCTGTAACATTCTTTGTGACAGGAAATGGGTTCACCACATTGTCTGTCGAGATTTATTCCCTTGCCAGACAAGGAATATCATTATCCATCAATGCCCTTTCGACGATCATCTTCCTCGTTACGATGCTGATTGTCGTCATCTATCATCTGATCACCCGCCGCGGCAGGAAATCACCTGATCTGGAGGTGCTCAAATGAAGCAGCTGATGCGTCTAGCCGTTGTGATCATTGCTGTGAGCGCTATACTGCTCGTCACCATCTCCCGCCTCAATGCCTCCCAAGGCTACTCAGGCGGCAATACACTTACCGTGTATAACTGGGGCGACTATATCGATCCGGCTGTTATTGACGAATTCGAAAAAGAAACAGGCATCACGGTCGTCTATGAAACGTTCGATTCGAATGAGGCGATGATGACAAAGATACAGCAAGGCGGAACAAGCTATGATATCGCTGTTCCTTCCGAGTATACGATCGAAAAGATGAAGGAAGAGGATTTGCTGCTTCCGATTGATCACAGCAAGATCCCGAACCTGAAAAATATCGATTCCCGGTTCATGGATCTGCCTTTCGATCCCGGAAACGAATATTCCGTACCTTATTTCTGGGGAACTGTCGGCATCGTTTATAACAGCAAGCAATTGGGCGGTATGACATTCGACAGCTGGGAGGACCTATGGGATCCTGCCCTCAAGAATCAGATCGTGCTCATCGATGGTGCACGCGAGATCATCGGGATGGGGCTGAACAGCCTTCATTATTCCCTTAACGATACAGACCCCGCCCACTTGCAGGAAGCCTATGACAAACTAGTGAGCCTGAAGCCGAATGTCCGGGCTCTGCTTGGGGATGAAAATAAAATGCTGATGGCATCCGGGGAAGTGTCGATCGGGATAACGTGGTCCGGGGATGCTTCGGAGATCATGGCAGAAAACGAGGATCTTGACTATGTCGTCCCAGAGGAAGGCTCCAATCTATGGTTCGATAATATGGTCATCCCGAAAACTGCCAAGAATGTCGACGCTGCACATAAATTCATCAATTTTATGCTCGATCCAAAGATTGCAGCGCAAAATACCGAATATGTCAGCTACTCCACACCGAATAAGGAAGCCTTGCAATATATGCCCCAGGAGATGGTGAATGATGAACGCTTCTATCCATCCCCTGAATTGACAGATCGTCTGGAAGTTTATGAAAACCTCGGACAGGAAAACCTGTCTCGTTATAACGAATTATTCCTCAAATTCAAGATGGAATAGGAAAAGACCTTATCCAAGTCGATTGGATAAGGTCTTTTTTATTTTTTACAGCTCTGCCCCATTCGTCTCAATTACATTTTTATACCAATGGAACGATTTCTTCCGGCTCCGCTCCAATGTCCCGCTTCCATCATCATGCTTATCGACATAGATGAAACCATATCGCTTGGAATACTCCCCTGTAGAAGCACTTACCAAGTCGATGCAGCCCCAGCTGGTATATCCCATTAAGTCCACGCCATCCTCGATGGCTTCTTCCATCGCTTTGATATGATCGCGCAGATAATCGATGCGGTAATCATCGTTGATGCTGCCGTCTGCTTCTACTTCATCATACGCACCGAGTCCGTTTTCCACAATGAACAACGGCACCTGGTAGCGATCATACATGTCATTCAATGCAATGCGCAGCCCGAGGGGATCGATTTCCCAGCCCCAGTCGCTTGCTTTGAGGAATGGATTCTTCACGCCGGACATGATATTCCCCTGCGCCAGTTCCTCTTCACTCTTTTGAGCTTTTTCCGTCCGGGACATATAGTAGCTGAAGCCGATATAGTCCACCGTTCCTGCTTGGATCGTTTCCAAATCGCCTTCCTCTATTTGCAGCTGGACCCCTTGTTCCTTGAAGAATCGTTTTGCAAAGGCTGGATAAGCACCCCGGACCATCACGTCCCCACAATAGTTGTTGAACAGACGCGCTTCCTGATCGGCATAGAAGACGTTTTCCGGATTGCTGTCATATGCATATACCGGTGCATAAATGATCATACAGCCGATCTGCGCATCCGGATTCACTTCATGGCAGTACTGGACTGCTTTCGCACTGGCCACAAACTGATGGTGAAGCCCTTGCACAACGGATTGATACTTGTGCTCCCCAGGCTGGATGGAGAAACCAAGGCTCATGATCGGCATGATAAGGCCGCTATTGATCTCGTTGAATGTCATCCAATATTTCACTTTATCTTTATAGCGATCAAGCACAGTCTTGGCGTAACGCTCAAAGAAAGTGATCACTTCCCGGTTCTTCCAGCCGCCGTATTCTTTCACCAAATTGACCGGCATCTCATAGTGGGAAATCGTTACGACCGGCTCAATACCGTGCTTATGCAGCTCATCGAATACGCGATCATAGAACGCAAGCCCTTCTTCATTCGGCTCCAGTTCATCGCCATTTGGGAAAATACGAGTCCAGGCTATGGACATCCGGAATACTTTGAAGCCCATCTCTGCAAATAGTGCAATATCTTCTTTATAACGATGATAGAAGTCGATTGCTTCGTGGTTCGGATAGGTGTATTTCTCCGTATCGATTTCGAAATCAAATCCTGGCTCTGCCAAGATGCGCAGACGCTCTTTTCCGCCTGGAAGTACATCCGCAATATTCAGTCCTTTATTGCCTTCATGGAATCCGCCCTCCATCTGGTTGGCAGCTGTTGCGCCGCCCCATAGGAATCCTTGTGGAAATGCTGTTTGCTTTGTCATGTTTATCTCTCCTTTTATAATTTAAGATGCTTCTTTTGAAGTGGCCGCAGGCGCTGCCAAATCCAGCAGTGCTTGTCCTGCTCCGACGGGGCCGTCTGCCAGGGAAGAAATATCCTCATACTCAGCAGTGTTCGTGATAATGACGGGCGTGATCAAGTCGAAGCCTGCAGCCTGGATGGCCTCCATATCAAAGGAAACAAGCTTCTGGCCTTTTTTGACCTGTTCACCTGAAGCAATATGAGCTGTGAAATGTTCCCCATTCAATTTCACTGTATCGACCCCGACATGGATCAGTACTTCGGCACCACTTGCACTTTTCAAACCAATGGCATGTTTTGTTGCAAAGAGTGTAACTACTTCACCATCTACCGGAGATACAACCTCGCCTTTCGTCGGGAAGATGGCCGCCCCTTTACCCATGATCTCCTGCGCAAATGTCGGATCACTTACTTCTGCAAGCGGTCGAACCTCTCCTGTCAGAGGGCTGGAAATGACTTCCGATGCTTTCTCTGATTCTGTTTCTTCAGCAGTATCTTCGGATGCTTTTTCTATTGTGTTTTCTTCCGTTGCTTCCAGCACATCTTCAAATCCCATGATCCATGTAACCGCAGCAGCTGCAACGAATGCCAGCAAGAGCCCAAGCAAGGCAAACACGATTTCAGGACCAATCAAAACTGGAATACCCGGAATTCCAACGATTCCCGCTACTATATAAGCTTTGACATCCGCAATACCATAAAGGACTCCGCCTATTGCAGCCCCTATCAGTGCAGCGACGAATGGTTTCTTCAGCTTCATATTGACCCCATACATGGCTGGTTCGGTAACACCCATCACTGCAGTCAATGCCGTTGTAAAAGACAATGATTTAAATTTCTTATTTTTCGATTTCAGGGCAACCGCAAAAGCCGCACCAGCTTGACCGAAATTGGCAAGGAACATCGCAGGGATGATGTAGTCAAAACCATTCACTGCAATACTATTGATGACGACTGGTGTAAAAGCATAATGCATCCCGGTAATGATAATAAGTGAGAACGTACCTGCAAGCAGAATGGTAGCAACGATGCCTGCATTCTCAAACATGAAATTCATACCTGAGGATAAATAGTTACCAATGATTGCACCAAGAGGTCCTACCGTAATCAAAGTGACCGGAACGACAACCAATAAGGTTACTGTCGGAACAACGATCAGCTTCAAGGAAGCATGTGTGATACGGTCAACCCATTTCTCTACATAAGACGCAATCCAGATAGCCAGCAGGATCGGGATAACCGTAGATGAATAGGTTGCTATCGTTACAGGCAATCCGACAAAGGAGATGCCCCCACCCTCTGCGAACATGGCAGTCAGCGTCGGGTGCAGGATTGCCGCTCCTATGGCAGCAGCCACATAAGGATTGGACCCAAACTTACGTGCTGCACTGATAGCAAGCAAGATCGGCAGGAAGTAGAATGCACCGTCTCCGATGACCGTCAGGATTTGATACGTTTGGGAAGACTCCTGCAGTACACCCATGGTCAGCAGCAGGGCCGTGATACCCTTGATCATACCCGCACCAGCGATGGCTGGCAGGATCGGTGTGAACACGCCGGAAATGACATCAAAAATCGAGCTGATCACATTTTTCTTTTGCTTCGATTCGCCTTCTCCACTCTTCGCTTCACTTAAACTGCTATTGGCGATGATCTCCTTATAAACCTTCGGGACCTCATTGCCGATGATCAGCTGGAACTGGCTGCCGCTTATGTTGGAACCAAGTACACCATCCACCTGCTCCAAGCTTTTCCGATCGGCTTTGCTGTTGTCATACAGGTTGAAGCGAAGCCGTGTCATGCAATGGATGACACTTTGTACATTTGATTCTCCGCCTACCAATTGCAAAATCTCTTCTGCTGTTTTACGATGGTTCATGATAGACCCTCCATTCGGGGATATTATGATGAGGATAAAGGGTGCCGCCTTTATCCTTTTTTTGATAAGCTGCGGGTTTTTGATACACAAAAAAACCCAAACTACACCCCGGACACAGAGTCGTCTCTGCTCACGGAATATAATTTAGGTTTTGCCTGCTTATCAGTAACAATCCTAAAGGATAGTTGTATGCTGTTTTGTTATCTTACAAACTCAATTTATCATGTAAGCGGATTATTGTCAACGCTTTCAATGCATATTCATCAAAATGTGATGGATATGCTTACTGCTGGCTTATGTAGCAGATGGAATGCGCAGCCGTTTGAATCGGCACTTCTTAAACCTGCTGTTTTAATTCAGTTGACTGATGGTTGATGATTCAAATTTCACCTCATCCCCGTTTTTGTAATAGTAATAGACTTTCCTATCATCTTTCAATCTGACGGCAACCATATAATTCCCGTTACCTCTCAAATTCGCGATGAAAGGTTCCAGACTGACAATGTCGCTTTCTTCCGTCCCCTTTTCCAGCAGATATTCATGGACTGCCTCTTTGGCACTTTGTTTCCTGATTGTTATGTAACTCCAAATTCCAGAAGGTATGAGCACCAGGATGGCGATTACAATCAATATGGTCTTTTTCATATTCCATCCCCTATCCTCTTTTTCCTGACTGCAACTTGTGAATGTCGGTATAGCCAGACTCACTTAAAAGATAAACCGTCAGCAATCAAGCTGACGGTGATAACTCAAGAACACTCCCTGCATCGAAGTGGGCAATCATTTATACAAAGCTTGCTTCAGCTGAGCTGCCCCCTCAGCCAGGGCTTGATGCGCTTCCTCCACATAAGCGGTAAAGCCAGCAAAGCCATGGATCAATCCATCATAATTCTTTGCAAACACATCGACACCTTCCTGCTGCAGTTTGGCAGCATAATGCTGCGCTTCATCCCGCAGCGGATCATATTCCGCTGTCAAAATCGCTGCAGGCGGCAATGTTTTTAGCAGCCCGGAACGAATCGGCGATGCATGCGGGTTTAGACGATCTTCTTCTGTCCGGTAATAATGGCTGCGGAACCAATTCATCAAACGTTTGGTCAATAAATAGCCTTCCGCGTTTTCTCGCAAAGAAGCCGGCTCCTCCCCGATATAACCCGTAGATGGATATAAGAGCAATTGGAATATAGGTTTATGGCCGCTTCGTTCTTCTGCCAGCAGACATACGACCGTAGCAAGATTTCCTCCGGCACTATCTCCTCCCACAGCAATTTTATCCTGTTCGATTCTTAAATCCTCTGCATTGGCCCTGACCCATTGAAAGGCATCATAGGCATCCTCTACCGCAGCCGGGAATTTATATTCAGGTGCCAGCCGGTAATCTACCGAGATGACCGTACAATCTGCCAGATTGGCAATCTCACGACAAGTGGCATCATGCGACTCGATGCTTCCGACAACCCAGCCGCCGCCATGATAAAAGACAAGTGCAGGCTGCTTCTTATCATCAGAACGATAGATACGGATCGGCAATGTCCGATCGCTCAACTCGATTTTGCTATCTTCCACTTCAGCCACTTCCTGTTTAGGCCCATCCTCCTGCATCCTGGCTTGGCTTCGAAACTGTTCCGGCGAAACCGATTCAATTGGTATCGGATTCGCATTCACTTCTTTTAAAAATGCTTGTATTTTGGGATTCAACCCCATTTTCCATCCCCCTTTTCCATTCCCATTCATTGTTCCACTATTTTACTGCAATTTAAACTTCCCTGCACTGATTGAGATCATTCAATCTGATTTGATATGAATGCGGCCAGTGCAAACCCGCTGTTTCATGCATCAAAGTCCTCTATCCGGCAGCTGAATCAGCAAAATGTTCCTCTCCCGTGCATGGCAAAAATTCATTCAGTCCGGTCATTCTTGGAGCGATATGCTGTCTAGTTCCTCAGCGTCAAAATTCCGCCACTCCAAAATTTGCATGATTGACAGATTGTCAGGCTGGGTATCTTATAACTACCAACTCAATCACAAGGAGGATCCCAATCATGAGTTCACTCACAAGAGACATTTTCACCACATATGCCGAGGAAGATTCCTTCGAGCTGGAGCCATACTTAGATCACCTGTTTGAATTGAATGAGGAAGAATCCGATGACGAATAAATAAAGAAGCAGCGGCTGCGGAACCGCTGCTTCTTCATTCACCTTGTTTTTCCTGCTGTCCCTCCAGGATCTTCTTCTGGACAAAGCGCAGATGATCATACATTGCTGTGTACGCTTTATAGGCATCCCTTTCCTTCAGTGCCTCATAAATGCGTTTATGATATGCTACCGTCTTATCTTTTTCCCTGACAATGATATGGTTATTGATTTTCGCATGATAAAGAAGCAAGGAATGAATCATGCCATCAAGTATCAAATTATTGGCACTCAAGGCTATGATCCGGTGGAATCGTTTATCAGCTTGACCATAATTATCGTCCTCTGATTCTTCGATTTCCACAATCGTTTCATACAGTTCTTCCAGCTGTTCATCCGTGATCTTTTCCGTTGCGATTGTGACCAGTCCAAGTTCCAAGACGATTCTCGCTTCGATGATCGCCTGGATATTGTCGCTTGCCAGGTTAAGCATATCAGAAAAAGGTGCCGCACCGACTTTCAGGTTGAAGTAGGTGCCTTCCCGTGTCTTGCGCGTAATGATGCCGAGTGTTTCCAATGCACTCAAGGCTTCACGCAAAACAGTCCTGCTGACCCCGAGGATCGTGATGAATTCCGCTTCTGTAGGCAGCTTATCCCCTGGCTTCAGCTGACCGCTTGATAGCAGATGCAGAATCCGTTCCACCACTTGCTTGGATAATGTTTTTCTGTTAACGTGCTCCAGATTCATTTGCAATGGGTCTCTCTCCATCATGTCCAACACCTTTAATATGTTATAAACCTATGATACTGGGAATGGAACGAAATTACAAACGCATGCAAAAGAGCCGCCCAGCTAAAAAGACGGCTCCATGCTCCTTCATCGTACAAGGCAAGGCTTCTTATTATCGAATTTCCAATTCCGGATCAAATATTGCATTGCGATAGCATCGTCCCGAGCACCAAGCCCCATCGATTTATAGAGCTCATGCGCCTTTTCCACTTCTGGCATATCGATCTCGATACCAAGTCCAGGCTTATCCGGCACGCCCAGCTTCCCTTCGGCTATCTCGTATGGTTCCTTCGTCAGTCTCTGTCCATCCTGCCAAATCCAATGCGTATCGATAGCGGTGATATTTCCTGGGGCTGCTGCTGCAACATGGGTGAACATAGCCAGCGAAATGTCAAAATGGTTATTGGAATGCGATCCCCAAGTGAGTCCCCATTCATGACATATTTGCGCAACTCGCACAGAGCCCTGCATCGTCCAGAAGTGCGGATCGGCAAGCGGAATATCAATTGCCTGCGCCTGGATGGCATGCCCCATCTGGCGCCAGTCCGTCGCAATCATATTCGTCGCCGTCGGGAGCCCGGTGGCTCTCCGGAACTCCGCCATGATTTCCCTGGAGGAATAACCATTCTCTGCTCCGCACGGATCCTCTGCATATGCCAGGATGCCATGCTTACCTTTGCAAAGACCAATGGCTTCATCCAGGGACCACGCACCATTGGGATCGAGCGTGATCCGGGCTTCCGGGAATCTTTTTGCCAGCGCCTCGATTGCCTGGATTTCTTCTTCACCAGCCAAGACGCCGCCCTTTAGCTTGAAGTCCCGGAATCCATACTTCTCATATGCTGCCTCAGCCAGACGCACAACCGCTTCCGGCGTCAGCGCTTCTTCATTCCGCAAACGGAACCAATCCCATTTGGCATCCGGCTCTTCCTTGTAAGCCAAGTCCGTCTGCTTGCGATCGCCGATGTAGAACAAATAGCCGAGCACATCCACTTCACTTCGCTGCTGTCCTTCCCCTAACAGCGCAGCCACCGGAACTTGCAGGAACTTGCCGAGCAAGTCAAGAAGTGCCGCCTCCAGTGCTGTCACAGCATGGATCGTTGTACGCAAATCGAAGGTCTGCTCACCCCGGCCGCCTGCATCCTGATGGCCGAATTGCTGTCTCACTTGATTAAGGATGGCTTGATAAGAGGCAATCGACTCGCCTATAACCAATGATTTCGCTTGTTCAAGCGTCTGTCGGATCTTTTCCCCTCCTGGTACCTCCCCGGCCCCGACAGCACCCATTGTATCCTTAAGGATGACGATATTACGTGTAAAGTACGGACCATGCGCACCGCTCAGATTGAGCAGCATGCTGTCACGGCCGGCAACCGGAATCACTTGCATCTCCGTAACGGATGGTACATTATGGGACCTTTCAGCACTTATATTCGCTGTCATTTGATTCATCTTGCAATCCCCTTCCGATTTATTTTGTTGGCGCTTTCAACTCCACGCGTTCGATCTTTCCAACGATGAATAAATAACTCAGTATGGCAATAAGCGCATTGGCACCGACAAAGACAAGTGCACCGTTGAAAGAACCTGTCGCATTGACGATGTAGCCGATGATGATCGGCGTCGTGATCGAAGCGATGTTTCCAAATGTATTGAATAACCCGCCACTGACACCTGCAGTCTGCTTCGGGGATGTATCGGATACGACTGCCCAGCCCAATGCCCCAAAGCCTTTGCCGAAGAAAGCAAGCGACATGATGACGACGACAAGCCATTCAGCATCCACATAGTTACAGATGATCATGCTGCAGGAAAGCAGCATTCCAATGATGATCGGTGTTTTGCGTGCGATGGTCAGGGAAAACTTCTTACGGAGAAGGAAATCCGAGAACATCCCGCCAAGGATACCTCCCAGAAAACCGCATATCGCCGGCAGGGATGCAATGAACCCAGCCTCCAGTATGGACATGCCGCGCCCTTGGACCAGATAGACAGGGAACCAAGTCAAAAAGAAATAAGTCAGTGTCGTTATACAATATTGCGCAATGTAAATGCCGATCAGCATCCGTTTCTGCAGCAATTGTTTAATGAATGGCCACTGGGATTGTTTCTCCTTCGAATCTGTATCTTCCTTCTTTTGATCCATATCGATTACGCCGCCGCCAGCTTCGATATAGTCTATTTCCGCCTGATTGGCCCTTGGGTGCTCGCGTGGATTTCGGATGACCTTCAGCCAGACAATTGCCAAGGCAATCCCGATGGCTCCCATTACGTAAAAGACGGATTCCCAGCCGAATCTATATGTCAGCCAGCCCATCAATGGGGAGAAGATGACCAAGGCAAAATACTGCGCGGAGTTGAAGATGGCCGATGCCGTCCCGCGCTCCTTGCTCGGGAACCATGCTGCCACTACCCGGCTGTTTCCCGGAAAAGATGGCGCTTCGGAGAACCCGACCAGGAAACGGAGTGCAAACAGGATGATGATTGCCGTTCCGCCCGCAAAGAATCCGATTGTACCCTGCAGCAATGTGAATATCGACCAGAACAATATACTCATTCCGATAATAAGCTTGGATCCGAACTTATCGAGCAATATCCCTCCAGGTATCTGCCCGATTACATAAGCCCAGCCGAATGCGGAGAATACATATCCCATACTGACTGCATCCAGGCCAAGATCCGACTGCAGGGCATCGCCTGCAATGCTTATCGTAGCTCGGTCAGCGTAGTTGACAGACGTGACCAGGAACAACATTAAAACGACAAACCAACGAACCTTCGTTCTTTTCATCTGAACATCGTGCAGGTTATCTCTGATTTTATCCATATCGTTCATTCCTCCGCCGCTTTATTGTAAGCGTTGTCAATAGTGGGTACAGGAAAAGGGCAGCATGCAGCCCTTTAGCCTTTGACAAAAACAGTCTTGATGCTCGTAAAGAATTCCTTTGCTGCCTCTCCCTGTTCCCTGGAATGAGAGCTGGACTGCTTCATCCCGCCAAATGGAGCTTGCAGCTCCACGCCCGCACTTTCGGCATTCACACGGACAAGACCCGCTTCGATATCCTCTGCAAACTGCAGGAAACGCCCGATATTCTTTGTGAAAATGGAGGCACTCAGCCCAAACTTGACATCATTCGCTATAGCTATCGCCTGTTCCTCGGAATCCACTTTGATCAAGGCGATGACAGGGCCGAAAATTTCCTCCTGGGCAATCACCATATCATTGGTTACGTCTTCAAAAATGGTCGGCTGGACGTAATAGCCTTTTGCGTAATCCCCATCTGTCAGCCGTTCTCCGCCAAGGATAAGCTTCGCACCTTCGTCCATCCCTTTTTGAATATAATGAAGGCAGTTTTGCAGCTGGGCTTCGCTTGCGATCGGTCCGAGCCACACATCCTGCTCGAGGCTGTTCCCGATGGTGATTTCCTTTGTCTTCTCAAGCAGCCTATCCCGGAATGCATCATATATCGGCGCTTCAACGATGACCCTGCTTGTTGCCGTACATTTTTGCCCTGTGGAACGGAAAGCACCGCTGATCGTGGCATCCACCGCCTGCTCGATATCTGCATCGGCAGCAATGATGACTGGGTTTTTCCCGCCCATCTCGAGCTGATACTTGGCACCTCGCCCCAACGCTGTCAACCCGATACCTTTACCGACATGATTTGAACCAGTAAATGTAATGCCATGTACCTTCGGATGCTCAGCCAATCCTTTCCCGATGACAGATCCCGCACCGGTAACCAGATTGATGACGCCTTTCGGGAAACCGGCTGCTTCAAAGCATTCGATTATTTTGATGGCCGTGATCGCTGTCTCGGATGCCGGCTTGAATACAACCGTATTACCATAAACAAGCGCAGGAGCCATCTTCCAAATCGGAATTGCAACCGGGAAGTTCCAAGGCGCAATGACACCGACGACCCCCAAAGGAACTCGAGTCGTATACATGAAGGCACTCGAATCTGTCGATGGAATGACATCACCAGTCTTCCGCATCCCTTCCCCTGCATAATATTTCAGGATGGCAATTCCCCGCTGCGTTTCACCGCGAGCTTCCGGCAATGTCTTTCCCATCTCTTTTGTTGCCGTTTCTGCAATTTCTTCAGCTCGTTCTTCCAATACTGCCGCCGCCCGATAAAGAAAATCGCCTCTTGCTGCGCCTGACAGGCTTCTCCATTCCTTCCTTGCTGCATCCGCCGCTTCCACCGCTGCTTCCAAATCAGCTTTTGCGGAGCTCTGAATACGGCCGACAGGATTGCTTGTATCTGCGGGATTGATGACGGTGATCTGTTCTGCTGATGCCGATTCCTGCCATTCACCATTGATAAAGTTACGATATACATTCGTTGTTATATTTGTCGCCATGTATTAGCTCTCCTTCATCTCTGTGATTTTCTCCTTGCGCGGATATTTTTCCAACGCTTTCATCAGAATCTTTTCCATTTCGTTGTAATGTTCCTTTGTAACAGGTACGACTGGAGGGCGCACATATCCTCTTGTCTGCAAGCCGATGATCTCCATGCCTGCCTTGATCAAAGAAACTGCATAGCCTTTGCGCTGTTTGCGTATGCTGTTGATCGGCAAGATGACATCGGCATATAAATCATCCAACGTATCCTGGTCCCCAGCCAGCAGCGCCTCATAATACATACGGGAGATATGCGGGATGTAATTCGAGATGGCCGAGGAATATGTCTTGATTCCGAGCGGCAGATACGCAGGCATTGTCACTTCCGCCATCGGCATACCATTCAGGAAATCCAATCTCCCTTTGAATTCCTGCGTCAGGCAAATATTCAAGTCCATATCCCCTACTCCATCCTTTATGCCCTTCAATTGAGGGTAGCCCGTCAGCCGCCTTACAGTGTCGATGGAATAAACTGCATTATCCCTTTGATAAAGAATCGCATCCAATGTCGGGGCACTGTCAAATATTTCTTTCGCATATTCATAAAGCCCTTCCTGCTCTCCATGAATCAGATAAGGCGGCAGCAGCAAATAACCCGCTGCACCTTTCTCGGCAGATACAGAAGCAAGATCGATAGCCGTCCGCAGATTCCCGCCAACTCCTGTATAAATCGGCACTTTGCCTGCTGCCGCTTCCATAGCCGTATCCAGCATCAGTTCGTACTCGGCTTTCTCCAAGGATTGGAACTCACCTGATCCGCAAGCAATATAAATGGCATCCAGACCTTCCTCCACGAGAAAATGTACATTCTCGAATAATGCTTGCTCATCGAGTCTTCCATTGTCGGTGAATGGTGCTACTGGAAAACCGAGAATGCCTTTAGCTATTCCTTTTGATTGTCCCATTGCGTACCTCCTCAAGTAAGCGTTATCAATTCCGTTTGTTTAATTGTATTACAAATAGACAAAAGTTCAAATATCTTTTTATGTATCGGAAATGACCGAAAAAATAGTGATAAAAGACAAGTAATGAACCAAACTGAACGCTGTCAGTCTTACAATAAAATACAGCATAAAAAAAGGGACCTTATCCCTAGTGATCTTCCCTTCTCCAACATCCAATTTAATTGTCAGAATAAAAAAAGAGCCCTGGGCTCTTTTTAAACAAAGCATACCGCTTATATGAAATTTCACGCCAAGATTTTTTCAGGCCATAACCTTACAGGACAGCCCTCAAGCTGAAGCATGGCTAGCCTGTTTGCTGCAATATATCTCTTCATTCCGGATGAAAGCTGGCAATCGATCCCGTAATCCTTTTATCGAATTGGTCATGGATATGCCCCTTGGAAGACAAAACGAAGACCCCATCCAGCGGACGGGGCTTCATCCATCAGGAGGAAGTATAGGATCCTCCATTGATATGGATGGCTTGACCGGTCATATAAGAGGCTTCATCCGATGCAAGCATCACATATGGCCAAGCATGCTCGGAAGGCTGCCCCGGGCGTCCCATCAGGCTGTCCTGACCGAACTGTTCAATTTTATCCTCGCCGATGGTGGCCGGGATGAGCGGCGTCCAGACCGGGCCTGGAGCGACGGAATTGGCACGGATTCCTTTTTTGATAAGACTTTGGGCGATACTGCGCGTCCAAGCCGTGATGGCGCCTTTTGTCGCGGAATAATCCATGAACATCGGGTTGCCTCGGTAAGCATTGATGGAAGACGTGCTGATGATCGAATCTCCGGCTTTCATGTGACGCACAGCTGCTTTCGTCAGATAGAATTGGGAGAAGAAGTTGACACGGAATACTTCCTCGAACTGTTCGGACGAAATCTCCAGAACATCTTCCCGTACATATTGGATGGCTGCGTTATTGACAAGGATGTTGATTTTGCCGAACTCCTCCACTGTTTTCTCGACCAAGCTGATGCAATGCTCCTCATCCTTGATATCGCCTGGAAGCAGCAAGCAGCGTTTGCCTTCCGCTTCCACAAGGCGTTTGGTTTCTTCGGCATCCTCCGTTTCATCCAGATAGGAAATCGCGACATCTGCGCCTTCCTTGGCATAAAGGATCGCGACAGCACGGCCGATACCAGAGTCCCCGCCTGTAATAAGCGCAGCTTTCCCTTCCAGCCTGCCAACACCTTTATAGTCAAGCGGCTGATGCGGCAGCGGCTCCATCTCGGCTTCCATACCCGGCTGGCGATCCTGCTGGTGTTTACTGGTCTTTCCGTTCATCATATCTTTCGGTTCCATGAAAATGTCTCCTTTGCATTATGATTGATACAGTACCTTTCCACATCGGCAATGTGATGAAACGTGAACCGAAAGCCGCGCTCCCTCCGCAAACGCTATCGCTTATGGAGACGAAGCACCTTCACCTCATAAGGATTCAACCGGATTCCCCCTGAAAGGTGTCCTCCATCCAATACATCCTCATACACCTGATCCAGCTCTATGTCTTTTTCTCCTTCATTGAAATTCAAAACAAACACAAACAAGGATTCCGCATTGGACCGCACCTGGATGGAAACCCCGTCCTGCTTTGCAATACCGACTGGCGGAAAGATGCGTCCCTCACTCAGCAATCGTCCATAAAAGTCCTCTTGGAAAGCATCCTCCAATCTTCCGCCGATGTAATAAGCGACGCCTTTTCCATATGCATGCTCCGTGACAGCCGGGGTTCCTGCATAGAAATCTTCTGCATAGGTACCGATTGCTGCGGCTCCGGAAAGTTCGAGGATCGTGGCGTAATCCTTCAATTCATAATGCTTCCCTTCATACGTCACTTCATTGCGGTCACGTGGATAAAGGGTGTCCGTTTCCAATGGATGTATGCCAAAAACATCTGCAAGTTTTTCATGCCAGGCTCCCTTATGCACCAAATCGTGCTCATTTACAACACCGCTGATATACGTCATGACGAGCTTACCGCCATTTTTCACAAATACTTCAAGCTTTTCTGCTGTCTGATCATCCATCATATAAAGCATCGGGACGACCAGCAGCTTATATCGGGAGAAGTCATGATCTTTCATGATGACATCCACTGGTATATCACGCTTCCAAAACGGCCGATAATGAGCATGCATTGTCTGAATGTACTGCTTGGTATCCAGGCCGTATCCTTGAGCATCCTCTAACGCCCAATCATTTTCCCAATCATAAAGCAATGCTGTTTCCGCTTTTCGATGCGCTCCCTTCAGGGCAGCTAATTTTTCCATTTTCCTTCCCAATGCAGCCACTTCTTTGAATACGCGATTCTCCGGTGATCGGTCATGATCGACGACAGCCCCATGAAACTTTTCTGTGGAACCTCGGGATTTACGCCATTGGAAATAGAGGATACTATCCGATCCATGGGCCAGCATTTGCATGGATGCCAGTATATGCATGCCAGGACGCTTCGCTTTATTCACAGAATGCCAATTGACCATACTGGGCGTATTTTCCATCAGGAGGAATGGCTGATCCTTCATCGTCCGATATAGATCATCTATGAAGCCCACCTTCATAGCCAGCTCCGCTGTTGTTTCCCAGTCATTATGCCAAGTTGGATAAGCATCCCAGCTGATGATATCGATTTTTTTGGCTAGTCGATTGTAATTCAATCCCCGGAATGGTATCAAATCTGGTGTATCAGCCATGAAATTCGTTGTTACAGGAATATCCGGCGTGATTTCCCGGATGGGGAGCAATTCATTTTCCAAGAACCTGACAGTCTGATCCGTCACGAACCGCCGCCAATCCAAGCGCAGCCCATGGACGCCATCCTCCCCATATGGAGAAGGGGATTCCACCTGCTCCCAGTCCGTGAGCGTATGACTCCAAAATGGTCCCCACCACGCATCATTCAAGGCTTCCAGATCTCCGTCATAGCGCTCTTCAAGCCATTTCCGAAAAGCAGTCTGGCAGCGTTCGCAATGACAATCGCCGCTGTATTCATTGGATATATGCCACAGCAGCAAAGCTGGATGCTCCCCATATCTTTCCGCCAGTTTGCGATTGATGTTCCGGGTCTTCTCCAAGTATGTCGGCGAACTGAAACAATGGTTATGCCTGCCCCCGTGCAGCTGCTTGATCCTCGCGGCATTCACCCGCAGGACATCCGGATATTTTTTGGACATCCAGGCAGGACGTGCACCGCTTGGTGTAGCTAAAATCACTTTCCCTCCGAAAGAGTGGATATCATCGAAGATCTTATCCAGCCATTTGAACTCGTACACACCTTCCTCCGGTTCCAATGCACTCCAAGCAAAGATACCAACCGAGAAAGTATTTGTGTGTGCCAATTGCATCAGCTCCATATCCTCTTTCAGGACATCGGGATATTTCAGCCACTGATCTGGGTTATAGTCACCGCCATGCAATAAGAATGGTGCTCTCAGTACTGGTTTTATTTGCGTCATGTCTGTACCCCTTCCAAATTAAGGTAAGCGCTTCCAATCTATTAGTACGCCATCTCGATACATTCTCCTGCCCCGAAACAAGTATTCCTTGCACCTCTTGCACGCATATAGTAAACTATCCGTAACTTAGTTAATTAAATTAATAAAGTATGACGAGGAGGCTTCATGATGACGACTGTCCCGAATTTGACGGCTTCATTCCAAGAAATCTTTCAAACCACCAAAACACCGCGGCAATTCTTTGCACCTGGCAGGATCAATCTGATAGGCGAGCACACCGATTATAACGGCGGCCATGTATTTCCAGCAGCCATCTCCTACGGCACCTATGCTTTAGCGGCAAAACGTACGGATAACTTACTTAGATTTTATAGCATGAACTTCTCTGAAAGCGGTATCATAGAACGATCTTTAGATGATCTCATCTACCGGGCGGAAGATGATTGGGCGAATTATCCGAAAGGTGTACTGCTTTATCTGCAGCAGGCCGCCGGGAAAATAACTTCCGGAATGGATATCCTTTTCTATGGTGATATACCGAACGGCGCCGGTCTTTCCTCTTCCGCTTCCATCGAGCTGGTCACCGGTGTATTAGCAGATCGAATGTATGATCTTGGGATGGATAGGGTTCGGCTCGTTCACCTGGGGCAACGTGTGGAAAACGAATATATCGGCGTCAACAGCGGTATCATGGATCAATTTTCCGTGGGGATGAGCAAGCAAGGACACGCCATCCTGCTGGACTGCAGCACATTGCATTATGAGCATGCTCCCATCGATCTGTCCGAGCATGTCATCTTGATTGCCAATACGAATAAGCAGCGTACATTGGCCGGCTCCAAATATAATGAACGCCGTTCGGAATGTGAAGCAGCCCTGAGGGATCTGCAGCAAGAATTGCAGATTGACAGCCTTGGGGAACTCACACCGCATGCCTTCGAACAGTACTGCAGATTAATCAAGGATCCCATCCATCTCAAACGCGCACGTCATGCTGTGTACGAGAACAGCCGGACGATGGAAGCCTTGAAAAGTCTTCAAAAGCATGACTTGGCTGCATTCGGGGAATTGATGAATGATTCGCATCGATCATTGCGGGATGATTATGAAGTAACCGGAAAGGAACTCGATACTATCGTGGAGTCGGCCTGGGCGCATGAGGCAGTCCTCGGGGCGCGGATGACAGGAGCAGGATTCGGCGGATGTGCCATTGCCCTTGTGGAAAAGGATAGAGTGGATGATGTGAAGAAAAGCATCCAGGAGCATTATAAAAATGAAATCGGATATGAGGCAACCTTCTATACCGCAACCATCGGCGATGGCGCAAAGGAATTAGCATAAAGGAAGTGTTCATATGATTTATTCGGATATCGAAGCTTTATTGGAATTGACATGCAAGGAAGGTTTAATCAAAGAGCGCGACATCATCTATGTGCGCAATCAAGTGATGCATTTGCTGAAGATGACAACGTATCCGCAACATAAGATTTTGACGAGCTCCGGTTCGGTACCGGATCTGTTGGAGAGGATCATCGATTATGCAGTGAAGGAAGGGATCATCGACCATATCCTGGATGAGAAGGAGATGCTTGCAGCTTCCATCATGGATTGCTTCATGCCGCGCCCTTCCACTGTCCAAACCTTATTCGACAGCTACTATAGGCAATCACCTGAGCAGGCGACGGACTACTTCTACAGCCTGAGCAAGAACAGCAACTATATTCAATTGAATCGGATCAAAAAGAACATATCATACAAGACACATACGGAATATGGCGAGATGGACATCACCATCAACTTGTCCAAACCCGAGAAGGATCCGGAACAAATCAAGCGGGAGCGTTTATCCAAGCAGGATGCTTCCTATCCCGCATGTGTACTCTGCAAAGAAAATGAGGGCTATGCCGGCAGGATCGGCTACCCAGCTCGATCGAATCACCGCGTCATCGAGATGTCGCTGGGAGATGAAAAATGGCTGTTCCAATACTCGCCTTATGTTTATTACGATGAACACAGCATCGTTCTCTCGGAAGAACATAGGGAAATGAAAATAAATACGGATACTTTCTGCCGGCTGCTTGAATTCGTGGATAAGTTCCCCCACTACTTTATCGGATCGAATGCCGATTTACCGATTGTAGGCGGCTCCATCCTCTCCCACGATCATTATCAAGCAGGGCGTTATACCTTTGCCATGACGAATGCCAAGGAACGGTACACTTTCCCTATTCAAGCACACCCTGATGTGAGAGCTGCCGTACTCAAATGGCCGATGGCAGTCATTCGGCTCCAGTCAAGCGACAAACAGAAATTGATCGACGCTGCGGACAGTATCCTGGCATTTTGGCGTGATTACGATGATGAGGATGCGCTTATTTTATCGCATACAGAGGATACGCCCCATAATACAATCACTCCGATTGCCAGGATGCGAGATCAACAATATGAGATGGATTTGGTCCTCCGCAATAACCGGACATCAGCCACTCATCCATTAGGTATTTTCCACCCGCATGCAGATGTGCATCATATCAAGAAAGAGAACATCGGACTGATCGAAGTAATGGGGCTGGCAGTGCTTCCGCCGCGCCTTAAAGCGGAGCTGGAGGCGATCGGCAAATACCTTGCGGGAGAAGCAGATGAGGTAGATCCCGCACACGAGCAATGGGCCCAAGAGCTGCGTAAGACACACGGAATTTTGCATAATAAACAATATGCGGAAGAAGTCGTCCAAAAAGAGCTCGGCAGAAAATTTGTCCGTGTATTGGAAGATGCCGGTGTCTTCAAGGATGATGCCGCCTTCCAGCGCTTTATTACAAAACTAAATCAGAAAGTGGTGCCTTCATGATAAAAAAGAATTCGCTGCAGAATGGATGGGAATTATTTTCGGTGACCAACAAAAATGGCATGAAAATGGAAGTGCTGAATTTCGGGGGCATCATCACTTCCTTGGAAGTCCCCGACAAGGATGGGAAGCTGGAAAATATCGTGCTCGGATATCGTGATCTGGGGAATTATGAAGATAATCCCAATTACTTCGGGGCTATCATCGGCCGGGTGGCAGGACGGATACAGAATTCCCGATTTGAATGGAACGGCAAGACATATCAGCTGGACGCAAACGAAGGCAAGCATCATCTTCATGGCGGGCCCAGCGGCTTTCATCAAGTCCTTTGGAAGGTGGAGCCCTTCGAAAAAAATCAAGCGAGCGGTCTGCAGCTCTCTTACACGAGTGCGGATGGTGAAGGCGGCTATCCCGGGAATTTGCAGGTGACAGTCACTTATACCCTTACAGATGATGACAGGCTGATGATCCTTTATGAAGCAACAAGTGATGAAACAACACCAGTCACGCTGACTAATCATACGTATTTCAATCTGAGCGGCAACTTGAAAAGAAACATTGCCAAGCAGCAAGTAAGGCTCGACAGCGACAAGTTTACGGAGTTGGACAGTGAACTGATCGCTACCGGCAGATGGCTTGAAACTGCTGGTACGCCTTTCGACTTACAATCTTTCAAGCCATTGGAGGATGTATTCAGCGCACCACATGAACAGATTCGCATTGCCGGGGAAGGTATCGATCATTATTTCTTATTCTCCGATGGGGAAAAGCCAAAGGCAGGTCTTTACGATCCGGAAAGCGGAAGACTTATGACCATCGACTCGAACCAGCCGGGTCTTGTTCTATATACGGGAAACGGCCTGGACGATAAGCTTGAATTAAAGGAACGCAAGTCGGAAAAGTATCTGGGGATTTGTTTTGAAACACAAGCTTTCCCTGCTGCTTTGCAGCATACCGGATTTCCAAGTATCAAATTAAAGCCCGGCGAAACATATAGGAAAGAAACCTCCTTTTCCTTTTCCGCCGATTGATCAGCTAACTGACAGCCAGTCATATGACCGGCTGTTTTTTTATGTGAATATACCCGTAACTTTATAAGCATAAAATCATTGGCCTCCATCCCATAAAAGTAAAAAAATCCTAGATAAAGTATTTCACATTAAGTACTAATCTATCAAATTATGGAAAACAAGGTTGTATCCTTTGAAATTTTAGCCAGGGAGGCTTATTGTATCGTTTAATATTACAGAAAAGTTACATTTTATAACAAATTCTGCTGCTTCCGTACATAGCAAGACGTGTTTTGAGACCAAATATAAACTCAGAATTTGTTGTCAGCCTTTCTGCTTTAGCCAATTCCCTGTGAAAAGAGGTTTTCAAAGGATGAGAAAAAGAAGAAACTATGATCACAAAAAGAATATGCAGCGAAAAAACAAGCTGCGAATGGCAAAGCGCTCCTCCGCCCTGCTTGCTGCAACGGCGATTATGGTGACCCCCTATGTCTATGATTCCGAGCAAAAGACTCTCAGTAAATATACGGCTGAAGCAGCGAATATCGCTGTACTAGGCAACCAGACACTAAGCGCAAGTTATGAAGGCGGTATTCTGACCCTCAGGATTCGCGGAAATCAGCTGGCTAATATAGGTGCATTAAGCACCTACTCTCCAAATTTCCAATTACCCGAAGAACTTGCGAGCATTCTGCAAAACCCGAATATACGAAACCAAACGACCATCAGCTATAGCATACCCTATGCCGGTATAGGAGGCATCGCCTTGAACAATACCGGATCTGTTACGGGCGATCGTATAAGTGTCAATACGACAACCAATTCCATTGGTACAAGTATTCGGCATACACTTGGGCTTTCTGTCTCCAGCCCCACTACCTTCACAGCCCGTATCAATCTAGCAAACTTAGGGATCACAAAATTACCGAATGCCCCAGATGGTACTTTGGACTTTCGGGCTGTGGCTACAGACTCCCTTATCACAACCATCGATTTGCTTAATAGCCGAGGTGCCCTTGCCTCCATTACAACAGGAATATCCGACACACAGCCGCCGGCAGCACCAGTTATCCACGCTGTCAATAGTGAAGATAGAACTGTCTCCGGAACTGCCGAAGCAAATAGCCGCATCAATATCACACTGCCAGATGGCTCCACTGTCACTGCCACAGCTGATGCCAACGGTAATTGGTCTGCCGCCATTTCCCCGCAGCGGCCCGGCGGCACCATTTCGGCTACAGCTACGGATGCTGCCGGTAACAGAAGTGCAGCTGGAACCATCACAGTTACTAACGCAGATACCGAGTCTCCTGCTGCACCGGTGATCAACCCCGTGGACAGCGATGATACAACTGTCTCCGGAACTGCCGAACCTGGATCAGCTTTTCGCCTTCCTTGAACAGGAAATAAACGGAAATTCATTCATACAAGAAGAAAGTAATTCCAATTTTTGGGATGAAATAGCGGTGAACACTTATCTTTTTAAACGAGTCTGGAACCGTCCGCTCAGTCCCTTTCAGTTAAAAGAATATAAAGGTAGAACAGTCTACCTGTTTGACACAGTGTCGGCTTTTATAGAACCAAATACAATCATCCGTTTACAGAAAAATCATCATAAAAGCAGCATACGCCCCATCCGCCATCTTGATCGTCATATCGATACACTGATTCAATGCAGCACCAATCATCTTAAGAATCGGGTACAGCCCGACGGGAAGTTTGACTATGGAATGTATGCTGTCGGCTCCAAGCCGATTACATCTTACAATCTCATTAGGCATGCCGATGCTATCCACTCCCTTGCCGAGGGATATCGGTGGAAAAGTACATTGCATCAATATGATTACCAGCTGCTGTTAAAGATGAAGGCTGCTTTGCACTATCTGTTGACATTCAAAGCAGAGAAGGATCATGAAACGGTCCTTATCGAAAAGAATCCGCAAAATCAACTGTTTTCCCTCGGTGCAACAGCTGCAGCTATTACAGCCATCGCCGACTACCAATCATTGACTGGAGATGAGCAGTATCTTGAACTCGCAGAAAGGATGGCTAATGGCCTGCTGATGTTACAAAACAAAAGCGGCAGCTTTCTGAACATCACTGCCAAGCAGCACCCAGCTGGATACGATGCCAAGGCTGCCTACGCCTTGCTGCGCCTATTCCAATTAGATCATATGCCCAAATGGCTGGATGGGAGCAAGCTTGCATTTGAGCATTTCATCAATCGCAAAGCGCAGCCAGCCCTGAATCATTGGCTCAGCTATGCTGTTTATGAAATGACCGGTATCATTCCTGATCGACGATATTTCGATATCGAGCTGGATGGCATCCAGAAACGGCTGGATGCCATGAAAGGGAAATCATTCCCATCACCAACCTACTTGCAAGACCTGATATGCGCGAGACAGCTAATCGATCGCATGCAGCAATTACATATGGATCATCTTTTACGCGGGTTTGATCTGAAGAATTTAGAGGATACAATCCACTCTCGCGCTGATCAGCATCGGGCTGGCTTCTTCTATCCCGAGATAGCCATGTATATGGAAAAACCCGGATCGGTGGTCGGCAGTTTCTTCAATCGCCAACATGGCTATCGTGTACGCATCGATGACCTGCAGCATAATATCAGTGCTTATTGCCTTTATGCTCAATACTATCTGACTGATTGGCAAGAGCAGTCGCTTATTCCCTCTTAGGAGGTGTGTTGGTTGCTGAAGTTTATCGGCTATACCTTTATATTGACCGGGGCTATTGCACTTATTTTGACTGGCTTCCAATTCTATCGGATGAACATACAGAGCGACGAACTTCTGGAAGAGGTCAAGACTATGCTCGCCGAGGCGAAAAACGATTATGGCGAGGGCGGGAACCCTGCAGAGATTACCGATTCTTCCGAGGAAGCAAATACCAATGGTGATGCAATCCACGAGGAACCAATTACGGAAGGTAAACTCATCGGCGTTCTCCGGATACCGGCAATCGATCTCGAAGTCTCTATTGCAGAGGGGACAAATCCCCAAGAACTAAAATCAGGAGTCGGTCATGAGCCAGGCTCCAGCTTACCTGGAGAAGGCAGACAAGTATTTCTGGCCGGACATAATGATTCCACCTTCCGGCGTGCAGGAGAGCTGAAAAAAGGTGATGCATTAGTCATCGAAACCAGACAGGGGACTTTCACTTATTACATGTACAAACATGATATCGTCCACGAATCCGAAACGGATGTCATCACACCCGGCGATAGTGAAACACTGGTCCTGATGACCTGTTATCCTTTCACAGGTTGGGGCTCTCCTACTGAGCGCTACCTCATTTATGCAAAGCCTAAGTAAAAGGCACAGCCCAAGCTGTGCCTTTTAAACTGGAATAAAAAGATCTGCCAATTGTAATGCTGCTGCACCTAAAGCCGTCGCATACACTCCGTGTTTACTTACCATTATCTCAGTCTGGGCCGCTTCTTCCGTCAAGGCACGACTGATGATTTCCTCCTTAAGCGGCGGGAGTAAAAAAGCCTCGCTTCCCATCACTCCTCCCCCAAGAATGATCCGGTCGGGATTCAATAGGTGTATAAGGTTGACCAGACCGATTCCGAGCATCCGGCCCGCTTGCTCCAAAACGATCCGGGCCGCTTCTTCACCTGCCTGTGCAGCCTTGTAGACCGCTTCTCCATCCGGCAGCCCTGCAATCCGTGCAATCGATGGTCCACTCGCAAGGGTCTGCAGGCAGCCGCGATTTCCGCACGCACACTTCTCTCCGTTTGGGTCGATGGACATATGTCCCAGCTCCCCAGCCAATCCGGCAGCCCCATGGAAAAGCTTCCCTTGAATGATGATTCCTGCACCGATCCCTCGTCCCACATTGACAGCAACGATGCTATCCTCCATATTGCAGCCGCCGAACCACGCTTCACCAAGTGCCATTGCCCGTGCATCATTATCCACCTTTACCGGAATACCGAATCTATCTTCGAGCTCCTGCTTGATCGGAATATGGCGCAGCCCCAGGAGAGGCGCAATTTGCGAAATGCCATTCCCTGCATCGACAACCCCATGCATCGCTACCCCGATACCGATGATTCGCTCTCTTTGCATGGCATGATCATCGAGCAATTGTTGAATAGTTTGTTCCACTTGATACAAAAAATCCTTATTCTTCCGGACATGAAGCGGATGAGATATATACCCTAATATCTCTCCAGTAAGAGTTGTCAAAATACAGTCGACTGTACCGGGGCCCGCATCGACGCCAATGACGAATAATCCGTCGGTACGGATATGAAGCATCGTAGGTTTCCGGCCGCCGCTGGAGGTTCCGAGCTTCCTTTCCTCCACCAGACCCTGCTCGATCAATTCCTTGACGATGACACTGACGGTCGGAGGTGTCAAACCGGTCTCTTTTGCGATATCAGCACGCGATATCGGTGCCGATACGCGAATTTTATTAAGGATCAATGACCTGTTCACCGTTTTCATCAATTGAAATGTACCACGCTGCATAAGAACCGCTCCACTATCAATAATTTTTTCACTATATCATGATTCAATAAAAGTCGATAACCACGGACAAGCCAGCCGGTCTCCCTATATCTCGATTTGTTTGATGACCTTTGCCGGGTTGCCGCCGACAACTGTATTTGCCGGGACATCTTTTGTGACCACTGCACCCGAGCCAATGACCGCGTTATCGCCGATCGTAACACCAGGATTGATGACTGCCCGTCCGCCAATCCAGACATTATCCCCGATCGTCACCGGTTTGCCAAATTCATACCCCGAATTACGCTCTGCCGGATGAAGCGGATGTGTCGCAGTGTAAATATGTACACCTGGAGCAAGCATGCAATTATCTCCGATACGAATTTCACATATATCCAGCATGACACAATCAAAATTTGCATAAAAGTTTTCCCCTAGATGAATATTGTAGCCATAATCACAACGGAAAGTCGGCTCGATGTAGACATTGCCTTCAGCAGAGCCTACTATTAGCTGTAATAAATCAGAGCGCTTCGCATGCTCATAGCTTGTCGTATCGTTGTACTGTCTGATCAACTCCCGAATCTCCATCCGCCTATCCGTCAATTCCTTATCTGCTGGGCGATAAAGCTTCCCTGCCACCATCTTTTCCCTTTCCGACTTCATCATCTTCCCTCCAATCCTTCCTGGGAATCTATTACATTCTGTATCTATTGTTATAAAACTCTTGATTGCTGACCATACTGATCCTATTATATCGCAAAGGAGAATCACAATGCGTACCGGCCTTAAAGTTGCACTGCCTCTATTATTCATACTCGTTGCAATTCTATTGATTGTTCCCACCCAAGCAGACGCAAGCGTTTCGAAAACAGGACAGACTACTGCAAATCTGAATATCAGGGCTGCCCCATCGACGGATGCTGCCATTCTCGGAAAATTCCAAGCGGGCACCCAGTTCGAGTACATCGACAGGGGGGATGGTTGGGGACAGATTACCATTCAAGGCCAGACAGGATACTTGAGCTTGGATTATGTAACACCAGCAAATGAAGAAAAAGCCGCTCCATCCAAATCAGCCGGCAGTCAGCAAGTGCACAGGATCGTCATCGATCCCGGACATGGCGGCAAGGATCCCGGTGCAGCTGCCAATGATACAACGGAAAAATTGGTTTCCCTGTCCATTTCAGAGAAGCTGCAGCAAAGATTGCTCCAGCATGGATACGAAGTAAAGATGACGCGCAGCGATGATATTTTTATTCCTTTATCGGAGCGCACGACCATATCAAATAGTTGGAAGGCGGATTTATTTGTAAGCGTCCATGCCAACAGCGCAGCAACGTCTTCGGCGAAGGGCTTGGAATCTTATTACTATGGTGCAAGCAGCAGCGGGAAAGAACTGGCTTCCAGCATCCAGACTGCACTCGTATCCAATACAAATAATGAAAACAGGGGCACACACAGCGCGGATTTCTATGTGCTGCGTCACACCTCCATGCCAGCTGTCCTGGTAGAAACAGGGTTTATCTCCAACCCAGAGGATGCTGTACTGCTGAACGACTCTGACTATCAGAATAAAGTTGCCAATTCGATCGCTGAAGGAATCGAAGAATATGCAAGCTGATCAAGACTGCCTATCAGGCAGTCTTTTTTTACGAAATATTCATACTGCTCCCGTCATATAATCGTATAATTGTAATGGATAGGGGGTATCCATCGTGAAATATCTACTGGATTTCATTTTAGCAGTCCTATTAACCGGTCTTTCCTATTACGTCGGCGGCCTATTATTCCGGCATGGCCTGCCGATCTGGCAAGCATTGATCATCGGAGTCTCCGTCGTTGCCCTCGGCGCATTGACAGAGGCACTTGGTGCACCGATTTGGCTGATTGTGCTCGTTCCATTTCCAGTCGGGATGCTTCTTTTGTATTTGTTCCTGCAAGTGCCCATTCCGACATGGTTCCTCACTTATGTCACAACATTGGCGTTTTACGTCTTGTTGCACATACCAATGAGTTATTTCTTCCAGTTTCATAGTTTGATTCCAGCCTGGAAGCTATCCTGAAAAACCAAAGGAGCTTGCTGGAAGCAACCTCCTTTGTCTGCACCCTGAGGGCCGCATCCATTATTTTAAAGTCAGAAGATAATACTTTGATGCATTTTCGAAGTCTTGGTTTTCCTTATAATACTTCGCAAGCTGCTCTGAAAAATAACGTACATTGGAATCATCCTCAATGGATTGAAAGTATTTGATTCCTTCCTGCCAGACTCCTTCAAAGCTGTATCTATCGATATATTGCTTATGCAGCATCGCAAACATCCACTTATAGGTATCCTCATCACGCTCTTTACTTCGTGCAAAGCCTTCCGCAAAATATTCCATCGCCTGTTCCCTGTTCCCTAACAGGAAGTGGCATTCCGTAACATGATACAGGCTTTTCAAATAATATTCCGGATGTTTATACTGCATGGAGCGGTCGAAATGCCCCAGCGCTTTTTCAAGCCGATTTTGCTTAAAATACAGCACACCAAGATTATGATGGATATACAAAGGAAGCCGCAACTCAGAATCCGGGGCACCGTGTTCCAGGGCAGAAAGGAATAATTCCTCCGCTTTGCGAAAATCTGTCATTTCCAAATAATTCAGCCCTTGGAGCTGGCGGCACTTTGCAAGCTGCAATTCCTGATTATGGCGCATAGCTGCTTCGATTGCTTTATCCGCATTCAAGACGGAAAAAACAGTCATTCCCATATAATAATACGTATTGGCCAGTTTATAATAGAAGTCGGACACTTCCCGCTGATCGATTTGTACCGTCAAAAACGGTTCTGCACGTTCATATTCGACGATCGCTTCCTGAAGATTGCCCTGCCTGTACAGGAGCAGCCCCTTAAAGAAATGGTAATAGTATAGATTTCCGTCGGTGAGCACAAATGCTTCCGCCGCCCCTTCAAGCAGCTTCTCGCCCTTATCCAGATCACCCTTCAGCATCTCCAAACGTGCATCATACAGCATACTTCTTGCCAGCAGCTTTTCATCCCGGATAAAAGCTTCCAATTCAGCTATTTCATTGCGGATTTTTCCAGCAGCACGTATTTGCTCCGCTTTGATGTTATCGTATAACTTCTCCAGCTGCTCGGTAAACATGACTGTGTCCTTCTGATCTGTCTGGTACATCGGCTCACCCTCTTTCTCTTCTTATGAGAATCATCGGTTAATTTTACAGCATTGTTTAGAAGGATAAAAAGAAAAATAGATCCACCAGTGGTGAATCGTACTCATTTCAGCTTCTTCCCATATATACGGTATGCTTTTTCATTTGGATAAAAAGAATCTCCCAGCAATACCCATCCGTTTCGTTCATAAAAGCGAATGGCTCCGCCATTATTTTCACGGGCAGTCAAGACCGCTGTTTGGTTTGGGACGCCATCCAGCAGCCGATCTAGCAGAGCCGCACCGATCCCCACTCCGCGCATGGAGGGTGAGATGACTAACTCCACGATTTCAAAGCAATCATCCAGCCATTTCAACTTGTTGATATCTTGCAGTGCCGGCCGCAGCAGATCATGATAATATTGTCCCGGTCGTGAAATATAACCATATACCAGACCAACCAATTGACCTTTTTCGTCCAGCTGTACAAGACCCTGATAGCCAGGATATGTACTATGACGAACGAATCTGGGAGCAATATCGCCATCACTTACTTGCCAAGCTTCTTGATAAAAGATTGCCGCTGCTTCAATCAGCGCCGCATCCCCTGCCAATTCCCGGATCTTCATCCTGCTCACTCTCCCGTCTGCTGTTTCTATCCATTATAAAGGAAACCGCATCAGTGTACAGCCTGGTCTTGCAATGGCTGCGAGCGCAAACTATAGGAGAAGACCTTCTTTTTGGTATGTTTGAAAACGTCTACCCGATCTGGGTATGGATAGATGAGATATTTTTCGTTTTTCACGTCAATCTCAAAAGGTATCCCCTCAGCTGCTGGCGGATAGTAATATTTTTCGAGGAAGTTCGCTTGATTGAATTCGTCCACAATATCCCTCTGCTTTTCCTCAGACAATACTTTTCCATTCTGCTTCACTGTGACATCATAAGATAATGTCGGATGAAGCTGAAATCTTTTCCCAATTTTTTCAACAACTGCGCTTGGTGCAGATGCAGCTATGATTTTAATCAGGCTGGCAACTATCAATAAGACTATGAATACCCATGACAAATCTTTTCGCCTCGATTCGAATTAAATCGTGCTAATGATACCACATATCCCCGGCTTCTTCTTCCTTATTTTTGACAATAACATGACAGATACGCCTTCGGTCCTATTCCCTGACATGTTCATTAAACCTACACTGGAAAAAGGAGGTGATATTCCATGAAAACACCTAAAATCTTAACAATACTGTCCTTATTTTTATTGATCATCATGTTTTTCGGCAGTTTGCTGTTCACTCTCACATTGCCGCAAAATCAATCCATGATACAGGCTGTGACTGCATTTCTTGAAGATGACCCCAAATATCAAAAAACACTTGCTGACGGCGAAACTCCTTCCTCATCCCTGGAAGAAATGGCTGCCGGAACGATGTCCTCCCTGCAAGTACTCTTTGTCATTCCCACTGCATATATCGGGATCATCGCCATCATCGTTTTCATCAGCCTGCTGATCATTCCGAAAAGACCAGGAAGTGCAGCACTGACATTATACAGCGCAGCGATTCTATCGCTTGCAACTATTATTGTCCCAGTGCTCCTATTCATTGCAGGCAGCATGATGAGAAAACGCGCTGCATAAAGAAATACCCTCCTAAATCAGGAGGGTATTTCTTTACTTCTTGATTTGGCTAAAAGCAATCCAAGCAAACCGCCAACTACTGACGGAACTATCCAACCCAGACCGACTTCATAGAAAGGCAGGATTGTATGGAACAAATCGTTTACAGCCGTTATTTCCAAACCTGCCTCATTGAAGCCATCGAAGATACTCACACAAAAAGTCAGTACAAGACTGCCGATATACACTTCCCGTTTTCCGCCAAATAACGGATGCAGGAAGGTAAGGAAAATGAGACTGATTGTAATAGGATAAATAGCCATTAAAACCGGAACCGAAATGGAAATCAATTCAGTAAGCCCTATGTTGGTAACTACAGCGCTGAAGATGGACAATATAATCGCGAAGGTTTTATAAGAAATACGCGGCATCAGTCCATGGAAGAATGTCGAACAAGATGTAATCAGACCGACACTTGTAGTAAGACAGGCAACTGTAATCATCAAACCCAGGAATATCATACCCCATGAGCCAAAATAATGATCGGAAACCTCGGCAAGTATCTCGGCGCCATTGCTTAAATAGCCTAGCTCACTCACACTTGAAGCTCCCATGAAGGACAGTGCTGTATAAATCACTGCCAGTACCACTGCGGCAATCGCTGTTGCCATCAAACAAACTTTCATGACAGAGCCTTTGTTTGTGATTCCTTTATCCTTTAAGGCATTGACGATGATGATCCCGAATACACAGGCAACCAGCGCGTCCAATGTCAAATAGCCCTCCTGGAAACCCTTAAAGAAAGCATGTGCCGTATAGTCACTTTGAGGTGCCTGGAATTTCCCGATCGGGAACGCAATCGCCACGATCACCAGCAAGCCGATAAAAGCCAGCTTGATCGGTGTCAGGAACTTACCGATGACATCGATGATTTTGGAAGGATTCAGCGACAATAGACAAGTGATCACAAAGAACAGGAGCGAGAACAAGATGAGTGGCAGCGGTCCCGGTTCAGAAGGCAAGAATGGTTTCAAACCTATTTCATATGATACATTCCCTGCTCGCGGTATCGCGAAAAACGGTCCGATTGCAAGATACAGAATAACCGTATAAACCATTCCGAATACCGGGTGCACCCTGCTGGATAAGGACATAAGATCCTTCTCGCCTGAAAAAACGAAGGCGATGATTGCAATCAGCGGGAAGCCGACGCCTGTCACAAGGAACCCTGCATTGGCAATCCATATATTTTCACCAGCTTGCTGCCCAAGCATCGGCGGGAAGATCAAATTCCCCGCTCCGAAAAACAAAGCAAAGAGCATCAAACCAAGGATGATCGTAAATGAACCTGGTACTTTCTTTGACACAAAAAAACCTCCACTAACTATTGGAATAGTCTGATAAATAGCAAAATATTGAGTTTAATATACATTTCCGTCAGATTTTCTGACACAATACTGGTTAGTATAATACTGAATTGTGCAACATTCAAGAAGTTTTTATTAGGAATGTTCTGTAAATATATGTATGACAAAATTATTCAGTGCTTGCACACCGCAACCACTCAGCCATAATTCACCAATGTCATTTCAATTAACTAAGGAGAAAAGAATCTACTATCCAATCAAAATTCTGGGATTCAATGATGGCATTCCCGCAACACTTATCCTTAAACCGCTCCTGCCTACCAAGGCAGTATCCTGCAATCTCTTGGTTTTCACAGTCATCCTCATGCATGATTTGATTGCTGTTTTTTCAGGGAGGTACTTTTATGGCTATGCTGCCGCAAAGACGGCATGGAAAGCATATCGAAAGGAAAAGCAGGATTTCACATAAAAAAATCCCCTGCCTAGCGGCAGAGGTATTGCTATAACAATCTGCTCAGACGGATTAGCATAAACACCGCCATGGACCATATCAACAGTGCTGAGATACGATTCAGAATCAGCAGCAGTTTCCCTTGTGCAACCAAACTTCCGATAAGTCTCCCCGCAGCTGCCAAGCCGAAGAACCAAATCCAGGAAACGGCTATGCATGCCATCGAAAAGCTCCATTTCTCCGGACCCGAATACGCCAGGGAGCTTGTCCCGATAACTCCGACAATATCCAATATGGCATGAGGATTCAGCAAGGATACAGATGCAGCGAAAATGATTTGCTTTCGTGGGGGGAAGCTTTCTTCACCCGCTTGTACGGTATCCGGAACTGATTTCCAAAGTCCCCATCCTATATAAGTCAAAAAGCAGAACCCAATTCCATAAAGCACTGTCTGGATCCAAGGTATTGTCCACACAAGCACCGAAACACCAGCGACTGCCATGGAAATCATGATTGTATCGGCCATTCCAGCTGTAATTACTGCCGGAAGCGTATGAATCATCCTTTTTTGAATGATACCTTGATTGAATAAGAACACATTTTGAGCTCCAAGGGGCAAAATAAGCCCGAAAGCAAGAATGATTCCATGTATGATCGGCTCCATCATCTCTCTCCTCCCTAACTTAGCATATAGGACATTGAATCGCATGTCCTCATCCAATTGGTTGGTAATTCACCCAACCAATCATATAACGAAAAGCAGGAGTTGATGAAATGAATGAAATCGATTGGAAATGGAATCGTATCGTCAAAAACCCGAACTCACGCAAATCTGCGGCTGAAGATTCACGTAACAGTTCGGGTTTTTCATCTAACTGAAACACTTTTGCGTCATAGACCACTTACCCCATCACTTTTTCAGCCTTACTCTTTTCGAATACTGTCTTGGCTTGCTGCAGCAGCTCCTTGTCTGTCAATAATCGGTAACCTGCATGCGCCAAGACTTTGGCCCCTTTCAATACTGCTGCATCACCGCGCGCTGAGCGAGCTGCTTCACGGAATTCTTCCGTATGACCAATTAGATCTTCCGGTCCGATTTGGATATAAGGATGCGCCGCCGGGACCTCATAGCTAATATTACCTGTATCCGTTGAGCCGCGTCCCTTACCTTTTTTCACATGTACATATTCGCCGGCATTTTCCAGCTCTTCCTTCAGCAATTGATCCAACACTGGATTCAAAACAAAATCCTTCACTTCATTTTGAAATCTTTCTCTCTTGACAGTGGCTCCGGTGGCTAATGCAGCCCCCTGGGCAATATTTTTCACTTTTTGTGAAACTGCTTGTGCTTTACTCCATGTTTCTGCCCGGATGAAAAAGCGTGCCGACGCATATTCCGGAACGATATTCGGCGCATCCCCGCCGTTCGGGATGATTCCATGCACGCGTACATCCTGCGGGAGATGCTGCCGCAATGCATTGATACCATTAAAAAGCTGAATGACAGCATCCAAAGCATTGACTCCTTTTTCAGGGGAACCGGAGGCATGAGCTGATTTTCCGTAGAAATGGAAATCAAGCGGATCTACGGCAAGGAACTCCCCAGTGACACTTGTTCGTACAGAAGGATGTATGATCAAGGCAGCATCGATTCCCTTCAGCAGACCATGCTTGACAAAGCTGCCTTTGGCACTTCCATTGGGACCGCCTTCCTCAGCCGGGGTACCGAGGACGGCTACACTTCCGCCTATTTGATCCAATGTTTCCGCCAGGGCAATACCAGCTGCTGTACTGGCAGTACCAATGATATTATGACCGCAAGCATGCCCGATCCCAGGCAGCGCATCATACTCGGCAAGAAAAGCGATCCGTGGTCCTGGTTTCCCGCTATCTTTCAGCGCATAAAATGCAGTTTCGTGCCCTGCCACCCCCTTATCCACTTGAAATCCCGCCTCTTCCAGCAAACAAGCGAGCGTTTCACTGGCGAAAAATTCCTGATTGCCAAGCTCCGGCTTTGCATGGATTGCCTGGCTTGTTTGGATATACTTTTCTCCATTCTCCTCAAGATGCCATGAAATTCGGCTCATAGCCGTCACAGCTTTTCCCATCGCTCATTCCTCCTCCTGAAGACGTTTCAAATGCTCCTGCAGTTCTTCTTTTGGTACATCCACAACTATGGAACCGCCATTCGTATCATTCTCTACAGCTTTTTTCACTTCTTCATCCTGATACAATGCAGCGATTTTCTGATATATCTCATTGTTCTCGTCTTCTTTCCTTACCGCAAATACATTCACAAATGGTGTAATGCTGTCATCGTTGGCATTTTCCAGATAAATCGGATCTTCTTTTGGATTCAAGCCTGCTTGGCCTGCAACACCATTATTGATGAAGGATGCAGCTACATCCGGCAATACACGGGGGGTCTGCTGTGCAACAACAGGTACAATTTCAATGTTTTTCGGATTCTCTGCAATCTTGGAAGGATCACCGAACTGGCCGAAATCGTCTGCCAGTTTGATGACACCCGCAGCTTCCAAAGCCCGAAGCGATCTAGCCTGATTGGATGGGTCATCCGGAATGGCTACTTTATCGCCTTCCTTTAACTCATCCAGGCTATCGATTTTCTCTGAGTAAGCTCCGATCGGGGCTATTACTGTTGAGCCTATCGGGACAATCGTATCGCCATGTTCTTTGGCATATTGACTCAGGAAAGCAATGTGCTGGAAGGAGTTCATGTCTATCTCGCCATTGGCCAATGCTTGGTTCGGCAACGTATAGTCCGAGAATTCGACTAGCTCGATATTGATTCCCTCTTCCTTTGCCTTCTCCTTCAGGATTGGCCATTGATCTCCATCCGATCCTGTAACACCAATTTTAACGGTCTGGCTGCCGTCAGCTGAACTGCTGCCGCAAGCCGCTAGAACAAACACAAAAGCGAAGGAAATAATGCCAAGTAATGTTTTTTTCATTTTCTTCATCTCCTTAATATCCTTCTTGAAAGTGTATTGCCGATCCACTGGGCCAGCTGGACAAGTACAATCAATATAACGACGGTAACAACCATGACGCTTGTATCGAACCGCTGATATCCATAGGTCATTGCCACATGCCCGAGACCGCCCCCTCCAACTGTTCCTGCCATCGCAGAGAAATCAATCAAGCTGATGGTAATGAACGTCAATCCAAGAACCAGCGGACCAAGCGCTTCCGGGATCAAGATGGTATAAATAATCTGGAGCGGACTGGCGCCCATCGCTTTTGCGGCCTCAATGACACCCGGATCGATGCTGATGAAGTTATTTTCAACAACTCGTGCGATGCTGAAGGCTGCTGCTATACTCATCGGGAAGATTGCTGCCCATGTGCCGATTGTCGTCCCTACCACTTCTCTGGTCAGCGGACTGATAGCCACTAAAAAGATGATGAATGGAATCGGCCGAATGATATTGATTAAGAAATTGATGATTTGAAACAAAATCGCATTTTCCAGTATATTCCCTTTTCGTGTGACAAAAAGTAAAAGTCCGATAATGATGCCGAATACAGAACCTATCACCAACGTGACAGCCACCATCAAGATTGTCTGGCCGGTCGCTTCGACAATGCGCGGCCAGAATGTCTGCCAATCTACCCCCATGCCACTTCTACCTCCTCGATCTGAACGATATCATCCAGTTCCTTTACTGCGCTGACCGTTCTTTCTTCGTCTCCTTGGAAGCTCACAAGCAGATTCCCATAGAATTTCTCTTGTATCTCCTGTACGGAACCATACACAATATTCACATCGATATCATGCTTCCTCGTTACCCTGGATAATACCGGGTCACTCGCCACCTCTCCCTTGAAAATGATCCGATACAGCTTCTTCCCGCCTTTTTGACGCCATTCATCCAATAGGGAAGGAGACGGGAGATCCTGCTGTATGGAACGGATAAAACGTTTCGTTGTCTGGTGAATAGGATCTGTGAATGTATCGAATACTCCGCCCGTTTCGATGACCTCCCCTTCCTCCATGACAGCAACCTTGTCACAGATTGCCTGAATCACGTGCATTTCGTGTGTTATCAGCAGAATCGTAATGCCCAATTCCTTGTTCACTTTCTTCAACAGACGCAGAATCTCTCCTGTCGTATCCGGATCCAGAGCCGAAGTCGCTTCATCACATATCAGGATATCCGGGGAAGTAGCCAGCGCCCTGGCAATTCCAACCCGCTGCTTCTGCCCTCCAGAGAGCTGCTCTGGATAATTCTTCGCTTTATCCGAAAGGCCGACGAAGCGCAACAGTTCATCCACCCGTTCTTTTATTTTTGCTCGCGGCATTTTGGCCAGTTTCAGAGGATATGCAATATTACCAGCAACAGTACGCGAGGTTAGCAGATTGAAATTCTGAAAGATCATCCCGATTCTCCTGCGCACCTTCCGGACTTCCCTAGGGGGCAATTTGGCTAAATCTACCCCCTGCACCTCTACAGCACCAGCAGTAGGATTTTCCAGCACATTGACCAATCTCAGCAATGTGCTCTTACCGGCTCCGCTGAAGCCGATGATGCCGAAAATCTCCCCTTGCTCTATCGTCAGGTTCACATTGCGTACGGCGTGCACTTCCCGTTTTCCGATTGTGAAGGTCTTTGATACATTCTTGAACGTAATCAACTCTATTCCCCCTCGCTACACAAAAAGCCCTCTTTTTCTTATCCAGAAAAAGAGGGCTTCATTATGAAACTTCCTCATTCTCATCTTCCAAACACAGCTGTGTTTGCAGGAATTGGCACGGTATTTACGATAAACCCGTTGCCGAGACGTCATAGGGCCTGATCCCTCGATCTCTCTGGATAAGAATAAATCAAGTATGTAGTTGTTAGATTTGATTACCATGTTATGGGTTTTCCAATTGAATGTCAATCCATTTTTTTAAATAATCATTCTCTTTTGGAATTTCTTTAAACGAAACATTTTTACAACTGGCGGTTTGAAGCAACAGTTAAGATATACATTGATCCTGGTGTTTTTCCCCGAGCCATCTATTTATCTTCTATCACGATATAAGCAGCCTTCACAGGGCCATGCACCCCGACAACCAGATTCATTTCGATATCAGCCGAGTTGCTTGGTCCGGTGATGAAGTTAATACAGGATGCAATGGTCTCTCCTTTTTGTACTTGCTTGGATATTTGCTGCGCTGCCTGGGTCATCCGGGGAACGATGGTGCTTTTCGGTACGAGGGCGATATATTTATGCGGCAGCAAGCTCACCGTGCGGCCTTTGCCTTCCCCCGAAAACAGCACGACCGTTCCGGACTCAGCCAGCGTGATATCACTGAATGTAATACCGATATTGGCTTTCTCCACAATACCGATGTTGTCATATCCAATGGCAGGATCCCATTCATGCACATCGATTCCTTGTTCGGGCCACGATCGGAGCTGTTCACGCAAACCAAATGCTTCATAGCGTGGGTCTTGCCAAATGGCCAACGGGCCCCCGCCATAGGCTGCTATAGTATCTGCCAGCACATTCGGCAAGGCAGCCGAATCAGTCTCGATAAATTCGGTATGGATAAGCCGGCATTGATCGCGAAGTATCTCCACTAGCTCATCCGGGGTTTTATCAGTCAATGTCTTATCCTGCGGGCGATAATTCCAATTCCGCGCCGGCTTTTCCATCAGCACCTTTGTTCGGCCCAGACGGCTGGCCACATTCGCAAGAAAGCTGTCCTGATTCTGTATCATGCTTTGTCACGCTCCTTTTCGTGCTCCTTGAACCAATCACGGAAACGCTCTTTGTTCGGAGCCGGCAAATCACGAATTTCGGTCCAAGCCTTCAGCGGTCCCGGCCCTTTCGAAATGGTCTCATCCTTTGTAAAAGGCTTCATGACCGAGCTTGCCATTTTTGATCCAGCTGCATAAAGCGGATTGGAGGAAGCTCCTATACCAAATGCCTTCATGGCCATCTTCTCGGAAATCGGTGCACGCCCTTCCCTTTCGACAATCACTTGCCGATGGCGATGGAGCAGCTGATGCAATGGGATCTTGACCGGACAAGCATCCGTACAGGCTGCACAGAGTGTCGATGCATACGGCAGTTCCTTGAAATCATCATATCCGCCCAGCAGCGGTGTCAGCACTGCCCCGATCGGACCAGGGTATATCGAGTTATAGGAGTGTCCGCCGATGTGGCGGTACACCGGACAGACATTGATACATGCTGCACATCGGATACATTGCAGGACAGACTGGAATTCGGTCCCTAGGATACCGGAACGCCCATTATCAACGATGACCAGGTGGAACTCGGATGGGCCATCGGCTTCCCCCGCTGTCCGCGGACCTGTCAAAGCGGTGATATAACTGGTCAGCTTTTGCCCGACGGCACTCCTTGTAAGCAGTCCCACGAGCACTTCAAATTCTTCAAAGGTCGGTACGATGCGCTCCATCCCCATGACACAGATTTGCGTATCCGGTAAGTCGGAAACCATGCCAGCGTTCCCTTCATTCGTGACCAAACCAACCGAACCAGATTCGGCTATGGCAAAATTGCATCCTGTAATGCCGATGTCTGCCTGCAGGAATTCCTGACGCAATTTTTCCCTGGCATGCAGAGCCAGCTCCTCCGGCTTGGAAGTCAGTTTGTACTCCAGCTTCTCGGTAAAGACATCCTTGATCTGCTCTTTGTTTTTATGGAGTGCCGGTGTGACGATATGCGAAGGCGGATCATGGTCGTCCAGCTGCAGGATGTATTCGCCCAGATCTGTTTCGATGACATCGCAGCCTTCCTGTTCCAAGACAGCATTCAATCCGATCTCCTCCGTGACCATCGACTTCGCCTTCAAGATCTTTTGGGCCCTTTTTTCTTTCACGATACCTTTCACATAGTCATTCGCTTCTTCCGCAGTAGCGGCAAAAAAAACATGCCCGCCGCGCTTCTGCAGATTTTCAGCAAGCTCCTGCAAGTAGTAGTCCAGATGATCGAGGGTATGCTGACGTATCTCTTCCCCGTGGGAACGCCATTCTTCCCAGTTCCCCAGCTCCTCTGCTGCATCCAGCCTTCTCGTCCGAAGACGTTCCTGCGCTCCGGCGACTGCTCCGCGCATGAATGTATCTTCCATTTGCTTGTTCACATTTTCCTTGAATTTTTCATTCCCAATCTTCATCGCCATGGTTGTTCCCCCTCACCGACTGTTTAGCACTTCAGCGATATGCATCACCTTGACAGGCTTGCCGCGGCGCTGCATCCTGCCTCCAATATTCAGCAGACAGCCGCCATCCGCCCCAATCAGATAGCTTGCCTTCGTCTCCGTCACGGAATCCACTTTCTCATCGACCATTTGTTCAGAAATATTCCCCATCTTAACGGAAAACGTCCCGCCGAATCCGCAGCAATTCTGCGCATTGGGAAGCGGTTGCATTTCCAAGCCCTCTACATGCGAAAGAAGCTTCATCGGTGCATCCTTCACTCCAAGCAGCCTTGTCATATGACAGGATGGATGGTAAGTAGCCACCCCTTCAAGCTTCGCCCCGACATCCTCTATTTTCAGGACATCCACGATGAATTCTGTCAGTTCGTATGTCTTTTCGGCCAGCCGTTCTGCCCGGGGGCGCCATTTGGGATCATCCCGGAAAACATGCTGGTAATCCTTGAACATCGTGGCACAGGAGCCTGATGGTGTGACAATGACCTCGGCATCCTCAAATGTCGCAATCATCTTTTTCATCGCTTTCTTGGCATCTTCCACATAACCGGAGTTGTATGCCGGCTGCCCGCAGCACACCTGTCCTGTCGGAAATACAATCTCACAGCCCAGCCTTTCCAAAAGCTCCACCGTCGCCTTCCCGACATCGGATTGGAACATATCCACAATACATGTCGCAAATAATGTAACCTTCATGCTGCCACCTCACAAGTAAGGTCATCAGATGACCTGAATGATATCTGATTCCATCATACTACAACCGCTTTCATTTTCCAATACCTGCATATAAGGAAAAAGCCGCCTCGGTCGGCGGCTTATCCTAATCCATATAGGCACGGATCACTCCTTCTACATATTCCAAATGTCTCATCATTTCCAGTCTTGCTTGTTCAGGCTGCTGCAAACGGATAGCGTGCAGTATCGCTTCATGCTGCTTGTTCAATTCCTCGGGAGCTGCTTTTTCACCAAACAGGCAAATCTGTCTCGTTTCCCGCATGGATTCCCCTGTCAAATCCGATACATGGTGCATGAGACGCAGAAGCAGTTTATTTTTGGCCGCATGGGCAATCGTCATATGGAAAGCAAGGTCTGCTTTCTCTCCTTTTTCCGGATCACCTGCGAATTCCTTCATCTCTGCGAGCGCTTGTTCCATCTGTGCCAAATCTTCATCTGAACGGGTCAGTGCTGCTGAAGCGGCAATACCTGTTTCCAGTATATGCCGCACTTCCATAAGTTCTGCCCGGTCTTCTCCGCTCATAAGCAGTGCATGCTGAAGCGGGTAAACGATTCCCTCTGGTTCGAATGCTTTCACGTAAGTGCCTTCGCCCTGCTTCATTTCGACCAAGCCCATTGCCCGCAGGGTTGCCAGTGCTTCCCTGATTGCGGAGCGGCCGACTTGAAAGTTCTCAGCAAGCTGCGTGACGCTTGCCAATTTCTCCCCCGGCTTAAGATTGCCATTCCGTATCATCGAAAGCAGCTCATCGGCTACTTGTTCATATATTTTTTTGGGTTTGATTTGTTTGTATTTCATTGGGTTCCCACCTCCCCCTCATTATAAACGGAAATTTCCCAAATTTTCATTGCATTTTCAAAAAATTCCGCTTTATAATGTAAACAGGTCATCAGATGACCATGCTTTTGCATTATTTTGAAAACGCTTACTAAAAGGGGATGGAAAGGACGATGAGTTTATTAACATTATCATTGATCGCTTTAGTGCCAATCATGACGATCTTATTATTTCTCGTTATCTTAAACTGGCCTGCCAGCCGGGCTATGCCGGTTGCACTTGCCGTAACAGCAATGATTGCCGTTTTCGTTTGGGGGACCAAAACCAACGTGGTGGCAGGTGCCGCTTTCAATGGCCTGATCACTGCTCTTGAAGTCATCTTTATCGTATTCGGTGCTGTTCTGCTGCTGAATACGGTGAAGGAATCCGGTGCCATCCACACAATCCGCCGCGGCTTCATGACCATTTCGCCTGACCGGCGTATCCAGGCCATCCTTATTGCATGGCTGTTCGGATGCTTCATCGAAGGGGCAGCTGGCTATGGGACAGCTGCTGCCATTGCCGCGCCGCTGCTTGTCGCTGTAGGATTTCCTGCCATGGCAGCCGTTCTTGTTTCCTTGATCATACAAAGCACACCAGTATCATTCGGCGCTGTCGGAACACCGATTCTTATCGGAGTCAATACAGGACTGACTGATCAGCAAACAGTCCTGTCCGGCTTGCAGCAAACCGATATGAGCTACTTTGAATATTTGCTTTACATAACATCAAATGTGGTGCTGGTCCATGCTATAGTCGGATCGATCATTCCGCTTTTCGTCTCCGCCTGCCTTACGCGTTTCTTCGGTCCCAACAAGTCCTTTTTGGAAGGACTGCGAGCGTGGAAGTTCGCTTTGTTTGCCGGTTTTGCTTTTACCATCCCGTATTATTTGATCGGTATACTGCTCGGACCAGAATTTCCTTCCTTGCTTGGTGCGCTCATCGCCTTACTGATCGTTATACCTGCAGCACGCCAAGGCTGGTTTATGCCAAAGGATCAAACCTTCGATTTCCCGGAGCAAAATCAATGGGAAGACGAATGGATCGGCAAACTCAATCTAGTCCGGACAGAGGAAAGACCTGTACGCACCATCCCTATGTGGATGTCCTGGCTTCCGTATGTTTTGGTCGCTGGTATACTTGTATTATCCCGTTCTTTCGATCCGTTCAAGCAGTTACTGGAATCGTGGAAGATCGTTTTCACGGACACTTTCGGATCGGGAATAACAACCACCTCCACTCCGCTATATTTACCTGGGTTCTTATTCATCGTTGTCTCTGTCATGACGTTCTTCTTGCATCGAATGAAGTTGGATGCATACAGGAATGCCTGGAAGGATTCGTTTAAAACAGCCGCCAGCGCCGGGATCGCACTGCTGTTCGCCGTACCGATGATAAAGATTTTCCTTCATACCTCATTAGGCGCTGACAAAGTGAACGCTGCCACGGAATCACTTGCCGGACAAAATATGCCGCTCATACTTGCAGAATCCGTTGCTATGCTCACCGGAAGTCTATGGCCGATCGCTGCACCGACTGTGGGGGCATTGGGAGCCTTCATTGCAGGCAGCAACACATTCAGCAATATGATGTTTTCCCTGTTCCAATTCGGAGCCGCAGGCAATATCGGTCTGGATATCCACCAGGCAGGAACAGTTGTCGCCCTGCAGGCAGTGGGCGGGGCTGCCGGCAATATGATTTGCGTCCACAACATCGTTGCCGCTTCTGCCACTGTAGGATTGGCGGGAAGGGAAGGGTCGCTCATCCGGAAAGCGATATTGCCGATGTCCTATTACGTACTGGCAGCCGGATTCCTTGGTATGGCAATTATCCATGGCATCCTGAACGTCTGGCTCTTCCTGTATGCAGCCATCGTAATGTTTTATATTCTGCGTCTGGTCACCGCCAAAAGCACGTTACAGCCCGCCAGCTAAAAAAGCTTCCCGCCCGGGAAGCTTTTTACTTGATCACAAGTCCGATCAATGATGCGAATTGAATCGCCTGATGAGGAGAAACGATGCAGCCTTTCAGATCCTCGAGCGACACAATCAGCTGCTGGAAAGTACTCGTACTAAGATCGATGCCTTTTAGTGAAGTCTGTTCAAAATTGGCCTCATTCAAATCACAGTCAATGAATTCCACCCTTTTCAACCGATTGGCATAAAAGTCCGCCCCTTGCAGTCCGCAGGAGGAAAAGATCACTTTCTCCATCTTGGACCTGCCGAAAGATACAAGATTCACCAATGAATCCTCGAAAGCAACATTGCCTAAGCTTGACTCCGTCAAATCTGCGCCCAGCATCTTACAGCCTCGGAACTCCACGCGGTGAATCGAAGACTTGCTCATATTCACATTGGAAAAATCGCAATTCTCAAACCGGACATCCAGCAGATCCATTCCGGTAAAATCGGTATTGTTGAAACGGCTATTGCGAATCACTGCCTTCGACAATCGCAGCCGATATACGGATTCATTCGAAAAATCAGCTTGCTGCACCTGACACATTTCCAATTCCGGTTCTTCTTCAAAGAAAATATCGTGCATCCTTTTCTCCGGCAATTCCATCGCCAATTTCGGTTTATCAATCTGCATGCGCTCTATCCTTTACTTTCGATTTGCTGTTTACAGTCTAACATACGGTGTCAATGGAAAAAGCCCGCCTTTTAAGGCGAGCCTGGGTTAAATCTATCACGATATTCCCTTCTTTAAATCTGTATCCCTATTTTCAACCAAGGTTATAGCTGCTTCTCCAGAATTCAGGTACTTTTTGGTTTCAGGTATGACTTCTTTATAATGCAAAGCATTCGTAATGACCATGAGTGTCGTGCAATCGAAGCCTTTTTTCCGCAGGGTATCCAAATCGAATTCCGCAATCAAATCCCCTTTCGTCACGCTGTCGCCTGTATCCACATAAGATGTGAATCCTTCTCCTCCAAGCTTCACGGTATCCAACCCAATGTGTATCAGCACTTCCCCTCCATCAGCCGTCCTAAGGCCATAGGCATGCTTTGTCGGAAAAGCCATTTCCACTTTGCCATCAATCGGTGCATATAATCTCCCTTCAGACGGAATCAAAGCAATCCCTTGCCCCATCCCCCCTGAAGCGAACGCTGGATCCTTCACCTCGGCTAGTTTCACTACTTCCCCAGTCATCGGACTCACCACAACTTCTCCCTTTTTCCCATCCTTATTGCCCGGAGCTTCTTCCTGTCTGTGCTTTTCTCTTACTGGATCCGCCTCTTCCTTGAAGCCGAATAGGTAAGTCAGGATACATGCAAGAATTAACGCAACAAAATAGCCCAGTACATAACCGATGAATCCCGGACCTACAAAGATCGGAAACGTAAGGATACTTTTCGTTGCAGTTGCAATCGCACTTGCTCCGAATGCACTTGAGATACCTCCGCCAATCGCCCCGGCTATACATGCCAAGAGGAAAGGTCGTTTCAGTTTCAAGGTCACCCCATAGACAGCTGGCTCGGTTATACCGAATAAACCAGTGACGAATGCAGGTAAAGACAAAGCCTTCATGCCTTTGTTCCTCGTTTTCAGGAATACCCCCAGCGCAGCTCCTGCTTGGGCTGCAACAGCAGGACCTGTCATGGCACTTAATGTATCCCTGCCGTATACAGAAATATTATTCAGCATGACGGGGACCAATCCCCAGTGCAGTCCGAAGATGACCAATACCTGCCACATGGCACCCATGATCAAACCTGAGATGATGGGGCTGATTGTATAAACAGCCAGATAACCTGCTGCTATCGAGCTGCTTGCGAATGTGGCAATCGGGCCTACCACAAGCAATGTCAGAGGTACCATGATGACCAAGCAGAAAAATGGCGTAAGTAAATTCCTGACACTCTCATGGAATAGTTTTTTGAAAAAGCCCTCTGCATATGATAATACCCATACAGCTAAGATGATCGGTATGACCGTGCTGCTATATTGGGCAAGGACAACCGGAATAGACATGAAATCGACAGAGATGCCTTCCTTGAAGGCTGCGGCTAGATCAGGGTATATCAATGCCCCTGCCAAAGCGACAGCCAAGAATTGATTAACCTTGAACTTTCTTGCTGCCGTAAAGGCCAGGAAAATGGGCAGGAAATAGAAGAAACTGTCTCCAGCAGCATGCAGCACCTTATATGTCCCGCCTTGTTGATCAATCCAGCCAAAACTGACCAGTACAGCATTCAGGCCTTTGAGCAGTCCGGAGGCTGCCAATACACCCAATAGCGGACTGAAAATACCGGAGATAAGATCCACAAAACGGTTGAATAGATTCCCTTTCTGCTGTTCAGCTGCACCGTCCGCCGAAGAAGCGGACAAAGAAGTAATCTGGAGCAGTTCATCGTAGACATCACTCACGTCATTTCCTATGACGACCTGGAACATACCCCCGCTTTCCACAACCGTTACGACGCCCGGCATCGATTCTATCACTGACTTGTCAGCTGCAGAACGATCCCGCAATGTAAAGCGCAGTCTTGTTGCACAATGGTACACATCTTTTATATTCCTTTCACCGCCCACTTGCTCCAATATGGCCGCAGCCAATTTCTTCTTATCCATTTTCACACCTCCATTGAAATAAAAAAGACTCAGATCATAGCAAAATAAAGCATTGCCACAATCTAAGTCTGGCCTCCCGAAAAGTAACGAGCTTAGAAACCATCATTCAGTTTTCCTTTCCAAAAACCTTTGAAGATGCACCGTCAAATACGTGACTTCAATATCACTGATTTCATAGTTGTACTGATTGATGATATAATCCTTTATCTTTAGTGCCACTTGAAATGCCTTGCGATATTTCTCCCGGATGATGTCATAAAGTACCGTATCTTCCCGTATCTCAGGAGGTTCCTTATTCACGACACGATGGGCAAAGAATTTGAGATGCGTCATAAACCGGAACCCATTCATGGAATTATCATCGATACAAACTTGAAGATTATAGGTGACTAAGTTCATGATCTCTTTCATGCATCTGGTAATCTTCGTTATTGCGTTCATTTCACTATTTAACTCGGCACTGACAAAATGGAAGGCGATGAACCCCATTTCATCTTCTCCCAAATCGACCCCGAATTGATCGTTGATATAAGCCACAGCTTTTTCTGCAATACGGAATTCTTCCTTATACATTCGTTTGATTTCCCACAGCAGACCATTTTGCAGTTGGATTCCATCATGATGACGCTTGATGGCTGCGTGGATGTGATCCGGCAAGGATATATAGATACTCTCACTGAATTCTCGCTTCAGTTGCCGGCGCGCCATACTGATAATATCGTCCGCAATATGCATTTCTTCCAGCGATACTTCCTGCAGCATTTTTTTGAATTTCGCATACAGCCCCTTATCTTCAAGATAGAACCTTTTTTCCACTCTCTTCTCTTGAATTGGATCGCCTCGTTTCAATCCGAATGCAAGCCCTTTTCCGATCAGGATGACTTCATCTCCTTGGGAATCTTCACTTACGACAATATTGTTATTGATCACGCGATGTATCTCCATGTCTACCCCCTTCCGAAAAAAGAAAAAACTCCAACAAACGAATCAAAGGCTAAGGATAGCCGCTCTCATCGGATGTTGAAGTTTTGCCTGATCTAATCAGTAACAACCTTCAATAGGTGTGATGCAATTGTACGCTCTCCTTACATTATATGATGGTATCACCGCCTATGCAACCGCTTTCAATATTATTCAGGAAAAGGACCTGTCCTTAAAGGACAGGCCCTTTCATCAAGCTGCTTCCAGCTCTGTATCTTTTTTAGGTCTGTGCTGCAAATAGGATACAATCCATCCGATGACACCGACGACAACCAGATAGATCAATAAATCGACCAATTGATGACCGAGCACCGACCAGTCGCCGAGTGTGATTGCCTCCTGCAAACTGTGCAAGGAATGCGCCATCGGCAAGTATTTGCCCACTGATGCCAAAGCGGAAATGGTCAGTTCGCCCGGGAATGTCCCGCCGCATGTTGCAAGCTGGACCACCAGCAATACAATGGCCAATAGCTTCCCTAAGTTCCCGAACAGCGTCACGAGTGTAAGGATGATCGTCATGACCGTCATGGACACAATGATGCTGGACAGGATAAATAACGGCACACTCTGCACATCGACTTGGAATCCGAATAGGAAGATCAAGTCGAGTATGACTGCTTGAATGATAGCCACGACATAAACCAATGTCAGTTTACTGAAGAATTGCGCCGTACCGGATACTTGCATATCCTGTCTTCTGCCGAGCGGCAGGATATTGGCTGCCATCAAGCCTCCAACGAACAAAGCAAGCGATAAGAAGTATGGCGCAATACCGACACCGTAATTCGGTACATCCGACAGCTGTTTCTCTGTCAGCTTGACCGGGTCGGCAAACATCGTCGTCAGCGCATCACTGGACTTGATATCTGCAGTTTTGTCAGCAGCATCCTGCAGGCTTGTCGCAAGCTCATCCGAACCATCGGAAAGCTTCGTCATACCATCATCCAGCTGCGTCGCTCCATCCGACAGTTTATCCGTTCCGGAAGCAAGTTCGGCTGCTCCGCTCTGAAGTGATCCAAAGCCTGTGGTGTAATCAGCAAAACCACTATCCAAATCGGCAGCGCCGCTGGCAAGCTCATTGGCTCCGCTGACCGCGGAGCCGAATTTTTCACTGAAATCATCCATTCCATCCGCAATCTTTTCTTCGCTTGATGCCAGCTTCTCCGCACCTTCTCCAAGCTGCTTTTGACCATCCGCCAGTTTTGCAGATGAATCCGCCAGCTGTTCAGACGCTGCTGCTATTTGCTGGAATGTCTTATCATCCTTGAGTTCCGGATGCTCTTTCATATAGGAGGCAACCAGTTTACTCAAATCCTGGGAACCAGATGTGAAGCTATCCTGACTTTCTGATAGTTCCTTGCTTTGCTTGTCCCAGTCTGCCAGGCCATCTGCAATTTTATCCGTATTGGATTTCAGTGACGCTGCTCCATCATCCAACTGACCAAGCCCGCTCGCTAAATCAGATGCACCTGTATGCAGGCTGCCGATCCCATCCGACAGTTTACCTTGGGCAGCAGCCAGCTTATCCGCACCATCCGCCAAGTCGGAGGCACCACCATTCACATCACCGATCCCATTTTGCAGATCCTTCAATCCGTTCTGTTCATCCGTGATACCTTTGTGCAGATCGCCAGCTCCATCACCGGCATCCTGCAGCCCTTCAGCCACTTCATGGAAGCTGGTGAACACACTGTCAGCATATGATTTCGTAATGCTGCTGGCGAGCTTGGATTTCATTTCCTCCATTGCCGAAGAACTGATTTGCGCTGCCACGAAGTTTTTACCCGGATTGACTTCATACGTAAGCTCCGCTTGTTTTGGTTTTTCGTCCATCAGCGTCGTTACCTTTTCGGAGAAGTCTTTCGGGATGGTCACTTTCATATAATACTTACCATCATCCAATCCATCTTCTGCCTTCTCGTCTGATACAAAATCGAAGTCCAGCGCCTTGCTCTTCTTCAATTCCTTGATGAAATCATCCCCGGCATGCATTTCTTCGCCATCCATGCTGGCACCTTCATCCTGATTGACGACTGCCACCGGCAAGTCTTCGATATGACCGTATGGATCCCAATAGCCGCCAAGGAACAGTGCAGCATACACAACCGGAATGATCAGCAGGAAAATAAGTGCAATACGTCCGTGTTTATGCTGCCACATCCGCTTTATGTCAAAAAAGCCCAATTTTATTCCTTTCATGATTTCCTCACCTTTACCTTTGTGAAATATTGAACATCTAAATAGCATAACGGCTCAGGTGCATATTGTATAATATATATATCATTATAAATAATAGCTTTTAAACTATCCGAAAGAAGGATGAACGTGGAATTATTACAGTTGCAATATTTTAAAAAAGTTGCTGAACTGGAGCACATGACACATGCAGCCGAAGCATTGAATATCGCCCAGCCTTCGCTCAGTAAAGCAATCAGCCGATTGGAGGAGGATCTGGGGATAAGGCTTTTTGAGCGATACAATCGGCAAATCAAACTGAATGAAAACGGCAGGATATTCCTCCGTCGCGTCAACGCTGTCCTTCATGAGCTGCAGGAAGCAGAGCGGGAACTGCATGCATTGAATCAAAAAACAGATCACACGATCCGGCTGTCTGTCACGATACCCCGGGTATTGCCGGATCTGATCAGCAGCTTCCTGGAGGAAGAGCCGCAGGTTCACTTCAAGCAATACGTACAGTCCGTGCCGAAAATGACGGAAAAACTGCGCAGCGGTGAGCTCGATTTCTGCATCTCTTCTGTACCGATCCAGGATGAGGACATCGAATGGCAGCCGCTCATGACGGAAGAAATCCTGCTGATAGCCCCTCCAGGTCATTGGCTTGGGACCAAAAGCCATATCTCCCTTTATGAACTCCGCGATGAAGCCTTCGTCAGCATGAATGAGGGCTATGGCATACGCAATCTGACCGATAAATATTGTCAGCTGGCGGGGTTTCAGCCTCATATCGCCTTTGAGGGGGATGAACCAGGCGTCATCGGGGAATTGGTCAATAAAGGTCTCGGGATCGCCTTCATTCCATCTGTATCATTGATGGGCAATAAAACAGCCCACTTACCTGTCATCCGTCTGCAGGATCCCATCTGTGAACGGACAATCGGCCTGGCTTGGTCAACCAGGAGATACCACAGCCCCATAGCAAAGAAATTCCAAGGCTTCCTGTCCGATTACTTCGAAGTACTGGAAGAGGAACTTCGAAAAACCGCCGCTCTCCTAAGCAGGGAGACATGATCAATTCACACCAGCAGCAACACCATAAGTGAATAAACAGTCAAACAGCCCTCTTTAGCGAGGGCTTTCATTGTTCCAATCCTTTCCTTTCCATTACAATGGGAGTTACTAAAAAAGGAGGACTTCCAGCATGGCAAAACGTCTTATGAATCCCGCAGATATACTGCAGCATCACTGGCTTTCCAATTTGAATTTGCATCCTGATGGAACAATAGCTTTTGTGGACCGAAGCATAAATGAAGAAACGGACAGCTACCATACCGCCATTACATTAATCAAGCGTGGGTCGATGGAAACCATTCCCGGTGAAGGCTTCGATACGCTACCTTCCTGGTCACCAAGCGACAGACTCACCTTCCTTCGCGGCAAGGACAAAAAAGCAATCTGGATGCTAGATGACAACGGGGAACCCATACAGCTGATCGAATTCCCGGAATCCATCCTTTCCTATCGATGGTCCCCGGATGGCTCCCGTCTATTCTTCACAGCAAAGGTTCACGCTGACACCAAAAAAGAAATACATACAAACAGGAACGGCCATGTGTTTGAACAAGTGTATTTCAAGCAGGAAGGGACTGGCTTGTACAGCGGCAGCTATACCCACCTATTTTTATATGATGTAAAAGATAAACGGACAAAGCAGTTAACAGACGGACCATTCCATGCCGCAAATGCACAATGGCTGCCAAATGGCGAGCAGATAGCTTTTACAGCAGGCTCCCTGTCTGGAGATGATATATACACCAGGAGGAATGAACGGATACAGGACTTATACATAATCGATATTGCATCCGGCTCGATAGAGAAACATTCCGATTCCAACTTGAGCATTCAAAAATTCACCTATAAGGCTGATGAAGCAGCCTTTATCCTGATTGCCAACGACCAAGAATTCGGAAGCGGCACAGCAAACCGCCTTTATCGATTGGATGCGGCTGGTGTTCCGGAGCTGCTTCATACGGAGGACATACATGCAGGAAGCGCTTCACTTAATGATGCGAAGTTCTCCGACGACTACGCAGCACCACTGATACATCCTGCCAGTCACGCTATTTATTCACTTGTCACCAAGCAAGGGCAGGTCCATATCCATCGTTTTGCAGACGATGCCTCGTTCCAAGTAAGCACTGGCGACAAGGACATTTACGATATGGCCCTGAGTGCGGATGGCCACCGCATCGTGTATGCAGCCCTGACCCCGACTAGTCTTAGCGAGATGTATACTTTGGATCTTGAAACGATGGAAGAGCAGCAGCTGACGGCCTATCATACTGCTTATCATGCCAGCACATGGCAAAGCATCCCTGAGGAATTCTGGTTCTCTTCCTTCGACGGAACAAAAGTCCAAGGGTGGATCATGAATCCTCCAGTGATAACGGATGGAAAGGTGCCGCTTGTCCTGCAGATCCATGGCGGTCCTCATTCTGCTTACACCAATATGTACAGCTATGAGTTTCAATCGCTCACTGCCGAAGGGTATGCCGTCCTATTTGTAAACCCTCGGGGAAGCGTCGGATACGGACAAGATTTCACCAATGCGTGCCGGAGCGATTTCGGGAACGGAGATTATCTGGATATAATGAGCGGACTGGATCATGCCCTTGAAACATATCCGCATCTGGATGCATCACGGCTTGGCATAGCCGGAGGCAGCTACGGCGGACTGATGACGAACTGGATAATCGGGCACACAAACCGTTTCAAGGCAGCAGTATCCCAGCGCTGCATCTCGAATTGGGTGTCTTTCTACAATTCAAGTGATATCGGCATAGCTTATGCGGAAGGGATTGTCGGGGGGAATGTTTGGGAGGATACCGAAAAATTATGGGAGCGCTCCCCGATTTCGCATGTACAGACAATGGAGACACCGCTGCTTCTCATTCACGGGGAAGCTGATTTGCGCTGTCCAGTCAGCCAAGCCGATGAGCTGTACATGGCATTGAAGCGATGGGATAAAACAACGAAATTGATCAGATATCCAAACTCCAACCACGGTCTGCTGAAAAATGGCAAACCATCCTATCGAATCGATTTGCTGGAGCATGTCAGGAAATGGATGGCACAATATTTATAAAAAGGACTCAGCTCCCGCAATGAGCTGAGTCCTTCATCTTTTTACAATGCACGGATGATGCCGCCCTCTACACGCTGAGCGGTACCATTGATCGCAGAAGCTTGTTTGGAAGCCAGGAATACTATCGTATCGGCAACTTCCTCCACAGTCGCATAGCGCTGGATCAATGAAGTCGGTTCGCTGTCCTTGAAATAATCGGCGGTGAACTTATCCAGCTCCTGATCCGCAGCTTTTGCCGCTCCTTTCATATAGCTTTCCACCCCTTCTGTCCATGTCGGACCAGGAAGCACACTGTTCACTGTCACATTTGTCCCCTTCGTCAGCTCCGCCATTCCGCGGGAAAGGCTGATAAGCGCTGATTTAGTAACAGAATACGGAATCATATGCGGCAGCGGCTTCACACCCGCTTCACTGGAAACCGTAAGGATACGGCCGCTGTTTCGCTCCAGCATGTCTGGCAGGATAGCACGGGACAGGCGAATGACGCTGAGGACATTCATATTGAAATAATGCATCCATTCTTCATCCGTCACATCGGCAAAATCCATCACCTCAAAGATCCCCATATTATTGACCAGGACATCCACTTCCCCGTATTCCTTCACTTTCCGGATAAAGCCATCGGCCTGTTCCCCATCTGACAGATCGGCTGCAATACCATGTACCTTCCCGAATGCAGATAGCTCTTCCATTACTGATTGGACACGAGCTTCATTCCGTCCGTTGATGATCACGGTCGCCCCTTCCCTTAAGAAAGATGTCGCAATCCCTTTTCCAATGCCTCCGGTTGATCCCGTGACAACGACTAATTTATCTTGAAGCTGTAAATCCATATGCAACTTCCTTTCCTTCTTGTATCTGCAGCATATTATACAAGTCATCTCCTGGGAATGGTGCAGATATGCTTGGACAGCAAAAGAAATGAGCCTTGGCTTTTCATGCCCGATCGAAAGAAAATCCTCATTCCATCCGCTGCATATATAACGCCGAGAATGAAACGATGCAAGAAAAAAAGCTTATTGCAGGATGACATAACCTCTTCCCTCCTGAAAATCAGGACTTTCCTGCCCGGATGGCGTATGCATCCAGCAATATTCTCGAAATCACCTGAAGCGGAAGTCTCGACCTCACCTCATAATCCGGAAAATAAGATGTCTCCGATTTGTAGCCGGTCAGGGTCAACTCAGCAAGTGCGGCAAGCGGACTATTTTTGTTACACGTCAAGGTGATTGTACTTGTTTCGTTTTGCTGGCAGCTCCTTGCTGCATCCACCAGCTCTTCCGTATACCCATTCAATGAAACAAAAATGACCAAATCCCCTTGTTCAAGCCTCTTGCTTTTCGTACGGATGATATTGGGATCATCATGCAGCTCTGCGTACTTGTTCAGCAGCTGCAGTTTCACTTCCATCTCCTTTGCTATAAGTTCAGAGAATCCCCTGGCAAATAGGATCACCCGGCTGCTATGCAAAATTTTTTGTACAGTATCCTCTATCAATCCGCTATTAAGCATCTCGATGGTCCTCATCACTTCCTGCTCATTCTTCAAAATGGCATCTTTTATTTCTTCATCCACTTGCTCAATGATTGAAAAATTTGGATTCTGGTCATTTTCATCCTTTAGCCGGATCTTAAAATCGGTAAACCCATTATAGCCGAGCTTCTTCATTGTACGAACAATGGTGGCAGTGGAAACATTCGCATCTTCACTTAATCGTACGATCGACAATTCAGGGATTGTATCGAGATTTTCCCGTATATATCGAATCAGATACAATTCAGCTTCACTCATCTTTTCAGCATATTGACTGATCCGCGCCAGAAAGGTTCCGTTCATAGATGATCCCCCGTGTAAACGTTTACTAATATTGTACCGAAATAACCGAATGTTGAAAACATTTACAGCACGCAGCATGCCATAATGAGGTTGTAAGAAAAACACAGATGGGCAGTGATGCGGATGATTTATACATGCACGATGAATCCAGCGATTGATCTTTTTTCCGAATTTACCTCTTTTGATCCTTTCGTCGTCAATAGAAGCATATTTGAAGAGTACCAGCCCAATGGGAAAGCCATCAATATCTCCTTCATATTGAAAAAACTAGGCATTTCCAATAAGGCGACCGGATTCCTTGGCGGTTTCTCTGGTGACTTCATTGAAAAGGAGCTTGAAGCTGCCGGAATTGAAACCGCATTCATAAAGGTGGATGGTATCACTCGTATCAATACCTTTATCCGTGCGGAAACAATGGAATACAAAGCAGTGAATAGAGGTCCGGTCATTTCGGCGCAGGCCCAGGAACAGCTCTTGGATCAATTACGCCACCTAAAAAAAGATGATTGGTTATTTGTCTCAGGCAGTCTGCCGCGCGGCGTCGATGATCATATTTATATCGACATCGCCCGTATTGCCCAACGGCAAGGCGTCAATTTGGTGCTGGATATCAGTTCTCCAGTGCTGCTGGACTGCCTCGCGTATAAGCCTTACCTCATCAAGCCAAATGATGAGGAAACGGCCAAATGGTTCGGTCTATTGGACCATACAAATTTGTCGGAACTCCAAACTGCTTCACAACAGCTGCTCAAGCGTGGGGCTCAACGAGTCCTATTATCCCGCGGAGCTCAAGGTGCCTTGTATTGCGATGCCAAACAAGACCTGGCCGTAAATGCTCCTACCGGCAAGATTGTGAACACAGCCTGTGCCGGGGACACGATGCTGGCAGCCTTCACAGGCAAACTGATGCTCGGTTCTCCAGAGGAAGAGGCATTGGTTTTTGCGACTGCTGCCGGCTCTTCCACAGCTTTCACTTCAGGATTGTCCGAACTTAAGGATGTACCTTATTTGGCAAGTCAAATCCAATTAAAAAGAAATTGGGGTGTGAAACATGACGTATAGAATCATAGCCGCAACTGGCTGTCCTACAGGAATTGCCCATACTTTCATGGCAAAGGAAGCCTTGGAAGAAGCCGCCCGTAAACGCGGCATATCCATAAAAGTGGAAACACATGGTCAGGATGGCGTCCAAGGTGCACTCACACAAGCCGAAATCGATGCAGCCGACGGCGTCATCATCGCAGCCGATAAAGATGTAAACCGTGATCGTTTCATCGGCAAACGAGTTGTCAACGTGGCTGTCAGCAAAGGTATCAAAGAACCAGAAAAGCTTATTGATGCCATTATAGATCAAACAGCACCTATCTATAAAGATGGACAGCAGCGCTCTGCTTCGGCAGGCAGCGCCGAGCCACAGCAGAAGGATTCCATTTTACGAAGCATTTATGTATCACTCATGAACGGTGTTTCTCACATGCTCCCTATTGTTGTGGCAGGCGGTGTCATGATCGCGATTTCCCTCATGTTCGGTATCCACTCTGCCGATCCAGAAAGCTCGCAATACAATGAATTCGCTTATTACATGAATACAATCGGCGGTATTGCGATGAATCTGATGGTTCCGGTGCTCTGTGCATATATTGCCGAATCCATAGCCAAGCGTCCTGGCCTCATCATCGGATTCATCGTAGGTATGATTGCTTTCACAAACGGAACTGGTTTCCTGGGCGGTATTATTGGTGGCTTTATGACTGGTTATATCATCCTTGGCCTTGGTTACTTGTTCAAGGGCTTGCCAAAACAGCTTGATGGCTTGAAGTCGATCTTCTTATTCCCGGTCTTCGGTATTTTCATCGCTGGCTTCGCTATGTGGTTCATCTCGGCTCCAATGGGCTGGATCAACCAAGCCATGATGGATTTCCTGGCTAGCTTCCAAAATTCAAACCCAATCGTATTAGGTCTTATCGTAGGAATCATGTGCGCATTCGATATGGGCGGCCCCGTCAATAAGGCTGCATACGTAACGGGAACAGCTTTGCTATCGGATGGTAACTTCTTCTTTATGGCTGGCGTATCCGCTGCTTGCATCGTTCCGCCAATCGCTACTGGCTTTGCCACATTATTTGCAGGTAAATCCTATAGCACGAGCGAACGCAGTGCCGGTCTCGTCAACTTCCTGCTTGGTTCGACTCATATCACGGAAGGAGCCATACCATTCGCAGCGAAGAAGCCGCTGAAGGTCATTCCGTTTCTCATGATTGGTTCATCCATTGCGGCAATCCTTACTTATCTATTCAAAGTACAAGTACCAGCACCACATGGCGGATTCATCGTTCTGCCAATCGTTACACATCCATTCCTTTGGGTGCTGGCAATCTTGGCTGGTGCAGTCGTGAGCGGATTTTTGATTGGCATGGATCAAAAGCGCACGGCTGCTAAAAGCAAAACGAAAGAAACACCAATTGTACAGACAGCAGCTGTAACGGAAAAATCGGTGCCGTCTGTACAGGATGTCAGTCAAATCATGTCTGTCGACACCATCAAGCTAAACGTCAAAGCAGCCACTCAAACAGAGGTATTCCAGCAAATCGCCGCAACTGCAAAGCAACACGGAATCATCACAGATCAAGCTGCTATCATAGACGGCTTTATCCAGCGGGAAAAAGAGAGTACAACCGGAATGGAACAAGGCATCGCCATTCCTCATACAGAACGGATCGAAGTACGGAAGCCAGCAATCATCATCTTCAAACTGGCTGACGGTGTCGAATGGAACGCATTGGACGGACAGCCGATCAAAGTCGTCATTGCCATGCTCATTCCCAAAGGAACAGCTTCCAATCATCTGTACTATCTATCAGAAGTATCCAAGATGCTCGTCCATCAGGAAACGATTGATCAGCTGCACCGTGCCAGGAAGCCAGAAGACATCCTGACCCTATTTTCAACTAAACTATCTGCTTAAAGGAGCTGCTACAATGCTTAATCTAACACCCGCTAAACGAGAAGCACTGGAAAGACTATCAGACGAAAATGGAATAATCGGCGCCCTCGCCATCGATCAGCGAGGCTCCTTGAAAAAGATGCTGCAGCAGGAAAGCACCACAAATCAGGGAGACGATACCATCGTATCTTTCAAAGAACTGATCTCTGAGGAACTCACACCATATGCCACTTCCATTCTGCTTGATCCTGAATACGGTCTGCCTGCAGCAAAGAAAAGGGATAAGGATGCCGGACTGCTACTCGCGTATGAGAAAACCGGCTATGATGCAGCACAGCCTGGCCGCATGCCGGATATCCTGGATGATTGGTCTGTTCAGCGAATCAAGGCCCAAGGTGCCGATGCTGTAAAATTCCTTCTGTACTACGATGTGGATGAGGACCCAAGCATCAATGAGAAGAAACATATTTTTGTAGAACGACTTGGATCTGAATGTCAGGCGGAAGACATTCTCTTCTTCTTGGAACTCGTATCCTATGATGCTGCCAATGATGATGTGAAAGGCCGGGAATACGCCAAACTCAAGCCGCATAAAGTGAACGACATGATGAGGGAATTCTCCAAAGCCCCATATAAAGTAGATGTCCTGAAAGTGGAAGTGCCTGTAAACATGGGATATGTAGAAGGATTTTCAGAAGAGCCGCCTGTTTACACACAGGAAGAAGCAAAACGCTATTTCAAAGAACAAAGCGAGGCCACTGATTTGCCTTTCATCTTTTTAAGCGCAGGCGTAAGCGCCACACTTTTCCAAGAGACCCTGCGTTTTGCAAAGGAAGCAGGCTCCAGCTTCAATGGTGTATTATGCGGCCGGGCAACCTGGAAAGATAGTGTAGCTATTTTCGGCCGTGGTGGAGAAGCTGCAGGAAAACAGTGGCTGCAGCAGCAGGGCAGAAAGAATGTCGAGGAATTAAATGAAGTATTGAAACAAACGGCAACATCCTGGAAACAATCAGAAATACTTGCATAAAAAGAGGAGCGTATGGGTTATCCCATATGCTCCTTTACTTATTGGTTCAGAATGAATTGCTGGAATACCTTGATCGCATCTACGAATACATCCTCATCAATATCAAACCTTGGGTGATGATGCGGATACTGGCTTTTCTCCCCTTGCATGCCGACTTTGACGAATACCCCTGGAATTTCCTGCAGGTAATAGGAGAAATCCTCTGATCCCATGACCGGCTCGAGTTGTTCGTAGCGCTCTTTGCCGAATGTTTTCTGTAATAGTCCTTCTGCAAAATCCGCTTCCTTTTCATCATTGATAAGCGGCGGTGTGCCGATGATGAAGTCCACTTCGGCTGCGGCGCCAAAAGATTCACAAATGCCCTTGGTCAGCTTGGCAATCTGTTCCTGGATCGTCTGCACCGCTTCTGGAGAGAAGGAGCGCATTGTCCCGATGATTTTGGCTGAATCCGGAATGACATTATAAGTGTTGCCAGCTTCGATTTTCCCAACGGAGATGACGCTGGCATCCATTGGATTGAGTTTACGGCTGACGATGCTTTGCAGCGCCTGGATGACATGGGTCGAGATGTAAACCGGATCCACTGTCAAATGCGGTGTTGATGCATGTCCGCCAGAGCCCTGGATTTTGATCTCAAAATCATCGACCGACGCCATCATGGCGCCAGGGCGGGTACCGAATTGTCCTTTTTTCAAGCCGGCATCGACATGGATGCCATAAATGCTGTCGACGTCTTTCAGTACACCTTCCTTGATCAGTTTATCAGCACCGCTTGGAGAAGCTTCTTCGGAGGATTGGAAGATGAGCACGATATTAGGCTCCACTTCCTCTTTATGAAGGGTGATCCATTCTGCAACTGCAAGCAAAATAGCTGTATGACCATCATGCCCGCAGGTATGAGCTACCCCATGATGCTTGGAGATATAAGGTTTATCCCCTTCTTCCACCATCGGCAGTGCATCCATATCCGCCCGGAGAGCGATCGTCTTCTCCCCTTTTGCGCCTTTCACATAGCCGACGACACTCGGCGGCTGAAAATCAAGGATCTCGATGCCAAGTTTCTCTAATCTGCCACGCACATATTTACCTGTCTCGTATTCTTCCCCGGAAAGTTCCGGGTATTGATGAAAATGCCGGCGATCCAGGATCGCCTGCTCTGCTAATCTCTCTAATTCCATAACTATTTCCCCTTCTATTAAAACGGTCCGTATTGAATCAATTGAGCTATGATCAGTGCGATGATGGCAATGCCGATCTGAATAAGGAAGAATGGCAGGAACCACTTCACCCACTTGCCGTAGCCAATGCCTGCAATCGCAAGCAAGGCGATGATATTGCCTGTTGGCAAAATTGTGTTGGAGATACCGTCCCCGAACTGATATGCCAATACAGCTGTCTGCCTCGTTACGCCAATCATGTCGGATAATGGCGCCATCAGCGGCATGGTCAAAGCAGCTTGTCCGCTTCCGGACGGCACGAAGAAATTGATGCCCATCTGCAAAAATAGCATCCCGACTGCAGACAGGGCACCGGGAATAGCGCCAAGCGCATCAGAAGCATAATGCAGCAATGTATCCATCATACCTGACGTATTGAAGATTACCAGAATAGCTTGTGCAAAGCCGATGATCAGTGCACCGCCAAGCAAGTCTTTCGCTCCAAGGATGAAATTATCGGCAATGCCAGAGAAAGAAATGCCGCCAAGGATCCCCATCAGTACACCGAACAGCAGGAACAATCCGGCAATCTCCGTGATATACCATCCGTATTTCAATACCCCGATGATCAATACAATATAGTTGATCAAGAAAGCGGATAGGACAAGCTTATGGCGAGCGGTCATTTTATGGGACTGAAGTGCCGCTGTATCTGCTTTTCCGCCAAACTTGCCGTATACCCCGAGCTCCGGGTTCTTTTTCACTTTGCCGGCATGCCGCATCACATACAAGACGGCCGCCGCATACAAGACAACAAAAATGATGATCCGGAAGCCGATTCCGGAGAACGTCGGCAGCTCGGAAATCCCTTGGGCTACTCCAACCGTGAATGGGTTCATGACCGCTGCCGTAAATCCGACACCGGCACCGAGTACGACAATCGCAAAACCGGTCAATGCATCGAAGCCAAGTGCTATCGCCATAGGCGCCAGGATTGCGACATAAACGATTGTTTCATCCGACATTCCCATCAATGCCCCTGCTGCTGCAAAGAACAGCATCAAAACAGGAATGAGTAATTTCTCTTTATTGGCCATCTTTCTGGACAGCATATAAATGAAAGCATCCAATGCCCCGGTTGCTGTGAAAATACCAAATGCCCCGCCGACGATCAAGACGAAGAAAATGATATTGGCGCCATTCACCATACCTGTATGAATACTATTGAATATGCCGAGCAGTCCGACATTTTCTCCGTCTATGTAATGGAAGGTTTCCGGCAGGATGACACTTCGTCCATCCTGCTCCACGCGGTCATAGGCGCCGCCAGGGATGATATATGTTAATAGTGCCGCCACGACGATGAATGCGAAAATCATCACGTAGACATTGAATTGCTTTGGTTTCTTTTTCTTATATGGCTGCTGCTGTAAATCTTGTAAGCTGTTCATCTGGCTGTACTCCTTCAAGGACGACCCTTCGTTGTATATTGTGTAATAAATATACAACTATTTATATAAAAATACAACCGTATATTAATATTTTTTTTGGAATGAATATGCATACCCAATAAAAAAAGCTAGAATCATAAGATTCTAGCTTTCTTATCAGCTGCGGAGGAAATCCACCAGCGGTTTGAAGTCTTTTCTCAGATCCACCTCGTTTGGCTCTGTGTCCATCAATTTCTCTACCATTTTCTCCAGCAGTCCCACATCCTTGGAGTCTGTATACTCCACAAAATTAATGGAGTCGAGCCAGTCACGGTAAGAGTGCTTCGCTTTTCCATAGCTGTTTCCGAATACAAGACATGGTGTTTTCGTGATGATGGAGAAAATCATCGCATGCAGGCGGTCGGTGATGATCAATTTCTTCGAGCTGATCAAATCCAGCATCTCGATGAAGTGCTTTTCCCTGTCCGCATAATCGATTGTCGGTACAATATCCTCATCCAAGACTGTATCTGTACGGTCGACAGACCCGAACTTCTTCGCCCACTCCATGAGCTCCGAAACGAAGCTCTCTTCCATCACCTTTTCTTTATCAGCCCTCAGGAAGAACATGACACCCTCCCGTTCCTGCTCACGGGGGACAATATCAAGTGACATCACCATATCCGGTGTGTACATCACCTCAGACTCGAATGTATTTCTTACAACATCCAGCGTCTGCGATTCCCTGGCAGCAATCACCAAGTTCTTATTCTGATGATAGGCTTCCTGTGTTTTCTTTTTCTCCTGCTCGCCATGTTCATTATCTTCGAAGAACACAGACTGCGGCATGGAAATCGACTTATAGTCCTTGAAAGCAGCGAATACCTTTCGGCGATCTTCTTCGATATCCAAATACAAGCTTCCGAGATTACCGCCGCCTGTGAACATGACGATATCGTCTTCACGAATGATACCTTTAACAAATTCAATTCCTTCATCCGTCGCATAGTCCATGATTTCTATATATTCATAATAAGGGAACCGGCTTTTGATGAATTTCTCGATGCTATACGCAATTGCCTGATCACCGATATTTGTATAACTCGGCGAGCCGAATAAGAAGACCTTGCGTTTATCATTCGTGAAAGCCTCCGGTGAAACATTTGGTCCAATGCCCTTGGCAATATAATCTGTGTCGATTGGTTTTATGGTCATATGAAACGCCTCCTTCAGCAAAACTTCTTTTGAGCCGTACTCTTCCATACCCCGATTCAAAAGATGTTATGCCTCAGGATATCGTCAATTCCTTCCAGGACTATGGAGTTTCCATTATGTCCTCCTTTTTATTCCAACGATACTGGTAAACGAAATCCACGGTACCATCTTGTTCGGAAACTTTATAAAGTTTGCCGGCAGCTTGTATACATGCAGCATCTTCCGTAAAAAAGACACCAACCGGGCTTTCGCCTGGGATCTCTTGATGATCATAATCGACTGCTAACTTCCAGCTCACGCGGGATCCACCAGTTGAAACACGTGCGATCATCATCTGATCCTGGTTGCGTTTTTCTTTGTACATCAGCAGCATACTGCCATCTTTATTTGTCCCGATGATCGGCTGTGCCTCAAGCAAATCCGGGTACAGCTTCTGAACGATCTGCTGGGCTTCTTCTGCCTCTCCGTTTTCTCCGTCACCGAAAAATCCCTTCTGTAACTCTTTCCCATAAGCCGGATCCTCTGTCATTCGTCCGTCGGCAATACGATAATACTTGCTGTTCAATGCATATAAATAGATGCTGCCGCCTTCATCGAGATAATAATCAGCCTGCTCGTAGCTCAGATTATCGGCAAGTTCCGGATATGTCTCTGTCCAATCCTCTTCCTCAAGACGGACTTCCCCGGTGGCTGGATCAAGGAAATACAGCTCCTCGGCTTTCCCATTCACGACCATGACACCGTCATCTGTCAGCCCCAGAACATATTCCTGCCAGCTGGATTTCCGGCTCCACTCCCTCTCCCCCGATTCCAGATCCACAGCTATGATCTCAAAGCGCGAAACGCTCAAGGAGATACCGTTCTCATGCCCATTCGGTATTTTCATCCGAATTTTATTGATGGCCAAATTGGCATCTTCCGCCACGATTGTTGGGGAATCAAGATTCATCGTCACCGAGCGGCCTGCTCCGTGGAACACAGTCATGACGAAGGAACCAACGATAAATTCACCAACTAGCAGGAAAATGATCATGCTGATCACTTTCTTTATCGAACTTAACCTTCTAATCCCCCTCACAAGAAAAAGCGTGCATAATGCGACAAACAAACCAACTAAAATCCACAGCGTCACATCATGCCAAAACCATCCTGTAAACGTCCAATCCTGGAAGAAATCCCCTCCCAAGAGCCAAAGCAGCAACGTCCCTAGCCCTGCATGGACAAGCAGGAAACCTGCGAGTGCCCAAAACGATTTGCCTTGCTTATCTGGAATGATCTTATCCACTGCCCACTTGCCGATATTGATCAAAATCCAAATATAAATCAGCGTCAAAATAACATTATGTACAGCATCATCATTGAAAAGCCAGTAATGAAAAAGATCGACCACACAGTATTCTCCCTTCCATCAGTCAGGTGCCTCTGTATAAATGAAATAACCGACCTCGGTCGGATGGTCCATCACGAATTGTCTGGCTTCATACTTTGTCAGGCTGCGGAAGATGATCCAATCACCTACCCCTCCAGCTGTCAGGATCACAGATACAGTCAGCAGTATCCCATTCCCGGTCATATACGAAAACAGCAGCGGAACAAGCCCCGTCAGTATAACGGGTAAAAGCAAAGCCATGCGATAAGCCCTAAGTGTGATAGGTGTCATGCAATGCGCATAGGCGGCACCGTCTTTCATGGAAAATCCATATTTCACCTGATTGGGTTTCACATGTCCAAACACGACAAAGCCAACCCCATGCAGGAGTTCATGCAGAATGATTCCGATGATTGTGAGCAGAAAAATGACTGCGATACCAGATAAGCTTATATGAAATTCAAATCCATGTATCAGAAGATAACTAAAAGTGGCCGCAAACAGCATTCCTAGCGCCAGGATCGCAGCTTGCTTTTGCAATTCCTTCATATCGAACAATACTTCCTGCTTTTGCATGTTGATCGCCTCTTCTCTTTTTACGCGCTGACTGCATTTTCGTTTCAAAAATTCAAGGCATCGGTTTGACGGCAGCATCTGCTGGCAAGACTGGATGATAAGAAAGGAGCAGCTTCATGCCTGAACTCATACATGATAATCTGATTGTCCTATCCCGAATCATTACTATCATACCGCTGATGCTCATCGTCACACTATTCATGGGAAAACGCACCATCGGGGAAATGCCAGTATTCGATTTTCTGATTGTCGTCATTTTAGGAGCGCTGGTCGGTGCCGATATTGCTGATCCCAACATTGAACATCTCCCTACAGCCTTTGCTGTCATCGCTATCGGGCTTTTTCAAAAAGCAATCGTAAAGTGGAAGATAGCCAACCGTAAAATCGGTAAACTGCTTACACTCGATCCGACTATCGTGATCCAGGATGGAACCTTTCTGTATGATAATATGCGAAAAATCGAATACTCCATAGACAATATATTGTTCATGCTGCGGCAAAAGGACATATTTGATATATCCGATGTAGAAACTGCTGTCATTGAACCGAACGGTACGCTGAGCGTGTTGAAAAAGACTGTCAAACTGCCCGTTACCCGGGAAGATCTCAAACTTCGGGAGCCCATCTCCTCCATTGCTTATCCAGTCATATCGGATGGAGTCATTCACTACGATACACTGGCCTATTTCCAATTGGATGAAGAATGGTTAAGAACACAGCTGGCAGAGCAAAATATCATCGGAATCAACAATGTATTCTTCGCATCCATTTCCCAGCAGCAAAAGCTCCACATCAATTTGAAGGATAGAAAAATGACCATCCCTCCGATCAAGCATTAAAAAGAGAGCACTACCCTGTCAGGGCAGTGCTCTCCTGCTATCAAGCTTCTGCTATTTTCATTTTTGGTTTCTTCTGCTTCGCTTCTTTTTTCTCCTTGAAAGTCCAGCCGGTCACGCCATAAAGCAAGGTAAACAACGGCGTGATGAAGGCCAAGAAACAGAATGGCAAATACGTGACTGTCGCGATACCGAGGGCCCCGGCCGTATAGATACCGCCGCCGGTCCAAGGGACAAGCGGGGCACTCAACGTACCCGTATCTTCCAAGATACGCGAGAGGTTTTCCGGTTCAAGATTCAACCGTTCAAATATAGGCTTCATCAGTGTACCGCCCATAACTGTCGAGAAGTAAACAGTTCCTCCAAGCACCAGGGTTACGTAGCTTACAATGATAGTCACTGCTGTCAATACACCAGTATGTTTGATTTTCATCGCAAATGATGCAATCAGCGCTTCCAGCACACCCGCATCTGCCAAAAGACCGCCGACTCCGAGAGCAAACAAGAATAGCGCAATCAATTCCAGCATACTTGTCAAGCCACCGCGAATCAGCAATTCATCGACAACAGGAATACCGGATTCCACTGCATATCCGCTATAGAAAGTGGTTAAAGTTTCAGCAAATCCGAATCCTTGATAAAAGATCGCAATCAGCCCGCCGACCGCCGCTCCGGCAAAAATCGATGGTATGGCAGGTTTTTTCATGACCAGCAATGCAATCAATACAACTATCGGGATCAATGGAATGATCCCCAAATGGAAATTATTCGCCAGGTATGCCGTCAGCTGATTGACACTCTCCGAATCGGCGCCTGTTCCATGATAACGCAAACCAATGAAGAAAAAGATGGCAGCTGTAATCAAATAAGAAGGAACTGTCGTCCAAAGCAAATGCTTGATATGCTTGAACAAATTCCCGCCTGTTACCGCGGGTGCCAAGTTAGTCGTATCGGATAAAGGAGACATCTTATCACCGAAAAACGCTCCGCTGACAATGGCCCCTCCTGTCAGACCAACCGGAATGCCGAGTGCCGTACCGACACCCATCATAGCAACACCTGCAGTTCCGACCGTTCCCCAGCTGGTGCCTGTCGCAACAGATACCAGGGAGCAAAACAGCAATGTCGTCACTAAGAAGAACTGCGGTGTAATTGCCTGCACACCATAATAAATCAGTGTTGGCACTGTTCCGGATGCTATCCATGCACCGATTAAAATGCCGACGGTCAAAAGAATGACACCAGGCATCAATGCTCTTCCCATTGCTTTTGCCATGGATTTTTCGATTTGCTTATACGTAAATCCAAGCCCCAGCATATAAGGGATGATGACTAGCATGCTGATGAACATCAGTATTTGAATCGGTGCATCAAATGCCAAAATTCCTATGGATACTACTGCCACTATTGATAAAAGCATCATCAATGCATAAATAAAAGACGGTTTCTTAATATCGGTTTCCAACCAACCACTCCTTCAACCTGAGGTTGTTTATTTTTGCTGAACGAAATACAACTTTTATCATCTACCCGTTCAGCCGCTGTGTGAAACTCACTTCTATAATGCTACAGTATATCCTCCGAAAGATAAAATGCCACTGACAGCAGTTAAACAGGATATAGATGGCTCACTTTGCTCAACCTGAAGATAAGCGGCCGGTTCTTAGATATCCTCCAATATGATGCCTTATCTTCCGTTTAACAGGGCTCATCACTTTAAATACCCTTTTTGGAAGCACAAAAAAAGACCTGCAAATCTGCAGGCCCATCATATATCAGATGGAACAATTATCATCTGTGCACACACCAACATCACCAGAACCGAAATTCTGGAACTTCGGCTGTTCGTTTTCTTCCTTCCATACCTGATTCAGCGCACCGACGAATGTCTCCATCGGCTGTGCGCCCGAGATAGTGTACTTATTATTGAAGATGAAGAAAGGGACACCTGTGATCCCGTACTGCTGCGCCAGCTGTTCATCGGCTCTTACCTCATCCAGGTGAAGGGATTCATCATCCAGGATCCACCCTGCTTCGCTTCGGTCCAAGCCTGAGGCTTCTGCAATATCAAGCAGTGTCTCTCTCTCACTGAGATTCTTGGATTCTGTGAAATATGCATGAAGAAGTTTCTCGGTGATTGCTTTCTCCTTGCCTTTTGTCACGGCAAACTTAGCTAATCGATGTGCATGCAATGTATTTGTCGGCTTCATTTCATCAAAGTTGAATGTAAGACCGACCTCGGCTGCGTGCTGGCCGATTTGCATATTGTTCACCTTTGCCTGGCCGATCGTCATGCCATATTTTTCAGCAAGCGCTTCATGGATGCTTTTCCCATCATACACCCCGGCATTCGGATCAAGCTCAAAGCTCTTGAATTCTATTTCCACACTGTCCTTATGCTCGAATTGTTCCAAAGCAAGCTCCAGCTTCCGTTTCCCTATATAACAGAAAGGACAGACAAAATCTGACCATATTTCAATTTTCATCGTGACACCCCTTTTCACATTAAGATGATTTTAGCACAGAGCCGACATTCCGCAAAAAATGATGCCTGCATCCATCACCTATGCATGAGGACATCCATCAACTGCATACAGTATATCGTTTCTATCTATCAAAGGAGCGATCAGCATGAACCAGCCTCAGCAAACAACCTATGTCAGCAGTGTCGATCCATATATCTACCAAACCTTACAAGGAGCCAGGAATAAGCAAATCATCGTGGAGACCGTACGTGGATCCGTTACAGGCAGATTGAGCACCGTTCGTCCGGATCATATTGTCGTCGAATCAGGAGGATCACCTTTCCACATCCGGACTGCACAAATCGTTTGGGTCATTCCAAAAGGATAAGGAGGCAAACCGATGTTCAAACGTGAAAACAGACTTGCAATTGAATTACCCATCCCGGAGCATGGCGACCCGAACGCAGCTGCAGCTGTGCAGGAACTGCTTGGCGGAAAATTCGGTGAGATGTCCACATTGAATAATTATATGTATCAATCATTCAACTTTCGCCATAAAAAGAAGCTGAAGCCTTTTTATGACTTAGTTGCAAGTATCACTGCAGAGGAATTCGGACACGTGGAACTGGTGGCCAATACAATAAACCTTTTATCACGCGGCAATACATTTTACACCGGGGATCCAGATGCCACGCCCCTGCGCACAGGCCTGGACAGCCGCAATACATATCACTTCATCGCTACAGCCCAAACAGCTTTGGCCGGCGACTCCATGGGTCGCGCCTGGAGTGGGGACAATGTCTTTTCCAGCGGAAATCTCGTGCTCGACCTTCTCCATAACTTCTTCCTGGAATGCGGCGCACGTACGCATAAGATGCGTGTCTATGAAATGACGGAGCATGAAACAGCCCGGGAAATGATCGGCTATCTGCTCGTACGCGGCGGCACACATGTGCTGGCTTATGCCAAAGCGCTGGAAATCGCAACGGGAGTAGACGTCTCAAAGATGGTGCCTGTCCCCGATCTATCCAATACAAAATTCGATCATGCCCGTAAATTCGAGAATCAAGGGCTTGGCAATATCCTTTTCACCTGGAACGACATGGGCGAATATGCAGACATCCGAAAAATCTGGAAAGGGAAGAATCCAGAGAACGGCAGTGAACTCGTCGTGAAACAAGGCGCGCCAAGGGGCGGTCCGATCCCGGACCTTGAGGAGCTGCCCGAGCAATTCGCTCCGGGCATCGACCGGGATGACTATGCACGTATTGCGAAGCGTTTGATGGAAAACATATGAGAATGAGCTGCACTCCTTTTAGGGAGGCAGCTCATTTTTGATACCAGACCTTCATCAGAGTACTTTTTACTCTTGCAGGCTGAATGATGATATTTTTATAATTTATAGATACAAAAATAGAGAGGGAGAGAAAAATGACTGCGCTCCAGCAGAAAACAACGCCCCAAAATAAACAAGCCTATTTATTGCGCAATGAAGAGGGCGAATGCTACATCATCAACAAGCAGGTTATTAAAATTCTTGCAGATGCTGCAAGTACAGGGAACCTGTTCAGCCTTGTGCAGATCACTGGCAGTAAAGGTGAAGCGTCTCCCCTTCACGTGCACGACCAACAGCATGAATCCATTTATGTGATAGACGGTTTGCTGGAATTGACAATCAATAATGAAATACATACGCTTGCTTCCGGGGATTACGCTCACCTGCCAGCTGGCACTGTACATCAATACAAAACGCTGCGTAATCGCACGCGGTTCTATTCGTTCTCAACCGACGGCAGCATGGCAGACATGTACCGCAATATTGCCGAACCATATGCATACACGGTGCCCCACAGTGAGGCAGCCGATTCTATCACAGCTGCTGCCTTACACGATTTGGATCATGATTACAGGATTGTCACTGATCCTCCGCAAGGGCTGATTGCTGCCAAGCAAATCACAGCAGCAGAACTTCCTGATGCCGCTGTTCCATATGTCGTCGAATCAGGTGCGGGTGAAAGCATGCTGGCCGCCGATCAGCTATTTACCTTTCTCGCTACGCAAGCAACCACTGATAAAAAGTATCTCGCTGTCATGACAGAAGGCTATGCGGGAGAAGCGGTACCAGTGCATCATCATGAGAAGCACACGGAATGTTTCCTATGCCTTGAAGGGAAGATGACGATGTGGGCGGACGGAGAAGAATTCCATTTGGAAAAAGGAGATTTCCTGCATGTTCCGGCACACATTGAACATTCTTTCCGCCTGGACGTCCATCATACGAAATTCATCGGGTTCCTGGCTTCTGGTTTGTTTGAAAAGTTCTTCCGCCTGCTCGGGGAGCCATACGAGCATAGTGAACTCCCGAAAACGCCCGGCGCATTTTCTTTCCAGCGCGTTTTGGAAAATATTCACGAACTCGACCTTAAATTATCTTGACGGAAAGCTGCCCCGATGAGGGACAGCTTTCTGTTTCATTTACTCCGCATTTTCATATATCCAAATCCGCATTTCGCCAGTTCCCCGGTTCCCCCATGCAAAATATGGAATAGCATGGATGGAGACCCGCTCCGCTTCAGGTGTCCTTGTCTGATAAAGATGCTCTGTTTTAACGATACGAAATGCGTCTGCTTCCAGCTTGACTACCCCCTTCAGCAAATCTTCCCTATAGGATATCGTAAAAGTGCTTTCTCTTGGGAGACGGAGACCAGAAAGATTGCTTCCATTATCCTTTTCTTCTATACAATAGACGACAGGGCCCCGCTGCAAGGCAGCCTGCCCCTGATTCATCCCGACCTCCGGATTGCTATATACACGCATAATCGGCATTGGCAGAAACAGCTCGATCTTGTCGCCGAGCTTCCACATACGCTCCAACACCAGATAACCATCCACCAGATCATCCGCCGCAAGAGCCTCCCCATTGATGGAGACCGCCGCGCCCTCACACCAGCCAGGTATACGAAACGCCAGCTTGAATTGCCCAGTCCCTTCCACCGTCACGGTAATGCTGCCATCCCATGGATAATGATGCTTTTGCATCAGCTTAACAGGCAGCTCATCGATCCTTGTCTGCACACTTCCAGCCATATAAAGATGTGTATATAAGGTGTCCCCCGTCTGCGTAAATGCATAATCCTCGATGGATGCAAGCAGACGAGCCAGATTCGGCGGACAGCAAGCACAGGCAAACCACTTTTGCCGCTCCTGCTTCACATGCTCCTGATCCTTGCGTCCGCCTTGATATGCATTCACCTCCAGCGGGTTCACATAAAAAAATCGTTCTCCCTCCAAGTCCATCCCGCTGATCGTCCCATTGTAGATAGCCCGTTCCAGCACGTCTGCATATTTCCTGTCTGGTGATAGCAGCAGCATCTGCTTCGCCCAGAAAACCAATCCGACAGATGCACATGTCTCACAATACATACTGTCATTGGGAAGGTCATACGGATCCGTGAACGCCTCGCCATTGACAGCTGAGCCCAGTCCCCCGGTCACATACATCTTCCTGTTTGTCACATCCTCCCATAAGGCATCACATACCGCTTGCAGCTGGGCATCATCTGTCCGCCGCGCCAGATAGGCCATTGCTGCATATAAATACATCGCCCGGACGGCGTGGCCAACTGCTTCTGTCTGCTGCCGCACAGGAAGATGTGCCTGCATATAGGCATATCCAAGTCCGAAATTGGTATGCCGGTCATTCCACGTCGGCGCCGCATCCAAGTTACGGCGCCGCTCTTTTTCCATATGATGAATTGTAATATTAAGTGCGACACCTTTTGAAAATAGAAAAGCCCATGTTTCCTCGTGTAAGATGAAGTTACCATACCTAATCTTAAACGGAGGAAAACATGAGCTATTCCCATCTTACTACAATTGAACGAGGAAAACTAGAAACACTATACAAGCTTGGCTGGTCTGCACGTCGTATCGCAAAGGAGTTAGGGAGACACCATTCGACTATTTCCAGAGAATTGGAGCGTAACAGTGAGGGCAGCTATAAAGCTGACTCTGCTGACAGAATGTATCAAAAACGACGGGAATTTTGTATTCCTAAAGGTAAATGGAAAGAAGAGCTTAGAGTGGTTATTGAGGAGAAATTAAAGCTCACTTGGTCACCTGAACAAATTCAAGGAAGGCTGGGTATCATCAGCTTCAAAACCATCTATCGTTGGATGAATCAAAGACGATTCTCTGTCGATCATCAGGTCTTCCGTCAAAAAGGAAAAAGGCAAAAACCCCGGGAAACGAGAGGTCGATTCAATATTGGTACGTCGATAAAGGAGCGTCCAAAAGATGTGAAGGACCGAAAATCGGCAGGCCATTGGGAACTAGATACAGTAGTATCAAGCCGTGGAAAAAGTAAAGGATGCTTCGGAACGTTTGCCGAACGCAAAACGCGTTTCTTTCTCGCAGTTAAAATGAACGATCGAAGTGCACGCTCTATGAAGGAAGCTATCTCACAAGTGGCAGCTTCTATGCCTAAGGAAATATTTAAGACAGCGACCACAGATCGAGGGAAAGAATTTGCTTGTTATCAAGAAATCGAAAATGAAATGGATATCTCGGTTTACTTTGCCGATCCGTATGCCCCATGGCAGCGAGGAACCAATGAAAACAGTAACGGGCTGCTTCGGGAGTTCTTCCCAAAGAAAACAGACTTAGCCTCTGTTTCAGAAGATGAAATCCACCAAGCACTATACCTAATTAATCATCGCCCGCGAAAAATATTAGGATGGAAAACTCCTTACGAGGCTTTCCAGGAGGAACTGTCGCATTTAGATTGACAAACTATCATATCAAAATAATGCGGCTCCTGTCCGCGCTGTTGGATGAAATATGCAGCAAGCTCCAGATGCTCAGCATTCCCTGTCAAATCAAATAACCGAAGCAGGGCCAGCTCGATTTCCGGATGCCCTGGATAGCCTCGCAGCTTTCCCTCTTCGATTCCGAACGTATTCCGGATCAGCTTCACATACTTTTCCACGATGGCAAGGAATGCACGCTTTCCCGTCGTTTCATAATAGGCAACCGCAGCTTCGATCAAATGACCCGCACAATACAATTCATGATTGTCCCGCAAATTCGTCCAGCGATTTTCAGGCTCCACGAGCATGTAATAGGTGTTCAAATATCCATCTACGGCTTGTGCCCTGCCCATCAGCGAAATGACATCATCGGCTGCTTTTTCCAAGTCTGGATCCGGAAAGCGACGTAAACTGTACGCTACCGTTTCCAGCCATTTGGCCACATCGCTATCCTGGAAGACTGTGCCATAATAGTCGCCAGCCGCTTCTCCTGCTGCTATGCGGAAATTTTCGATGGCATGGCTTGGGGCAGTGCCGGACAGCTGATCATTCAACGCCTTCCACTGATAGGGAATGACCTTTTCTGCGACGAGTTTCTTATAATTCGACCAAAAGGCATCCTCTACCATCACTTTAGGACTTTTTGCGGTTTCCATCTTCCCACTCCCTTGTTAAGCGTTTTCAAGAGGTAGCTTAACATTTAAAATAGAAGTGATATAGTATCAGATTCAACCTCGATTTACACTATTTCACCCAAAAGGTGGCGACACAGCAATGGAGACTTCCTACTTATCATTCGCCGTTCCGCCTCTGCATTACTTTGTGGAAGGAGACCGCACGACCTTTCGCAAAGGACAGCGGCACCCGGCACGAAGGAATCTTGGATTCTTCGATATCATCCTCGTCCAAAATGGCATTTTATACATCGGTGAAGAAGGACTGCAATGGGACGTTTCCGCCGGCGAGGCATTGATCCTTGAGCCTGGGAAATTCCATTACCCAACGGCTCGCTGTGCAGCTGATACCACATTCTATTGGCTGCATATGCAAAGCCCATCAGCTTGGAGGGAACAAATGACCTCCTCTCCTATTTCATCCCATGAAACAATGCCATCCCTGCATTATCATACAGCGAATACCACCTTGCATCTGCCGAAATATCAGCCGATGGCCTATCCCGAAGTACTGTTTGATGCAGTGGAAAATCTGCTGCAATCCACCATCCAGCCGCGCTCCTTTGCTTTTTGGGAAACACAGTATTTATTCATGCAGGTGCTGCAGCATCTTTCCTATAACCCAGCACCGCAGCAAGCCACCTTACGTCTGGCCGAGCGAATCGAAATGTACATCAAGCAGCACTATAGCCATCCAATCACAAACAGCACCTTGGCAAAGCATTTCCACGTACACGAAAATTATATGGCCAGATGCATGAAACGAATCTATCATTGCACACCGCTCGAATACTTGGCAGCTTATCGGCTGCACCAAGCCCGCCTGCTGCTTTTGACTACGGACTGGCCCCTGCAGCAAATTGCCGAAGAGGTCGGTTATACAAGGCAAGGTTACTTTTCAAAGCTCTTCAAAGCGAAATATGGCATGACGCCAAGACAGTACAGACAGGATAGGAGTAAATCCTAGCTGATCATCAACTCTTTACTGGGAAGGGGCCTCTTAATCGATCTTTGTCAATTTCCCGTGCAGGACCAATCTGCCTTCATCCGAATCCAGTAATTCATTGCATGTTGATAGGGTGATGATGTTATCCTTTTCCGTTACTTTGACATCTGCCGGCACGGTTGATTTCCCCTTCACTATCTCAAGGAAATCCTTATATTCGGCTTCGCTGGTAAAATCCGTTTCAATATAATTAAAATCAGTGGTCGTTGCGTATACCGAGAAAACCTCTACCTTATAGCTTTCGTAAAGCGTATCGAATTGAAATTGTTCATGCCGCGAGAAAAAATCCTTGTCTAAGAACTTATCCAGCTGCCCGAACATCGAGCCATCCTTCATCTGATGTCCGTAAATGATCGTTTGTCTATCCAGGGATGATGCATCATTTCGATAATCCATGAAAATACTGCCGGATTTGGATGCAGCTTCTTTGTAATCCCGATCTAAATAATGACTATTATCGGAACCCTGCAAGATAGGGTAATCTATTTTTGTATCATTGATCGCAATCCAACCGACGATATCTGGATTGGTCTGTAAAAGGGATTTAAATTGCGGACGAACTTGATTCTCAGAGGGTGCAGCAATTGCAGTATTGCTGCTTCGAAGATTGTCTTTATATTCCTCTTGGATTTCACTCATCACTTGTTCACTTTGAGCGTAATCCAAGCCTATCGTTCCTAATTTGATAAGGGAAAACAGAAAAAACGCCAAACAAGTGAGAAGAACCATTTTTTGGAGCCAGCTCATTTTTTTCTTCTGATTTTTATTCATTCTCTGCCCATACCTTTACGATCAATTATTATCGATACAGATAAGATGCCCCTTGCAGCTGCATGGCAGCAGTTGCCTTTTCGCTGCAAGGGACCTTGTTTAGTTTCTGCCTTTTAATTTTCTTTGCAAGAAAACAGCTGCTGCTGCAATGGCGGAAGCCGCCAACAACCCGACATACAGAAGGATATTTGTGTCATCCCCGGTTTTAGGGTTCTTCACCACATCTTCTTTCGTTTCGCTCGAAGTCACAGGCGTAACCTGATGTTCCCCTTCATCATTCGTATCATCCGGCTTAACCGTGGTTTTGCCGTCATTTCCGTCAGCTGCAGCATCCGGCGTCTTGCTGTCTTCCTTCCCATCGGTTGTATTACCCGGATCTTCCTCGTTGACCGTATCGTTTGCCGATCCGTCATCGCTGCCCGATTCCGGTGCCGGATTATCGTCTCCTGTTTCAGCCGGCGGTACGACCGGCTGTTCATTCTCCTTCTCTTCCTCTTCTTTCACTTCTTCTGTATTCACGACATACATGGCATTTGCCTCATAGACAACCTCATACTCATCCGGGAGACCTGTGATCTCAACCGCGGAAAAGGCATTCTTATCCGCCAGTTCATCGTAGGAGATGATCGGTGTATCCGCTTCAGGGACGTAACCATCTGTAAAGTTCAGCTTCAGGGTCCCGCCAAATGCTGCCTGACCATTGATATCAAGCACATCTTCTTTACTTCCGATCGTAAGCTCAAGCGTACCCGCCTCGGACTGGGTAAAATCATTGCCGATCGTCACAACACTCGAAACATTCTCTTTCAGGATACCTTCTGTATTTTCAACTTTCCCTTCACCAAAAGCAGTCCCGGAATCCGCAACTAAGGTTCCTTCTTCCAGCAGGGTGCCGCCAGAATAAGAATTATTCCCTGAAAGCGTCAAGGAGCCCGTACCTGATTTAGTCAATTTCCCGGTACCGCTGATATCGTTTTTCCAAGTATCTGCTTCATGAAAGCCGCCCTTGGAAGCATCCATTGTCACTGACACATTATTCTCAAATGCTTCATATCCGCCCGCGGCAGCGAACATATTCAGCCTTCCCCAGCCCTCTGTATCATCCAGCACCGGATAGCCGGACGGCAAACCTGTTGTATATAACACCCAGCGGCGCTGCGCATCATCCAAATATGGGAAACGGGTCTCAAGCAGGACCTCTGCACCTTTTGGCACAACCATTGGCTTCGTGGTGTCGCCAGTTTGCGCAAAACCATATGTCAGGCGCTCCGTATATTTCTTCTTATTCGTTTCATAGTCACTGTAATTGTCTTCAGATGTACCTTCTTGTGTAAGCAGTACTTCATGTGCCTGCGCATAAGCAGCTTCCTTCACACTCTTGTTGGCCGGATCATTCAGGGCAGCTGCCGCCACAGCGGTTGCCATCACTCGGCCGCCCATGACATCCAATGGGGAATGCATGCCTGCGACGATCCTGCTATGCCCCATCTCAGAGGCCCTTGTCATGATTTCTTCATAGCGCTCCGGAACTGCATAAGCAAAACCATAGGATGCAAGATAGCCTGCATTCGTATGCCCGCTCGGGAAACCGCCATCACTGCTGGGATCGTCCTTTATCCTTGGGACAAGTGTCGGTATCACACTGACCTCCTCACTCCAGCGGAACGGCCGTTTATAAGCATAATAAGCTTTGGCTGACGATGTCGATGCACCAGTCGAGCGTATATTATCGATTAATTCGACCATGCTTCCAAGACTCGAACCCTGATCAGCCCATACACCATTGCTGTTGCTTCCATCTTCATAACCAACACTTGTCGCATCTTCCGGGATCTCGTCCGGAATCGTCGTCCCAGCATTGGCACCAGCAATGAAATTATCAGCATAAGGCCCGAGCCCTGCAATGGCACTGTAATTCTGATGACGGCGATCGATCAAATAAGCCATCCTTGCTTCTTCATCTGTGCGATTTTGTGTAATGGAGATGGATGTCGCTATGTTCTGATTATGTATATCGGCATTCAACACGGTGCCATTATCCCAGGAAGACCCAGGTTCCCAAATGTCATGAAATTTGGAAAGCACACCAATCGAGGGGTTTGTATCAGGAGTCATATTGGCCTTGTCATTTTTTGCATAGTTATCGACGTAATACCCATAAGCTGCTTCTTGCGGAGCAATCGCTGATTCATCCAGGCTGTTTGCTGCCAAAACAGAATCTGTGCCTTGAAAACAAAAAGCAGCCGTTAATAATAGAACAGGGATCTTGGACTTGGATTTTTTCCCTTTTTTTTCATTATACTTATTCGCCATTCACTCACTCCTCATCATTAGTCATACAAGTAAATTCTAATGAGGAATTGTGATGGCAGTATTAATTTATCGATAAGATATTGTACAATTTGACACCATATCGGATATTCCGAGTTAAAATTACCAGTTACGACCAGTGATTTTTAGAGGACCAAGCCGTTTAAGTCCTCAACAAAAAACTCCATCATACAGGCTCGGCCCTTTTGGAAGCAAGTGATATCATGACTATACCCGCCAGCAGCAATCCAATGCCCGCCCAAGATAAGAGACTTAGCTCCTCGCCCACCAGCACTGCACCTAATACAGCCGCCGTAAGCGGTTCGGCCAAGGAAAGCGTGACAGCCGAGGACGCCGGGACTTGCTGCAGACCCTTTGAAAACAAGAAATACGCAGCAGCTGTCGCAGCGATTCCCAGATGCATACTTACAGCAAAGCCGCTTGGCTGACGAATCCATTCCATATCAAATAAGAAAAAGAATGGAAATAGGAGAACCCCGCCCATTCCAAAGATAATGGCCGCCGTCTCAAGTGGGCCCCTGCCTTGTACAATTTGTCTGCTCAGCAGTGTGTAACCAGCAAAAGAGAGCCCAGCTCCCAGTGCCAGCAAAACACCGATGGGTTCGATGGCCAGCGAAGCACCGGTCTGAAACAGCAGCACGCAGCCCATAATCGATGACAGCGTCGCCATCCACCATATACGCCCAGGACGCCGCCTGAAGCACAGCAGCTCCAGCAGCCCGGACATTATCGGAGCACTGCCGATTGCAAGGACCGTTCCTACAGCCACACCAGTCTGCTGCACCGCCGAAAAGAATAATGGCTGGTAGCACGCCATGCATATGGCAGCCGGGACTGTCAGCCTGATTGGCCACCCTTTCATGCTGAACCGCCCGAAGAGCAACACCATTACCAGCAAAAACGCGCCGCCAATCACCAGCCTGGCTGCCCCAACCGCAATCGGGTGCGCATCTGATGGAGCGAAAGCCTGTGCCGTACCAGTCGTCCCCCATAACATCGCAGCTAGCAGGACGAATAAAGGAGCCGTTTTTAAATTCATCTGCCATCCCCTTCCCTTTTGCAGCTTTTTTCCATCATGCCAGAGACCTGGCATTCTATAATGTATTAGAGGAGATTTTCCGACATAAAAAATTACAATGGCTCGTTTGATCCCTCATTCCCGAAGCTTGTACCGACCATTCCATCCAGCTATTTTCACCGCCCGCAGCCGATCATCTCTTCCTCACATAAAGGATGATAGTCTCCGCAATCAGGACATTCACTGCAATCGAACCATACACCCCGATGGTATAACTCAGCGTATAATCCAATCCCCCCTTGCATAAAACCGAAGAAATCAAATGAATGAACAAATTTGTAAAACAGAACATATAGCTGCGAAGCATCCAATGCCGATGCTCATCCAGCCTGCCTTTCCTGGCATGGACGACGGCAATCACTGTCATGATCGGCCAAAACAGATTCACCATATTGAATGGTACACTGACCAGCCTTCCTCCCGTTGCGTAAGGCGCCAGGTATCCTGATGTCAAGGACACAAGCATGACCGATATCACATACACATAACCATTTATACGATGGAACTTCCGCCTATGCCAAGCCAGCCCCCTTGAAAAGTTCACCGCTCCGCTCAGCGCAGCCAAGCAAGCCACGAATACATGTACATACATGACATCAAGCCAGACCGGTAAACGGAAGGAATCACGCAGTTCCACCTTCTGTTCGAGGAAGAAGGATGCACGGTGATCCAATATGTAATTATCAACGAAGGTATATAGAATATATAGACCAATAAAGATAAGCAATAGCCGATAGAAAAACGTCTTGGAAAACAATTTGCCACCTCCCTCCCCATTATACAGACACAAGCTGCAGGTACGAGAAGAGATGCGAAAGTAATAAAGAGTCCGCCATAACGATGTGATTCCCCCTAAAAAGTCAGGAACATCGGTGCGGGCTCTTCTTTCATTGGTTGTCACAGAAGGAAGGCAAACTTTGCTATTTTCACTCTTTCGATCAGCGTATACAAAAAGCACCCCTGGTCTGCAAGGGTGCTTTCCGATTTATTTTGCTTTCTTCACCAATTTCACGGCATCCTTGGATACATAGAACTTGCCGCCGCTTTGAACGGTTACGCTATCAAGCTCATATTCCCGATCGTTTACGACAACGATATTCTTGTTCACAGGGAATTCCGCTTTTTTGCGTCCTTTCTCTACTACTAATACCGGATTGGCTGCATCAGAAGAATCGATGCTCACTTCTCCCCAATTGCCGAAGGCTTCTTCCGCTTCAATGAACATGTTTTTGCTCAGCTTATCAAGCTTGAAGCCCATCGCATCCGCCACTGTATGGGCAATATCCGTATTTTCGATCATACCTGATGGTTTGCCTGGTCCATAAGCGTAAAGGAACAGATCCTCTCCTGTATGCCCGCCAGTCGTAAATCCAAGATTGGCTCGCTGCGCCAGGAGGTCAACCAATGTGCCTTCAAGATCCTCTGATTCATTGATTGCTTTCTTCTCTTCCTCGGTAGGATTCGTGATACCGTATAGCTCTGCCACTTCCAATCTGTTGGATCCATCCTCATTCAACTGGGACATAGCGCCTTCAAGCGTCATTTGCGCTTCTTTCAGCGGATCCACATAAGCAGAGACAGGTGTAGAAGGATAGCTGCCGTCCGTATTTTCATTACCGATGGATATTCCGCTATTACCATGGTCAGAAACGGCAATCACCATCGTGTGCTTATCCTTCTTGGCAAAATCAAGTGCTTCTTTCACCGCGTCATCAAATGACAGCGTATCGCTGATCATGCCGACAGGGTCATTTGCATGCGCTGCCCAATCCGGTTTACTTCCTTCCACGAATAGGAAGAAACCATCCTTATCCTTGGACAATGTCTGAATACTCTTTTTCGTCATTTCCGCCAGTGTCGGTTCTTCCGGCTGTGTCACTTCCCTGTCCATATCGTAAGCAAGTGCTGCCGGTGCAAAGGAGCCCCAGATTTTCTTCGATTTTGAATCGAGCAAATCATCACGATTTTCGACGAAATCATAACCCTTATCATCTATTACTTCAAGCAAGTCTTCGCCATCTTCTCTATTCCCGTTCTCAAGTGAATCCTTCCCGCCGCCCAGGACAACGTCGATATTCTGATAGACTTGCTGCTCAGCGATATTATCGTATTGCTGACGATGCTCTGCATGAGAGGAGAACGCTGCAGGTGTCGCATGCTGTATCTCGGATGTGGAAACAAGCCCTGTCGCTTTTCCATTCAGCTTGGCACCTTCCAGCACATTCGTCACCGGGCGATACGGGTCATCGGCAAGATCCTCATCCACTCCCGGGGAAGCAACCTTCTCCGGAAGCACACCGACAAACTTGTCATTCGTTTTATTGCCAGTCGCCATTGCCGTGCCGGCAGGTGCTGAATCTGTGATTGCCGATTCTGCAGAATATGTACGCACACCGCCCGATACCATTTCATCCATGGCCAAATCCTCGCCTTTGTACCATCTGGAAAGCGTAGTGGTTGTAGAGCTCACCCCATCCTTGACAAGGAGGATGACATTCTTCACTTTCTTATCCTTTTTCGCCTCTACCTCTTCCGTTTCAAGTCCCGTCAAACCAAGTGAACCAACCGCAAGCGTACCGGCCAGCGTCACCCCTAGTAATTTTTTGCTCAGCTTCATTTCGCATTCCTCCATCTCACCGATTATAAAAACCTTCACCAATCCATCGAAAAAGTTAATAGAATTAGGTCGTGTACGAGGGTAATTTTATAAGGTGATTGTTAATGTGATGTTAATGTTCTATAAAGCTATCGTTAAATAATATATTGGGTTTTTTGGAATATATTTGCTCCCCATCATGCACGAGACTATATTAATAGGCATTACGGTTTAATTTGAGTCTAATCATTTTACAGTATCTCCTGCTAAATCATAATAGACTGCCTTTAAACGAGTCGTTCAATAATAGTTAATTATACCCATCAATTTAAAATTATATATGGCACGCAGTTATATATACCCAAATCCATAATCGACAAAGTTAGTCATAAAACGACCGATTCCTCCTCTTACCAGCTGATACGCAAACCGAAGCCTTCGCCACTCAAATCTTTACACAAAAAAGCGACTCCTTTTCGGGCCGCTTATCCGATTTATAATTTGAACCCCAGCAGTCCCTGCAGCTCCTCGGCGCCAGGCCATCATCTGCCGGAGATCCAACAACCAGGGAAAGAGCGCCATGCTGCATCAGTCAGCGGTACCGGCCATCGGAGGATAGGGTCTTGGCTGACACATTTTTAAAAGATTCCCCCTAATCTTCTAAACTGCCGACTCATTAATACTATTTTTATCTGCAGTCTAAAAAGATCATGGAGATAAAGTGCTAAAATCCTCAGATTCACTTTCAGCCTGTTGCAGAAATCCTTCTTCTCAAAGAGCCTTTTCAACTGAAAAAGCTGACAAGTTGCAAGTTTTCCCTAATATAAGGATGGCATATGCATCCGACGGATACTGGAAACACCGAACAAAAGGCGTCACGTCAATATTTTATTGTGACAACTTTCACATATTCTCTTGACATGAAATCTATCGTATTCTACGCTTACTAACAAATATAAATTTAGAATTATTTTGTTCAAGTAATTCTAAGTTTCTAATTATCAAGATATTTTAGGAGGCTACTTATTTATGTCATTAATCGGCAAAGAGGTACAACCATTCACAGCACAAGCTTACAAAAACGGCGATTTCATCGAAGTAACAGAAGCGGATCTTAAAGGCCAATGGAGTGTCGTTTGCTTCTACCCTGCAGATTTCAGCTTCGTATGCCCGACTGAACTGGAAGATCTTCAGGATCAATACAGCACACTTCAAGAGCTTGGCGTAGAAGTATTTTCCGTATCCACAGATACACATTTTGTTCATAAAGGCTGGCATGACAGCTCTGAAAAAATCAGTAAAATTACATATGCAATGATCGGCGATCCATCCCAGGCCATTTCCCGTCAGTTCGATGTATTGAACGAAGAAACTGGTCTTGCTGACCGCGGTACATTCATCATCGATCCAGATGGCGTCATCCAGACTGTCGAAATCAATGCAGACGGTATCGGCCGTGATGCAAGCACGCTTGTGAACAAAATCAAAGCAGCACAATACGTGCGCCAAAACCCAGGTGAAGTTTGCCCGGCAAAATGGGAAGAAGGATCTGAAACACTGACACCTAGCTTGGATCTTGTAGGCAAAATCTAAGGGAGTGCGTTGAATATGGTACTTGATGCAAACATCAAAGCTCAATTGAACCAATACATGGCACTGATGGAAAACCCTATCGTGCTCAAGGTAAGTGCTGGTGCAGATGACACTTCCAAAGACATGCTTTCCTTGGTTGAAGAACTTGCGGCCATGTCGCCTAAAATCACAGTGGAAAAAGCAGAACTGACACGTACACCAAGCTTCACCGTGAACCGCGCCGGCGAAGATACCGGCATTGCATTCGCCGGCATCCCGCTCGGGCATGAATTCACATCGCTAGTCCTGGCACTATTGCAAGTAAGCGGGCGTGCACCGAAGGTTGAGGAGAAGCTGATCAAGCAGATCAAGAACATCAAAGGCGAATTCCACTTTGAATCTTATATCAGCCTGACCTGCCACAACTGCCCGGATGTCGTGCAGGCACTTAATGTGATGAGCGTGCTGAACCCGAACATCACGCACACGATGATCGATGGTGCAGCCTTCAAGCAGGAAGTGGAAAGCAAGAACATCATGGCAGTGCCGACAGTTTACCTGAACGGCGAAAACTTCGGCAGCGGCCGGATGACGCTTGAAGAAATGCTCGCTAAAATGGGATCCGGAGCTGATGCCTCTGAGTTCGATAATAAAGATCCTTATGACGTCCTGGTTGTCGGCGGCGGTCCAGCAGGCTCCAGTGCGGCCATCTATGCTGCACGCAAAGGGATCCGCACGGGTATCGTAGCGGAACGCTTTGGCGGCCAGGTATTGGATACGATGAGTATCGAGAACTTCATCACTGTCAAAGAGACAGAAGGCCCGAAGCTTGTCGCAAGCCTGGAAGAGCATGTGAAGGAATATAACATCGATGTGATGAACCTCCAAAAAGCAACAAAGATCGCCAAAAATGATCTATTCGAGCTGGAATTGGAAAACGGCGCAACACTGAAAAGCAAAAGCGTCATCATCTCTACGGGCGCACGCTGGCGCAATGTCAACGTTCCCGGGGAACAGGAATTCAAGAACAAAGGCGTCGCATATTGCGCGCATTGCGACGGTCCACTATTCGAAGGAAAAGACGTCGCCGTCATCGGCGGCGGTAACTCCGGTATCGAAGCAGCCATTGATTTGGCTGGCATCGTAAAACATGTTACCGTGCTTGAATTCAACGACACACTGAAAGCAGACGAAGTATTGCAGCAGCGCGCTTACAGCCTGCCGAACGTAACCATCATCACAAACGCGCAAACGACAGAAATTACTGGTGATGACAGCGTCAACGGCATCACTTACGTAGAACGCGACACAAACGAAGAAAAACACATCGCCTTGCAAGGCGTCTTCGTCCAAATCGGCCTAGTGCCAAATACAGAATGGCTCGCAGATGTCGTCGAGCGCACTCCAATGGGCGAAATCATCGTCGACAAACACGGCCAAACAAACGTCCCCGGCCTGTTTGCCGCAGGAGATTGTGCAGATACTGCATACAAACAAATCATCGTTTCCATGGGATCGGGAGCGACTGCATCACTTGGTGCATTCGACTACTTGATCCGAAATTAAAAAAAAGCGTGCGCTATCTGATTAGCGCACGCTTTTGACCTTTTACAAGATCAATCACATATTATCTGTATAAGATCAAGCATTCATACCAGCATTGTGACGGATTGTTCCATCCAGCTGCTTCAGGAAGTCATGGTAATAATCATCCTGATAATGCAATTGAAAAATGTCCCAGCCAAGTGTCGGTTTAGAAGAGATATAGTACTCGGAATGATCCAACTCTATATATTTCAAGTCATACTTTGAAACCACAAAGTTATCGAGCACATTCCAAACCTCGTTATAACCATCAAAAGGTGTAAGATACGAAATATTCCCATCATCACGCATCAATCGATTGCTGAACCTTCCCTTATTGATGATCACTTCACAATTCGGCACATGCTCCTTTACAAATTCCATGAACTTGTGGATGGATGGTAACCAAACGCTCAAATACTCGGTCGAATTGTCTCCGATGTCCAGGATGAACTTTTCTTGCATCTCCCTGTAAAAAGAGGTTCTTGTTATATACCAGTCATTATTTGTGAAGATGCGGTCTTGCGAGAAGACTACTCCAAAATAGATATCCGGGAAGAAATCCATGATCAAATAATCTGGCTGGCTCTCTTTTAAGTCATCCAAGAAAGTCCTGTTCAGCTCCTCCATGACAATGCGTTTATTCCTGTCAGCACTCTTGATATCCACATGGTCCAACTTCGCTTCATCAAAAGGAACTTGTGGTGAAACCAGACTGATTATCGACGTATGCAAAGAGGTAGCAACACATTCATACCTCTCTTTATAATTTTTATTCAGCTTCGAGTTGAAGTTATCCCTAGTAATGCAAGAACCATAACATGCAATCTTAACAGTCATCAGTTTCTCCTCAATAAAGTATTTAGTACCTCATATATCGGAGTAAAAGGAATTTAGTTGAGATTTTTTAGAAAAATCCCATTTACGTTATTTTCTCAAGGACTCGAATTATTTTTGCTCTTTTAAGATTAAGGGCTTGCGCCTCCTTGACATCTATTTCTTCGAACCGGACCACAGCTCCCGGTGCAGCCTGTGCGAGCAACGGAATGTCCGCCGCAATCACCGTTGCAATTCGCGTGTATCCTCCGGTCGTCTGCCGATCCGCCATCAGGATGATCGGCTGGCCATTGGCCGGCACTTGGATTCCGCCGAGCGGGATTGCTTCGGAAATGATATCAGCGGTCGTTCTATGCGCCAGTTCCGGTCCATTCAAACGAAAGCCCATTCGATCTGATTGCGGGGTGATTTCATATGCAGAAGTCAGGAAGGTCTGGATCGCCTCGTCTGTAAAGGCCTCCTGATGCGGCCCAAGGATGACACGTACATTGATCTCCTTCTGATATTTCGGGATCTCATCATAATGGAGGGAACGTCCCGTAATCGCGTGTGTATCACCCGCAGCATACAGTATATCTTCCTTCTCCAGTGCACGTCCGTTCAGCCCGCCGATCTTTGCCTTCAGGAATGTGGATTTGCTGCCCATGACCTCCGGCAAGTCGAAGCCGCCAGCCACACTGATATAGGACCGGATCCCTTCCAGCGGCTGTCCGAATTCAATCAGCTGCCCTTCTTTGACAGCGAAGCTCTTCCACATCGGCGCAGGCTGGCCATTCACCCTCGGGGACAAATTCCCTCCCGTGATGGCAATGACAGCATCCTTCAGCACCTTGAGTGCCGGACCCATCATCGTCACCTCAAGTCCTGCCTCATCCCGACCGTTCCCGACGAGCAGATTGGCGATTTGGAGGGAAAAATCATCCATGGCACCAGCTACGACAACACCGTATTCCTGATAGCCAGTCCGGCCGAGATCCTGGAAAGTCGTCATCAGCCCCGGCTTGATCACTTGAAACAGCTTTTCACTCATGTCTTCCCACTCCGAAATTCCGGATCTCTATCTGTTCTGCCTGCAGTCTCTCCCGGAGCTGCTGGACAAATCGCAACGCTTCCGGCTCATCTCCATGCACACAAATCGTATCCGCTTGAATAGAGATATCCTCGCCATCCACAGCGGTCACCTTTCCTTCTCGGATCATACGGATGACGCGATCGACCGCAATCGCCACATCATGAATCATCGCATTTGCCTGCGAACGGGGTGTCAGCGTTCCATCCGGCTGATACGTCCTGTCCGCAAAGACCTCTTGCGCCACACGCAGGCCGACCCTTTTTCCTGCGCGTACAAGCTCACCGCCCGCCAGTCCGAATAAAACCAAATCAGGATCGACCGCATGCACTGCTTTTGCAATCGCTTCTGCCATGGTCGAATCCTTCGAAGCTATATTATAAAGCGCCCCATGCGGCTTCACATGCTGGACGCAGGTACCGCAAGCCCTCGCTGCCGCTTGGATCGCTCCTACCTGGTAGACCACAAGGTTATGGATTTCATCCGGCGGCAATTTCATCTCGCGGCGGCCGAATCCTGCCAAATCAGGGAAGCCTGGATGAGCACCGATGCCCACTCCAAGGCTAGCTGCTGTTTTGACCGTTTCCAGCATGACATTATGATCCCCCGCATGGAATCCGCACGCAATATTGGCGGATGATATGTATTTCAGTACTTCCTCATCATTGCCGATCGTGTAGGCACCAAAGCTTTCGCCCAAGTCGCTGTTAAGATCGATTGTCTTCATACCAGTACCTCCTTACTTTTCCTTACTGACAATCCTATATTCCCCAAGCTGGACTGCTGCCGCAATATCATCGTATTCTTCTTTTGAAATCGGCACAAACCGCAGATAATGACCGGAGGATAATAAAATCGGCTCCTCACGGCCTGGATCATATAATCTCACCGGCGTCTGGCCGATGATCTGCCAGCCGCCCGGTGTTTCCAACGGATAAACGCCGGTCTGCGATCCTGCGATGCCGACTGAACCCGCGGCGATCTTCGCACGGGGATCCTCACGGCGCGGGGTGGCAATTTCTTCAGGCATCCCGCCCAGATAAGGGAATCCAGGGACAAACCCCATCATATAAATCAAATAATCCCGACTCGAATGGATACGGATGACCTCATCTGCCGTCAGGCCATTATGATCCGCGACGAAATCCAAATCAGGACCAGTCTCCCCGCCATAATAGGTCGGAATCTCATAAACAAGAGAAGCAGCCTCAGCCACTCCTCCTTGCATATTTTCATATAGACGCTCCAATTGTTCCAGCAGCGCTTGATAGCGGATTTTATCAGGGCGATAAAAAATGGATAATGTCGTATATGCCGGCACCCATTCGATGATCCCCTCGATCCGCTCCTGTTTCAACAGCTCTGCAAACATCCGGATTTCCTGATTTGTTTCCTCTGAGATCGTCTGCCCGAAAACAAGCTGGATGCCCGTATCCCCTAATGGATTATAGGTAAGCTTCATTTTTGGGACCTCCTTCTCGAATTAGAACAGCTGCGGTACTTTATCAATCAATGTGACAATCGCCAAATATGCCGTTGCGACAAATACAATTGCCCCAAAGATCGTCAGCCATAATGGATGTTTATAATCACCGACAATGGATTTCTTATAAGCTGCGATCAGCAATACGCCTAAACCAATCGGCAGGATCAAACCGTTCACCGCACCTGCAATGACAAGCAGTGTGGCAGGTTGGCCCACCAAGACCATGATCACTGTCGAAACGACGATGAAACCAATGGTCACGAGCTTCTGATGACGCTCAACGCTCTTGGACAAGGTTTTCAAGAAAGAAACAGAGGTATAGGCAGCACCAATCACCGACGTAATACCCGCAGCCCATAGGATCAAGCCGAACATCTTATAGCCGATAGTCCCAGCTGCTTCCAAAAAGACTGTCGCTGCAGGGTTATTTGCATCCAATGACACCCCAGTGACCACCACACCCAAAACAGCAAGGAATAGGAATACCCGCATGATGGAAGCAATCAAGACACCTGTCACAGAGCTTCGCGTTACATACGGCAGATTCTCCTTCCCGGAAATACCTGCATCCAATAAACGGTGGCCTCCAGCAAAGGTGATATAGCCGCCGACTGTACCACCGACAAGGGTGATGATGGCAAATACATCGATCTCTGTCGGCGCAAATGTGCGTGTGATTGCTTCTCCGACAGGCGGATCACTCTGAAACGCTACATATAATGTCAAAACAATCATGACGACGCCGAGTATTCGGGCAATCTGATCCATCGCTGCCCCGGCTTCTTTGGAAAGAAAAATACCAACCGCTATGATACCTGTTATGATAGCACCGATTCGAGCGTCAAGACCAAAGATAACATTCAAACCCAGTCCAGCCCCGCCGACGTTGCCAATATTGAAGGCCAGCCCGCCCAGCGCAACGGCAAAAGCAAGGAAGTAGCCAAGACCAGGCAATACTTTATTGGCGATATCCTGTCCGCGCATTCTGGAAACAGCAATGATACGCCATATATTCATCTGCACACCGACATCCAAAATGATGGACATGAGAATAACAAAGCCGAAGCTGGCTAATAATTGATCTGTGAAGACTGCTGTCTGTGTCAGGAAGCCTGGCCCGATGGCCGATGATCCCATGAGGAAGGCCGCACCTAACAGGACACCCCATTTTCCTTTGGAAGGAGACTGCTTCTGCTGCAGTTCATTCTCTTTTGATGCCATGGTAATCCCCCTTATGTAATGATTTTTACAAATCATTCGTATTATGTACTGCTTTTCTTACATTATCACAAATATTTAATAAACAATAATCATTATAACTCGAAAATTATTACTTACACAAGATGTAAAATAACCTAACATGATAACTCATCTGTTAATGCATTTTAAATAATAAAAAAAGGCCTGTATTAGACCTTTTTAAAAAATCTATGGTGAATTCCCCATTTTAGTTATATAAATATTATCAAACTCCGCACTGCCTCCTTCTGCAAATAGGCCGATCCCTTGATCCTGCGACTGGGGGAATACCAAGTTACTGTGCACGACTTTTCCTCCGTCAACAAACACTTCCACGGTTGTTTTGTCTATGAGAATGGTCAAATGCGCTTGCTTCTTCCCCGCATCAAACGGCGCCTTGCTTTCCTGATAAGAACCAGAAGCATCTGGATTGGGTGTATGCGTCCGATTCACGTAGGAATACCCCCCAGCGGCATTTATCCCAACATCCAAATGACGAGTCCCATCATTCGATTCCCGCAGGCGCAGCCCGACGTTCGGACTTTCGTTCCATGCAATATCAGCATCCAATCGATATGTTTCCGCCGTGGCATCCAAGGTTCGGGTGTCATCATGAAGGGAGATATCCTCGACTGCTTCGGTCGACTGAATAAGCTCATCCAATGCAGCGACCGGTTCGGAAGCTAGATAATACCCCTCCTGTCCATTTCGCAAAGAAATTTCCCTGACAACCGAATCCGTCCCATTGAATCCATCAGATTCCATTGTCGGTGCCTGATCGGCATACGACCAGTTGTTCATCCAGGCCAGCGCATACCGCTTGGCTTGCTTATCCTCTGCCAAGCCATCCTCAAAGGTGACGCCGCCATACCAGTCAAAACCGTAATCAAGCCATTTTGGATTTTCTTCATCTGGTGTAAAGCTTGCGCCATCAAAGTCTCCAGTCCAGTACGCATACGTTTTCGGCTCGCCTTTTCCCTCTCCATTCGCACTCATGCCTAATACATATTTAACCGTGCCGTCCGTCGCGCGCAGCTGGAATAGATCCGGACATTCGAGCACTCCGATTCCATCGGTGTGAAAATCTCCAGTGAATGTCCATGTCTTCAGATCAGCAGATTCATAAAAACCAATTTTATCCCCTTCTGCCAGAAGCATGCTCCAATTATTCTTTTCTTCATCCCATATCACTTTTGGATCACGGTAATCCGGTGTACCAGGGTTGGCAAGTACCGGCTCCCCACTTTCCTGCTTGAAAGTATCCCCTCCATCCGTGCTGTACCAGAGATACTGCTCCTGCTGACCCGTCTTTCCAGTCGGCTGGGTGATAATCGCAATAAGTGCATCCTCTCCAAAACCAGCCGTATTGTTCTTATCGTGAACCACAGATCCTGTCCACGGGTCACCGTTTTCTGTCGTATATTTCGGAATCGCTACTCCATGATCCTCCCAATGGATTAGATCCTCCGAGGTTGCATGCCGCCATTCGGTACCATTGCCGTCGGGGTAGTCTTTATTGTAAAGATAAAAATAGTGGTATTTTCCCTGATAATAAATCGGCTGCTGCGGATCGTTCTTCCACTTGTCAGGAGAACTGAAATGAAAAACCGGGCGATAGGAATCCGTTCCTGCTTTATAGGGATATGCATGCTCTGTCTTCTTTTGCAGCACCAATACAAAGGCAGAAGCTATCGCCGCAGCCAGTAAAATCAGCATGCCGATCATCGTCCACCCCTTTTTCGAAATCCTGCCAAACATACTGTCACCACACTTTTGCGTAAATGAAGGAAAAGGAAATGCCTTCTTTGGGCATTTCCTTTTCTGCTTCTTATTTATTCCTCGTCATACGTAATCTGTCCTTGTTCCAAAATACCGCCTTCCACGACTGAGGATTTTTTGCCGTGAATATCAAGCAAGAACGACGGTGCGAATGTGGATTTGTGATCCTGGAAGAAGCCGCGATTCGTCATGTAGCTTGTTACGACGAAATCATCCGAGTTCTTTTGCGGAATCACGTAATGTGCATATGTCCATGTCAAATCATTCGGATCCAGATCCTGATGCAAGACGATACCTGTTTTATTCATTGGCTTATAAGGGCCAGTCAAGCTATCCGACACGTATCCGAGCATATAAATGTCACGATCATCGATACCGTCGATCGTCATTTTAGATCCGCGTGTGCTTGTGAACAAGTAGAATTTGCCGTCTTTCTTGAAGATGTTCGGACGTTCGATCTCATCTGTCACCGTATTGGAAACGATCAGCGGCTTCATTTCTTTTTTCAGCGTGTAATCGTCATTGATCTCCACAATGCCGATGGCACCGTTGGCAAGCTCTGCTGTCGCCTTCTTATCACTGTTCTGCAGCTGTTTGAATTCATCGCGGAAGAACTTCATCCCATTTCCGTAATAAGCCCGGTTATAAAGGGACTCTTCACCGGAATAACCATATTCAGTTCCTGTATTCGCTTCGAATACCAAGTATTTCTTCCCTTTATCTTCGATATAATGCGGATCGCGCAACGTATGGTTGTTGGCGAAGTTGCGATCTTCGAAGGCTTTATCCATATTTTCGTATGTTTTGCTGTCTCCACCGTCATAAATGGTCTTGTGGTCTTCGACTCCGTCTATCTGCAATGTGCCTTCACTCTTTTCGGACACATTCACTTGGGCTGTCGTGAGGGATTGCTTCCCAAAGATACCTTCCGCTTCATTCCAGCCTCCGCGATTCGTGTAGAACAGACGCACTTTGCCATCTTCTGTGAACGTGGCAGAACCGGACCATTCTTCTTCCTGACCGGCTAACGTCTTATCGCCTTTGAATTTATCTTCGTCATCGAAAACCCGTCCAGCATTTTTCCATGCATCGACGGAATCATCACCTGATTTTTTATAGAACATGTAAATGAAGGTATCACTTGCATCTTTCGGATCACCAGCGAGTCCGAAGACAATTTGGTATCCATTGTAATCTGCAACTGTGCCATCTGGATTTTGCAGCGGCCATGTGTCCCATACATCCATTTTAATCTCATTGCCGTTTTCATCGATCTTCGTAGCCGAATCGATATTTTTGATGGAAGAAGCATCGAAACTAGGAACGGTATACCGATCGTCCCCGTGCTGCCCGATCATTTCCTTCATATCCTGACGCGTGATTTGTGATGTGCCATATGTTTCTTTATACGGCTTCACATTGTCATCCGCTCCCGTTTGAGCAGAAGCCACTGTCAGACTGCTTCCCAGTATCAATGCTGCACTTAACGAAGCGACACTTGTTTTTAACACCTGTTTCCGGAATCTCATCCCGCATTCCTCCTATGTATGATTGCTGATCCTGATAAGGCAAGCCTTGGCAAACCTGCCTTACGAGCACAGTATAGGACAGCAAAGCAAAAACGGGGATGGCTTATCTTGATCTCCTTTTTGTCTAAAATTGATATCCACACAAAAAGTCCCTCCGATAAGGAGGGACTTCCACACTATCGATGGGAGGAAAACTGCTCCCAGGCATGATCCAGGTCCTGCAATGTTTCCTGCTTGGACATTTCCTCATTTACATACTGTTTGAGGATTCGGCCAAAAGCTTCCCTCACAGGCGGTGAATAAGAGGACCAATTGAAATTCCGGCGATCCTGCTGTTCATATTGCCTCCAGGCATCCCCGCTGATTCCCGCAACAGGCGGCTGAATGGATCGGAAGGCAGGAATGAAGTGCAGCTTCTCCGCTTGGAACTTTTGCCCATCCGGAGATTCGGCCAGCCAGTTCAGAAAGCGTTTCGCTTCCCGCTTTTCGGCTTCCCCGGATTGTTTATTCACGACCCAGTAGCTCGGTACGCCCGTAACAAGCTGAGCATCCCCTTTATCATCCAGCGGAATCGGAAACATCCCCACATCAAGCTTTGGCTGTTGCGCTGCCAGGAGCGGCTCCGCCCAATTCCCTTGGACAATCATGGCAGCTTCCCCATTCCGGAACGCATCGATTTCAGTGTAATAGTCCGTGGTCGCCGCATGCGGATTACCATAGGCAAGCGTCAGATCAATGAAGCGCAGCAGATGCTTCAGTCCTGCATTTTCCGTGAAGCTCGTCCGATTTCCGGCCAGATCCTCCATGAATGCCTCCGGATCAGGCTGTTCCGCAAAAGCCAGGCTCGTCAAATGATGACCGAGTTTCCATTCCTCGTAATAACCATTCGCAAATGGCGTGACACCACTCTCATCAAGCCTTTGCGCCGCTTTTTCCAGCTCCGTGAACGTGGCCGGCAGCTTATCGATTCCTGCTTTCTTAAATAATCCCTTATTATAAATGATGCCAAAACCTTCGATATTCATCGGCATGCCATATACCTTGCCATCTCGTGTGATCGGGGAAAGTGTATCCGTACGCGCATCCTCCACCCACGGCTCCTCACTCAGATCCTCCAAATAGCGCTGCCATTCTCCCGTCGCAGCATACCCGACATTCGTGAAGATATCCGGGCCCTCGCCGATTGCCATCTGTGTTTTCAGATCCGAGAAATCATCCGAGATTCCGCCGACTGTTTCCACACGGATACGCACATGCGGGTGCGACTCTTCATATAACTTCGCCAAATCCTCAAATGGCGCGGCAATTTCCACCTTCGGATTCCGGATTGTGACAGTGACCGTATTCTCCGTATTTTCTTCATGGTTTTCTTGCAATGGCAGGCTGCTGGCAGATAGGAATACCAGGATGAGGATGACGAATGCTTTCTTTCCCATCATCTTACTCTTTCCTCCTGCCCACTCAGTTTAGCTCGATACGCAGTCGGAGTGAGGCCCGTCTCCTTCTTGAATAGCTTCGAGAAATATTTTTCATCCTGATAGCCAAGCAGGCAGGCAATATCATACAGCGTCTTGTCGGTCTCTTCCAGCCACTGTTTTGCCTGCTTCATTCGGCAGTTTGTCACGAATCTGGATAGCGTCGTACCAGTTTCCTGTTTGAATTTGCGCGATATATGTTCTTTGGTCAGGAAGAACAGCTTTGACAGCCTCTCCAAGCTGACATCCTCCATATAATAATTCCTTACATAGGTAACGATATCTTGTCCTCGCTGCTCACTCTCAAGCTCATCAAGCCTTCTGATCGTCCGATAATGATGCTTTGCAAGATCTTCCCGGAGCAGTTTGAATGCAGCAGGCAGGCCTTCCAAAACAGGAAGCGGCTTCTGCACGAGCCGGACGGGGATATCCAGGTGCTGCCGCAGCCAATTTTCAACCTGAAGCCAATGATCCGCTGCCGTCAGCGCAATATACATGTGCTCCTCGTGCAGGAAGTGAAAAACATTGCCGATGGCAGACTGCTGCAATGCTTCCGCCAATGCATCCATGAATGGCGCTGGCTGGTGCATTTGATAAAAGGACAATAAAGTAGCATCGAGCCGATCCAGCTGCGGCAATGCTTCCCGTAAAAAAGATATATCCTTTGTTTCTTCCGTAAGCAGAGCTGTCACCTGCTGTTCCAAGCGCAGGCGCTTGGCATCCTCCAGCACTGCTGCCTCCCTTTCCTCGGATCGTTTGTCCGATAATACAGCTTGGGTCACCTTTTTGAGCACCCCCGCGAATGCCTCCGGTTCGATTGGCTTCAAAAGATAGTCAAAGCTATTGAACTGGATGGCTTTCCGCATATATTGGTAGTCATCATATCCCGTGACAAGGACATATTTCCCCAGGTATCCAATGGCGTGGAGCCGTTCGATCAATGCAACGCCATCGATTCGGGGCATCTTGATATCGGTGAAAATGATATCCGGCTGCTCCATTTCAATCAGCCGAAGGGCTTCCTCGCCGTCAGCCGCCTCCAAAAGACAATCTATGCCATTCTGTTCCCATTCTCCAAGCAGCCGGAGCACGTCTCGACCATTTTTTTCATCGTCGACAAGCAACGCCTTCATACTAACGACCTCCCTGCTCCTCTATCGGAATACAAATCGTAACTCTAAAGCCCCTGCCGTCAAGATTATCCACATGAAAACCCGCCGCGTCACCGTAGTGCAAGCGCAGCCGTTCCGCTATATTCCGCAGCCCGGTTCCACCGGCTTCTTCCTTCTGCAGCAACTCCAGCCTTGCCCTGCTGACAGAAGGGCCATGACTGATCGCCTGGAATACCAGCGATCGATCTTTCAGCGTCCCCTTCAAAAGGAAACTGCTTTTGTCGCGCTTCTGCTCGAAGCTATGCTTAAAATAGTTTTCCACGAGCGGCTGTAGCAGCATGCTTGGTATCCGGTATGCTTGTATCGCTTCCTCCACTTCGATGGACACGGATAAATCTGCCCCGAAGCGCTCTTTCTGCAGCGTCACATAAGCATCGATGTAAGCAAGTTCCTCCTGCACAGGCACCAGCTGATCTGCCTGCAGCGCATAGCGCATCATTTTGGATAATGATACAAGCAGCTTGTATACCTCCTGGTCATTCGAACGAAGCGCGACAGCTCCGATCGATTGCAGCGCATTGAAAAGGAAATGCGGATTCACCTGCGATTTAAGCAGCCGCAGCTGACTCTCTTTCACTTCCAGCTCCAGCTTATATTCACGCGCTATATGAGAGTTGATCCTATCCAGCATTTCCTGCATATGCGCCGCCAAATGTCCGATTTCATCCTGACGGTCCATCTTCAGGCCGACATCCATCTGCCCGCCTTCAATGGAGCGCACCCTTTCGCTTAACGTGATGACTGGTTTGGTGAATATCCGTGAAATAACCAATATCAATACGATCCCTAGCACCACGACGATGATGCCGAGCCAGACATTCGTCCATGCTGTATCCCTCGCATCACGGAATAACGCATCCTTTGATGTAATCTTGATCAGCTTCCAGCCGGCCAGGGGATTTCCCAGTTCTTCCTGCAAAACGAGATGATCATCCGATGCGGCGATGTCCACCTCATCCAGCCTTTCCCCAAGCTGTTCCGAGTCCTTGCTATACATGATCCTCCCGCTGTCGTTGACAAGCAGGACCTTCGTGCCAGCCTCCCTCGTCACGGCATCCAGCAATGGAGCAAACGACGAAACCTCTACATCGGTCGTAAGAAAACCTAGGAATTCCCCGCTCAAAACATCGGTGATCTTATGATGGATCGGCAGCACCATCGTATTATCCGATTCCGGTACGATCGCCACATTATTATCATTTTCCAGAACATGGGGTGCTTCCAGCATGTACGCTTCCTCCGAATCGTACAGGGCTTTGAAAGGCGATTCATCCAAGTATCCCGGGGCCGGCTTCGGAGCACTGACATTCGCCTGATAGACAGTCATTGATTGCTGGTCCTGCTGAAAATAAAATCGCAGCTGCCGAATATCCGGCCGCGTTGCTGCATATGTCCCGACACTATTCTCGAAGGCACGGATATGTTCCGTGCTTTCCTCCAGCATGCCATGCTCCAGCACTTGCTGGACTTCCGGCATATTGAACAAACGATAAGGCAGCCGAACCATCTCCTCGGCATAGTGCTCCAAATCGGTCCCGCTTTCCTGCAGCTCTTCCCGGCTCTTGGCCAAATCCCGTTCCTCGATACTGGATTTGCTGTTCACATATATAAGGATGACGGATAGGAAATAAGGCAGGATGATGAATAATAGCAGCATGATGAATAAGCGAACCCGAATGCTCATGAATACTTCTTCCTTCCGCACAGCCGATGATAAGTCAAACTTACCCTATAACATGCCAAAGTGACCGTCAATCCAACTTAAGTTACACCAATGAGTCCCGGCATAAAACAAATGATGCTATTTCGAGGAGCGAAACCGGCTTCCCCGCCATGCAATCCCAAAATGGAAACCCTATCAAACATTTAATGTTAAAAACCTGGATAAAAGGGAACAGTGAACATGGAGTATTTTTTCTGAAATAAATGGATCAAAGGAGTGGGACTGATGAATGAAAAACAATTCGATATCATCCAAAACGGCAAAGGCTTTATTGCTGCCCTGGACCAAAGCGGCGGCAGCACCCCAAAAGCACTGGCAGAGTATGGCGTATCCGAGGATTCCTATTCAACGGAAGATGAGATGTTCAAGCTTGTCCATGACATGCGGACCCGCATCATCACTTCTCCGTCATTCAACAAGGATAAAATCCTCGGCGCCATCCTATTCGAACAGACGATGGATCGGGAGATAGAAGGCAAATACACCGGTGATTACTTATGGGAAGAAAAAGGCATCGTTCCATTCCTGAAAGTCGACAAAGGATTGGCTGAAGAAAAAGACGGCGTCCAGCTCATGAAACCGATCGATGACCTTAACGAAACACTCGGCCGCGCATCCGAACGCCATATTTTCGGAACAAAAATGCGCTCCGTAATCAAAGAGCCTAATATCAGCGGCATCAAAGCCGTCGTCGATCAGCAATTCGAGATCGGCAAAAGCATCATCGCCGCCGGCCTGGTCCCGATCATCGAACCAGAAGTGAATATTCACAGCGAAGATAAAGAAAAATGCGAAGAAATCCTTCGGGATGAAATCTTCCGTCATTTGAACGACCTGACCGAGGAAGAGAACGTCATGCTCAAGCTCACCATCCCCACAAAAGCAAATCTTTACAAAGAGCTTACCGAGCACCCGCGCGTCGTCCGTGTTGTCGTCTTATCCGGCGGCTACTCCCGTGACGAAGCAAATGAAAAGCTGAAGGAGAATGAAGGTTTGATTGCCAGCTTCTCCAGGGCCTTGGCTGCGGATCTGAATGCGGATCAGTCCGAGGAGGAATTCGATGCGGCCTTGAAAGACGCCGTGGATACCATTTATGATGCATCCGTAAATAAGGAATAAATTATAAAAAGGCGAGCTTCTATTGTGAGCTCGCCTTTTTTCTTATACACCGCCCAAAATCTTTGCCTGTTCCCGCACCAGCTCTTGAAAATGACGAAATGGCTCGCTAAACCATAGATCACGGTGATGAACGAAGAATATTCTCCGTTCCAAAGTCGAATCATGCAGCTCTTTATAAGATAGATTCGGCTCCTTTTCTATGAGCCGCTTGGATATTAATGCAACTGATTTCCCAAAAGAGAGCATCTTCGTAATGGTCGACACCGAATCCAGCTCCATTTTCTCCATTTCCATCTCCTTCTCTGCCAGCCAAGTCCGGGAGAAGTGTCCAGTGGAACTGGAAAGATTATGCACCAGCAAAGTCTCCTGATGTAAATCCTCGATTCCCCAATCAGCCTTATCCTTCAAGCGATGTTCTTTACTAAAGGCCAATACCAGCTTATCACTCGTCAATTCCTCATAAGAAAGCTCTTCCTGCTTCTGCTCCGTTTCCATCACCAATCCAAAATCCAGTTCCTGGGCAGCTAATCTGGCTTCTATTTCAGGAGCTGTTTTTACGTCCAATGAAACCTTCACACGAGGATATCGTTCGGTAAGCTGGTGAATCAGATCCGGCATGTAAAGCTGAGCCGGAACACCGCTGGCGCCTAATCGGATAGAACCTGACATCCCTTCTTTGATATCCTTCATCGATCTCTCCATTGCCCGATTTGTTTGGATAAGCCGCTTGGCGTAATGATAAAGCACCTCTCCCCCAGAGGTCAGTCGATAACCGCCGGCATTTGTCCGGAATAATTTCATGCGATATTCCTTTTCCAGTGACCGAATATGAAAGGATACAGTTGGCGCGGTCAATTGCAATCTAGCTGCTGTTTCCGACATCTTCCGCGTTTCTACCAGCGTCACAAAGATGGATAGTTTTTGAAGGTTCATATAATCATCCCCATTTTATCCTCCTAAAGAATATTAGATAAATTCTTTCACTGAGATGATTTTTGCATACTTTTTTTAATTCAACGTTAACAGCGCGTTAATATTCTCCATACATTCACTTCCTATACTAAAAGCAAGGAGAGGATAGCATGCGTATTACATTACAAGGAATCGAGAAACGTTTTGGCTCCGTTCAAGCAGTCGGTCGGACCGATCTGACCATCACCGACCAGTTTGTCACGATCTTGGGGCAGTCCGGCTGCGGCAAGACGACACTTCTGAAAATGCTGGCTGGCTTGACCGATCCGACAGCCGGCGAGCTTCGCTTCGATGATCAAGTCATTTTCTCATCGGAAGCCAGCATCAATATCAAGCCCAGCAAACGCGGCATCGCCATGGTCTTTCAGGATTTCGGGCTTTGGCCGCATATGAGTGTATTTGACAACATCGCATTCGGTCTCCGAGGAAAGCATTCAAAGGCCGAGCGCTGCGAGATTGTCATGGACGCCTTGCAAAAGGTGCAGCTGGAAGACAAGGCGAAACGCAAGCCCGGGGAGCTCTCCGGCGGTCAGCAGCAGCGCGTCGCTTTGGCCAGGGCCATCGCTGTCAATCCTAGACTGATTTTGTTCGATGAAGCACTAAGCGCCTTGGACTCCATCCTGCGGGAACAAATGCGGGAAGAGATCCTTTCCATCATCCAGACGATCCATTCCCAAGCCATCTTTGTGACGCATGATCAAACAGAGGCAATGGCCATGTCGGATTGCATGATCATCATGGAGGCAGGCAAAGTAATTCAGAAAGGACCGCCGGAACAAATCTATCACGCCCCGAATGATGCTTATGTTGCCAATCTGATCGGCCGGGCCAACTGGACAGCAGATAAGGACCTGATTCGTCCCGAAGCAATTCACCTGCAGCCGCATGCAGCGCAGAAAGCCCGCACCGGCATAGTCCGCAAGAGCCTATTTGAAGGTGACAGATACATCATCCATGCCGAAGTGGACGGACAGCTATGGCAATTTTATGATTCCCGTCCGCATGAAGCCCGTTCCATCGTAAAGCTGTACGTGCAAGAAGATGCAGTCCATCCGCTATATAAACAGGAGGTATGACAAATTGAAAAAAACAGTCAGTACAGTAATCACAGGTCTTATCATGTCCACTCTATTTTTGAGCGCTTGCAGCTCCGGCACCGGCGGACAGGCGGATGCTTCCGAAACATCCGAGGATACCATCACTGTCTATACTGCAGGACCAAAAGGACTGGCCGATGAGATGACCGCAAAGTTCGAAGAAGAGACTGGCATCAAGGTGGAGATGTTCCAAGGCACCACCGGCAAAATTCTTTCCAGATTGGAAGCCGAAGCAAACAACCCTGTCGCCGACGTTGTTGTCCTGGCCTCCATCCCGTCCATGGAGGGGTTGAAAGCAGAGGACAAGCTGCAGCCTTATGAATCGGAAAATGACGCCAGCATGAACAAAGACTGGAGCGACCCGGAGCACTATTATCATGGCTACAGCGCATCCGCCCTGGGAGTGGCTTATAACACAGATAACGTGTCGGGGCTCGACGCGGACTGGAAGGAATTCAGCGAGGATGAGTGGAAGGGCCGCGTCACAATGCCAGATCCGACTTCCTCAGGCTCTGCCGTCGATTTCCTCTATGGGCTGACCAGCACGGAAAAAGACGGATGGGACACCATCCAGAGCTTGATGGACAATGATTTGCTGGTGGCCGGGGCAAACAAAGAAAGCTTGGAATCTGTCATTACAGGAAGCAAGGATGTTGTCGTATCTGCGGTGGATTATATGGCTTATAAAGCCAAAGCAGACGGGGAGCCTATCGATATCTATTATCCTGAAAGCGGAACAGTGATCAGTCCGCGCGCCGCCGGGATTCTGAAGGATGCGAAAAACAAAGAAGGCGCCGAAGAATTCATCGATTTCCTCACATCCGATGAAGCACAGGAGCTTGTAGCGAATGCATACTTGCTTCCGGGAAATGAAGATATACCATTGGAAGACCGAGCTGCATTAAGCGAGATTCCTGCACTTCCGGTTTCTTGGGATGGAGCAGAAGAAAAACAAGAGGATACCCTTGACAAATTTACAGAAATGATGCAATGAGTATGGAGGAATGACTTATGTATGTAAGCAAACACCTCCCCTTTTGGACGCTGTTTGCCTTGCTGGGTTTGCTGGCTGCAGCTCCGCTTCTGGCGGTGCTGGGCTATACATTCATCGAGGATGGTTCGTTGTCGTTCACGGCTTTTTCAGAGGCTTTGCAGAATGACCGCATCCTTGCCACCATGGAGCACTCTTTTGTTCTCGGATTGCTTGTCATTCTCGGCACGACGATCATTGCCTTGCCGCTTGCCATCATCCGGACAAAAACACAGTTTGCCAATAAACATTGGCTTGATATCGTCTTTACCATCCCTTTCATGACACCGCCTTATATCGGTTCCATGGGATGGATGCAATTCATGCAGCATAACGGCTACTACGAAAGCTTGTTTTCCGCTGCTGCGCCTGCATCATTCTTCAGTCTCGCCGGGATGGTTTTCATTATGAGCATGCATTTGTATCCATTTCTGTATTTAATGCTGCGCAATACACTCGTCCGGATCAATGGATCCTTCCAGGAAGCTGCCGATATCTACGGACGAAGCCCGGTGATGAATTGGATCCGGATCGTTTTGCCATTGCTGCTATCCACTTACGCCATGGCTTCGCTGCTCATATTCATTAAGACACTGGCAGAGTTCGGGACACCAGCCACCTTCGGTAAACAAATCGGATTCTATGTATTCACTACCGAAATCCATCAATATTTGTCCCGCTGGCCAATCAATATCTCGGCTGCCACTTCTTTGTCCCTGATTTTGCTCAGCGTCTGCATGTTCATCTGGTATTTGCAGAATATCATAAGCCGGAAATATACGTATGGCATACATTCCGGCCGCTCAAGCACTGCTTCCCAAAAGCGGGACAGCCTGCCCGTCCGTGTATTTTCCTGGAGCTTTGTATCCGTCGTGCTGCTGCTTTCCATTGGGGTTCCTTACTTTTCCATCATCGCCACGTCGCTATTGCAAGTGCGCGGTGACGGATTACATTGGGACAATCTGACCTTCTCCCATTATATGGAGCTATTCAGCCTTCACTCGGAAGGGTTTTACGCCTTGATGAATAGTTTAGGCTTTGCCTTTGCAGCTGCCACGATTGCGGCCGTCATTGGATTGTTCACCGCCCTGTCGATCAAGGATGCTTCCCGGAAACCGCAGCAGCTGATGGATTTCACCAGCATGATGCCAAACATCATACCCGGAATCGTGTTTGTCGTCGGGCTCATCTTATTCTGGAACATGCCTTGGCTGCCCGCGACAATCTATAACACGACATGGATGCCGATTATAACCTATATCGTGCTGTTCCTGCCGTATGCTGTACAGTACACCAAAGGTTCGTTGAGTCAGCTGCATCAATCGATCCACTATTCCAACGCAGTCTACGGCACAAGCACCTTCACCGTCTTTGTACGTATATGGCTGCCCTTACTGGCACAAGGAATCCTGGCTGGCTGGATCATGACATTCATCATCTCCATGCGGGAACTAGTCGGGTCGCTGCTGATCCTGCCGCCTTCGGTCTCTACAAGCGCCACTTTCATTTACAGCCAATTCGAGCAAGGCGACGCAGGAGTCGGCATGGCGATGGCGGTCATCACCGTCCTGTTAACCATTTTATTCATCACCATCATGAATTGGTTGCAACGAAAGGCACTGACACATCCATGATCAGCATGCAAATTTTAGGAGGCTTTCAAGAGTACGGAAAGAATTGCTTCCTGATCGAACACCAAGAAACCGGCACACGCATCATGCTCGATTGCGGTGTCCAGAATGGCCAGCCCGAGGTGTATCCCCCCCTTACACCGGAGATTGCCCAATCATTGGACGCCGTCTTCCTCTCACATGTGCATAATGACCATGTCGGAGCGCTGCCACTGCTGGCTGACAAAGGATATGAAGGACCGATTTGGTTAAGTGAAGCAAGCTACGTACAGATTGGTCCGATCCAGCAGCGCTGGAAACAAAAATCCGCTGTCCCTTACCAGGCAGGAGCGGGTGATACATTGCACTTCACCCCCTTCTCGCCCGCTACAAAAGGCCAAAGGATCATAATGACGGACAATCTATCCTTTGAATGGGGGCACAGCGGCCATATGCTGGGGAGTGTTTGGTACATCATCCATCTAGGAGGAACTTCGCTCTTTTATTCAGGGGATATGGTACTGGATTCTGTCACATTCCAAACAGAAACACCCACTCAGTCATCTTTTCAGCTGGCCATCATCGACTCCGGACATGGCGGACAAGTCACATCCTGTCAGGCAAGCGAGCAGGCACTGCTGAAGGCATTGGAAAATCCGGATGGAAGCTACCGGATACCTGTTTCTCCATCGGGGAAGGCATGTGATCTGATCCTGACTGTATACCAACGTTTTCCTGATCGTCGGCTCTTTTTGGATCCCGCTTTGCGGGAGCATTTATCAGATTGCTTATCCTATGCCGCCAACCTGCGCCCTGGCATGAAGGAGCAGCTTACGAACCTGCTGGCTGATGGGCGAATCGCCTGCATAACCAGTGATCAAGCATCCGCATCAGGCATTTATTTTACAAACCGCCGGCTGGAAGGCACGAAGATGATCCCGATTGATTCTCCTGCCCATCCAGAGTTTTTCTATAAAGCACACCCAGACCTGAAAGATGTCGAAAAGCTGCTGGGCGGAATCCAAGCCGAACAACTCGTATTCTTTCACAGCAAACCGAAGGACTTCACAAAACTTATCGCTCACATACCGAAGAAACTTATTCTGAACGGAGGCGTCTATTTATGAAAAAGCTGTCCATCGCTGTTCTTATTGCCCTATTGCTGGTATCCGTATTCCCGGCCATGGCCTTTGCCGAAGAAAGTCCCATCAATCCCGGCTATGAAGTGAAATTCATGCTGGATGTCAGTCAGTTCGCGACTGCAGATGATATCGCCGATGCCTTCCAAGCCAGCCACGACGAGGATTTGAAGGTCTATTATTTCGATACACCCGATCAAATCTTCCGCAAGCTGAATTATGTTCACCGCTTGCGCATCTATGATGGTGACAAGAAAACGAACATCACCTACAAAAAGACTTTCCCGGATCAGACTCCAGCAGATGCCATTGCAGAAGCTGCCGAACATGGCTTCCATGGAGACATGCCAAATTACAAATACGAGATCGATAAGAAGCCAGGCAATGATAGTTTCTCCATCAGCAGGAAAGAAAAGTTTAACCCGGATGATAAACTAAGTTACGATGATGGTATAGACATAGAATATGCTCTTGATTTGTTCCGTGATCAAGCACCTAAAAAATATCGCAGCTGGGATGATCAGGACTGGTACTATGACACCCTGGAACAAGCTGTGCCGTATGGACCAGCCGAGGTTTCTAAGTTCGAAGGGAATTACGAAGACATCGATGCGGATCTGGAGATTTGGCATTACAAAGGAGAAACCATCGCCGAAATTTCAACCAAGACCGATGATGCAGAGGAAGCGGATGATATCCAGGAAAAATGGTCGGAAGCTCTGACAAATGAAGGCTGGCTAAGCAGCAGCCAGCAATCGAAGACGAGTTTTGTGATGGATCGTTGAATGAATGGACATAAAAATGCCAGAAATCCCATAAAGGATTTCTGGCATTTCACTATTCAATCCTTCGACATGATGCCAAGGAAGCGCAGTATGTTCAGGAACAGGTTGATGAAGTCCAGATACAGATTCAGCGCCATCAATGGAATCATTTCCTCCGTGACTCTCTCCCTCGCCATCTGATTGAAGTCATAAAGGATATAAAGGGAAAATACAACCGAACCAATTCCGGAGAAAACAAGCATCGTCATATCACTGTATGGTACAAAGATTCCGATTAAGCCTGTTGCGATCAAGGCGACCAAAGCGACGAACAAGAATCCACCCAGGAAAGAGAAGTCCCTCTTCGATTTAACTCCTGCCAGCGCCATCGCCCCAAAGATGACAAATGTTGTCGTGAAGGCATAAAGCACAATATCAGCGCCGCCGATCGAAGCATAATGCGCTACTGCTGGGTACGTCGTAATACCCGAAATGACAGCAAAGATATAGATGAACGTATAGCTGACCGCCTTTTTCCTTCTAAGCCAGAGAGCTGCAATCAGCATGCCCAATTCCACCACAATCAATGGAAGAATAAGAACAGACGGCACAAAATGACCCGCGTAAATTCCAAGCGTAGCCAGCAGCAGTGTCATCAGGAAAGTCTGTAGCACCTTCTGCATGATTGTTTTTTGATCCGGTATCGCGTACTCCAAAATTCATCGCTCCTACAGTTTCTAAAGATATTATGAGGTTATGTACGCAGCATAGAGATAAAGGTTTCATATTTCCGTGAAAAAACTTATGACACAATCATATCGAAACACGGACTGCTGCCTTTCCCCGCGACCACCAATCAAATTCGCCTATATCCTATTCCACCTTTATTAATTGGAACCAGTTCTTTGAGCCATAAATGATACAAACCAAAAGGAGGACGCCTGCCGCTGCAGTAAGTAACGGGGTAATCATGACACCAAGGATCAAGCAGACCAGCGCGACCAAAAGAAGGAACAATGCCGTCATATTGATTCTCACCTCTACATGGGCATCATCATTCACTTCCAATTCCTTGCTGCCAAAGAACCACTGTTTCGCCTGCAGCTTTACCGAGCCTTCATCCGGGGTTACAGTTGTATTCTCGCTATTGGCAAGTTTGGCAGCACGCTGCCCATCCACAATCAAATCCACCTTGGATAATCCACCCATCATACCTGTATTGCGTTTTACATGTATCGACATATATAAATCCGCCCCTTTCCTATTGTAAAATACCTATCGCTTGAGCCGCTGCCTGCTCTGCCTTCTCCAAGGAATCGACTGCTTCACTGCTTGCTTTTGCATGGTGCAGCGCCATTTGCTGATAATCCCGAATAAGACTACTCAGCGATACATTGATATCAGTGATCCTCGCTTGCACATCGAGCATTTCACGTCCGCTGCCTGAATCGGGATCTCCAGCACGAAAGTCAGCCAGCGACCTCTGAAGATCTGTCAGTTTCTGCTGGACAAGATCCGCCTTCAACTTCATCTCACTCATGACTGCAGCTCCTTCTTCCTATCGGCACGCAGCCGCTCCAATGCGCTCTGCTTCGCTGCCATTTGCATCTGACATGCATCGATTTCAGCAACAAGCATACCCTTCGCCTGCTCCAATGCATCCAACACCCGCTGCACTTCGCCATGAGACACATCCCGAAAACTCGCTGCCAGCTCACCATTACGGAAAGCCTCAAATTCATCCGCAAGCTCCCCCTTCCACGTTTTCGCAGTCAGATCTATATCCTGCCAGTGCTTCCTGCTCTCCTCGTAATCCCCTTGCAAGCTTGAAATCTCCGATATTGCCCGCTCAAGTTCCCTTATCTCCCCTTGCTTCAGGGCAACTTGGGAGCTTAATCCGTTGATTGAAGTTTGCATGCTGCGGATTTGACTATCGATTGAAGTCAATGACATCTTTTATCACACTCCTTGCTTTGAACGCTCCGCTCTATACTGCCCCCTAATACTGTAAAGGATTCCCAGCAAAAAATCTGTAAGACTTCTTCCTTGTTTTACCATAATGCAGCTACGTTCCAATGGTAAAAAGGTTGGATATTTTACAATAGATAGCCGTTTTCCAGATTCACGACATATTGAACCTCTCTGCCAATTTCTCGGTTATATACCATGTTATTAGGTATCTTAATTTCCAGCGGGGATACTCTTCCCCCATTTATTCATAATCGCTGCACAATCTATATAAGTACCTAAAATGTGGACAAATACCTTTACAGTCACACTCCATCCCCCCCAAACCATTTCTATCAAAAACATATAATTGTTTGGCATATGAATCCAACAAAACAGGTAATAGGTCAGCGTTCCAAGCCAAGATATGAGCATATAAAACTATTTCCCTAGGCACAGAGGGAAAATGCTCAAGGAAAAAGGTACTTAATACTCTACAAAATGGAAAAAGGTTTCGTTAGGGTAAAATTAGCAGTTTTATGGAAAGGAGCCCTTTCATGAGCGGGGAAATAAAAATCAACCAAGCCGCAGCTCAAAAAGGCATCCAAGAAATGAGCGATGCCGTGCAAGCATTGCAAAAACAGCTCGGTGAAACGATGGACGGCAATAAAGACATACGTATGAGTGATGCTTACAACGAAATCAAGCAACAATACGAAGACCTTCTCGGACAGTTCATCACGCTGTTTCAAGATAATATAGCAGCTACAGAGGCAGCAGTACAGGAGTTAGTCGAATTGGATCAAGCACTTGGCGATAATATCGCTTTAAAATAAACAAGTGAGGAGAAAGTACGTTGAGAGAGTTCGCGGTAAAGGAGATTCATAAAGGCACAGAAACGACCAAGCTCGATTTAGACACGCTTTCCGAACAACTAACAAACCTCCAGCAAAAAGTCAGAAATCTTTATAGCTTAGATGACGCCTTAAAAGGAGAAACAGGCAAGGCTATCCGATCCTTTTACAACGAAATCCATACCCCCTTCATCACCTTCCTGCTTCAATCCATGGAAGATTATAAAAACAGGCTGGAAAATATGAAAAATGATGTACAATCCTTCGAACCCAGCCATCACGGATACATAAGTGAAAGCTTCCTGGACGATGAACTGCATCCTGGACTCGATCAAGCCAAATCCAAGGTTGCCAGTGTCTCCGAGAGCATCAATTCCGTATTATCCGGCGTGGCGGATATAACATATGTAGCAAAAATCGATTATGCCGACTTTGAAACAAGTATTGAAGATGGCAAACAGCAGATAGATGATGTCATAAATGATCTTGGCGAACTCGATAGCAAACACGCATCCCAGCTGCAAGAAACACAAGCTGATCTGGATACAATGAAAAAGTATCTGTCTGAAATGACTGCCGGATTGAGCAGTGGCGCTATAACAATCAGTGACTTTGATGCTGCATCCCTGCAGGATATGAATGCTTATAATAATGTCATTCAGCAAAGTTATGGAAATGGAAATATTGAGATCACGGAGGATAATATTGAGTATCTTCCTATGGCTGCGATTGCTGCTACAACGAAAAATGCGGAAAAAGGGATGGATGAAGGTGCTCTCGCTATCCTTCAGCATGCGTACAAGAGTCTTCAGCAAGGTGATATAAATAGAAAAGAATATAACGACATTCTGATTACAGCTAGCAAGAAGAACGGATCTGATGAAGAGAAGACCGATACATTTATAGAATACACGAACAAAAACTGGGATAAGATCGGCTTGGATGTTGCTAAGGATGGTGTTGCCAATGCACTTGAACAAAGAGGTATATACTTAGGAAAATCCGCTTTTTCCGATAGCGTAAGATTAGTTAGAGATATTTCATCAGGGGCTGTAGGAGGAGGCACTAGAACTGCTAGAGGTAGAGCCAATAGAATTAACAATAAGTTTACTCTTGGTAGTAAGCTAGCTCACGGCGGCAATGCATTAGGAAGGGCGCTACCTTACTTAAATGCTGGTTATGGTTTTATTGAGGATATGTGGATAAAAAAAGATAAAACTGTTGGTGAAGCCATTACTCATAATGTATCTTCTCTTGCATTTAGTCTAGGAACTGGAGTCGCAGCTCAGGCGTTCACAACAGGAGCATTAACATTTTTAGGAGTTTCTAACCCTGCAGGTTGGGCTGTTCTGGGCACTATGGCAGTAGGTGCGTTAGCAGGACACTTCTTCAATTGGGCCTATGATGAAAACTTTTTGGGCTTACAGGATGGATTAAATTATGTCGGAAATAAAATAGATGAGGGAGTTGATTATGTAGGTGATAAGCTGAATGACTTCGGAACGAGTGTAAGTAATACAGTTAATAAAACAGGAGAAGCTATTAAATCAGGTATAGAATCTCTAAATCCAATAAATTGGGGTTGGAACTAAGAATGAATTCAGAGGTATTTATTATATTAAAGAATTTTAGATATCAGCTTATTAAGATAGAGAATAAGTTTTATATCATTGATAAAGATAAACCATATCTTCTCGTTTATCTTTTACCATTTTTATATTGGGCATTTCCAAAAAAAATTCATCAAATTAGTGAGGAATCTGCAAAACTTCTGCAGACAATACCTAATAAAGATACAAAAAACGCTAAATTAAGTCTCTTTGCCGTTGGAATATCAATGACTCTAGCAAGCTTATTACGACTTATTACAGATTACTTTTCTATTTCAATAACTCATTTTGTCGCTAGTTTAGTTGTTATATTATTTGCCATATTGTTAATTTATTTTAGATTTCTTATAGGTATACAAAATAAAAAATCTATTCATAAGAATTTGGATTTAGATCTAGATAATAATTCTAACTATTTAAATGTATATGTTTTTCCAAACCCTCTTAAAAAATTATTTTCTTTTACTTTAATGATCTTATTTACAATGCTAATAGCTATAGGAGCTATGTTTGCTTTTATTGTTTCTGGAAATATAATTATTTTAGTTACCTACATCGTATTCTTCTTTATGTTGTTATTCTTTAATATATTAACTGTTCCGCATGGAAGAAATACTATTAAGATCATTGTAAAATAATATAAGTTGATTATGAATCTGAGAATCCTAAGACTCATGCATAAATTTTAAGGAGGAAATATGTATGCTACCTATCGGCTCAATAGTCTACTTAAATGAAGGAACAAGTAAACTAATGATTTTAAACCGCGGTCCTATCATAGAACTAGATGGAGAACAAAAAATGTTTGATTACTCTGCCTGTGTTTATCCACAAGGACTGGTGGCAGATAGTGTCCTCTACTTTAATGAAGAAAATATTGATGAAGTTATCTTTGAAGGATTTAAAGATAGTGATGAGGATCGTTTCCATTCCTTGTATAAGCAGTGGCTTGAGGAGAATGATATTAAAAAAGGTGTTGTTAGCGGTCCATTGACATAACACAATAGATAAAGTATCAAGATTACTTCATTATCTTGATACTTTATACTATTCCTTGTTGATTTTATTTACGTATATACTACATTTTTAGCTTTCGAGAATAAAAATATAACGAACTTTAGGTGTTGATATTATGAGGAATACAGACAGAGGGGAAATTAGAAGAGTTAAAGGCAATAATAGGTATAGAATCCTCATCTATAATGATGAATTTTATGTTATAGATATAGGGAATTCAATTTGGAGAAACATATTTCCCTTTCTTTTCTGGCTTCTGCGTAATCCTGGCTATAAGATAGATCGCGATGTTGCTTTGCAACTTACCACCCATCAAAAGATAGATCTTAGCAATAGTTTAAAGTACGGCGCTATAGGTTCTGGGATTGCTACAACGTTCTCAGGGTTTTTACTTCCATTAACTGATTTAGCCACTATAAAAAGCTCTTTATATTTAAATATCATTATAACGTTATTACTAACAGGTATACTAATTTGGACTTTCTTATTCCTAATGAATAAACAAAAACAAAGATTGAAAAGAAATATAGACTTTTCCCACTTACCCACTTTGCAGATAAGAACTAGCAGACCAAAGTTTAGACTTATTATGCGGACAGCTTTCGTATATCTGTTTTCCTTAGCTTTCTCTGTTGTTTGTTTACTGGCATTTATAACAGAAAGTAATCTCTATATACTATTTGTTGGGTTATTACTCTTTTTAATGCTTCTTCTTGCTAATGGAGCAGCATTAGATCATGGCAAATACAAGATTAATATAAAGTCTATTTCTAAGCTCAAATAGATATCGGACAACATCATATAACCCGTTAATATTCGTCAATGAAGTCGGTTAAGAAAATGTTTGACACGTAGATAAGAACCCAGACAAATTTTATCTGGGTTCCTTCGATAATCATTACATCATATTTATTTAGAAAATGTTATTCTTTCAATATTACCAGCTAGCGTCAATTTCGTATCCCTCGGCTTCGTCTCCGCAATAACCTCACCATTCCGTACAGAATACAGAACAGCCGCCTGCTTCCGGATCGCTTCGTATTCATTCTCTGCTTCCAGCACGATCAAGTTGGCAGGCTTTCCTTCTTCGATGCCGTATTTGTCTTCGATGTGCAGCGTTTTTGCGCTATTTGCTGTGATCATATCGATGGAATTAACGATTTGTTCATAGCCCATCAGCTGTGTGACGTGGATGCCCATGTGCAGGACTTGCAGCATGTTGCCTGTTCCCAGCGGATACCATGGATCGAAGATGTCATCATGTCCAAAGCTGACGTTGATTCCAGCTTCTGTCAGCTCCTTCACCCTTGTGATTCCTCTTCGTTTCGGATACGTGTCGAAGCGCCCTTGAAGGTGTATATTGACCAATGGGTTGGCAACCATGTTGATATTGGATAGTTTGAGCAATCGGAAGAGCTTGGAAGTATAGGCATCGTTATAAGAGCCCATGGCCGTCGTATGGCTGGCCGTCACTCGTTCTCCCATGCCGTATCGATATGCCTCGGCTGCCACTACTTCGACAAATCGGGATTGTTCGTCGTCGATTTCATCACAATGGATGTCTACGAGACGGTCATATTTTTCCGCTAATTCAAAGGCTTTCTGTAAGGATTCCACGCCGTACTCACGAGTGAATTCATAATGCGGGATTCCTCCAACGACATCGGCTCCCATGCGGAGTGCTTCTTCAAGCAGCTCTTCCCCGCTTGGATAAGAGAGGATGCCTTCCTGTGGAAAAGCCACAAGCTGCAGGTCCACATAAGCAGCCATCTCCTCCTTCACTTCCAGCAATGCCTTCAATGCTGTCAAATTCGGGTCCGTGACATCCACATGCGTCCGGACATGCTGGATGCCTTGGGCAATCTGCCATTTCAATGCTTGCTTCGCCCTCGTTTTCACATCCTCCAGCGTCAGCAGCTCTTTGCGCTCAGCCCAGCGCTGGATGCCTTCAAATAATGTCCCGCTTTCATTCCAGTTCGGCTCGCCTGCGGTCAGCGTTGTATCCAGGTGAATATGCGGTTCAATAAATGGCGGCAGTACCAGGTTGCCCTGCACATCCATGATTTGCTCGTCACGGTTTGATTCGATCGATGGAGCGATTCTTTCGATTTTTCCTTCTGTGATTTGTATTTGCCAGAGTCCTTCTCTATTTCTTAGCTTCGCATTTGTAATAATCATGATTCTGTCACCTTTTCCACATTGAGATTTAGTTTCGCTTCCGCTGCTTTTGCTGTAATGATTGAAAGAACCACATATACTGCCGCCGCACCAATCAATCCATTCAGCGGCGGTATACCCGGCAGGAACTTCGCTGCGCCGGCCCCGACAGCCCACGCTGCCATCGCATTCCAGTTCACTGCTTTGAATGTCATCGTGTCGAACTCCGGATACTTCCCGCGGCGTACGATGAAATAATCCGCAATCAAAATGGCGCCGATCGGCGGTAATACAGACCCTAGCGCTGTAAGAAAACCTGTAAAATTGTTATACAGCCACATAGCCAAGATTGTGCCGATAATACCATTTACGATAACCACTTTGTTTTTCTTGATTTTAGTAATGTTGGAGATTCCCAGGCTCGCAGCATAGATTGCGTTATCGTTTGTCGTCCAAATATTCAAGCCCAAGACGATAATTGCCGGTATGATAAGCCCTTGCATGAACATCACTTCTGAAATATCCGACTGACCTGTAACGATTGCGCCAATTGCACCGAACGCGAACATAAGGGAATTTCCGATAAGAAATGCGATAACTGTCGTAGAGACCCCCACTTTTGGGCTCTTCGCGAATCGAGTGAAGTCCGGTGTTAACGTTCCCCCGCTGATGAACGAACCGACACCGATTGTCAGTGCTGCCGCTGCACCCAGCACTTCGGTGGGCTTATGCTGCATAAGCATATCCAAGCCGCCAATATCATTCACTGCCCCAAAAGCAGAATATCCACCCAGGACAATTATTGCCGGGACAGCGATAAAGCTTAAAATCGTCAGAGCTTTCATTCCGAAGAAAGCTGTAGCTGTCATCAATAATCCAAAAATAACAATCAATATAGCAGTATCAATTCCGGTCACCTTTTGAACTGGCACAGCGAACATTGCCACTCCGACACCGAACCAGCCGATTTGTGTAGCACTCAACAGGAAAGAAGATACATAAGATCCCTTTTCACCAAATGCATAGCGTGTCAATAAATGCGTGGAGAGGCCAGTTTTCGCTGAGATATAAGCGAGCGCGCCTGTGTATATACCTAAAATTAAATTTCCTGCCAGTACAATCCAGATGAATTGCGTCATGGATAATCCTAGTCCCAACGTTCCTCCCGCTATCATACTCGCGGAAAAGAAGGTAAACCCAAGCATTACCATGAGCATCCTCCAAAAACCGTTTCGATGCGATTTAGGTACTTCCCTTAAAGAAAAATCATGATCTATCTTTTCCATTGTGATTCCTCCTGTTTTAGTCAGACTAAAACTGGTACCGAGGAAAAAAGAAAAGAGGCTTCCTGCCATCACTGACAGGAAGCCTCTTTGAACATGGGGATATAAGGGTATAGCTATCCCATTACTCCGCATAGTTTCCGAATGTCCTTGTCAGCCTCACGGGACTGAATTAAAGGTACCAGTATTCAAATTAAAGTTATTATTACAGTAATTAAGGGTAATGTCAACTCTAGTAACGCTGGTTTTATAATTTATCCACCAGAAAGACCGGCAGCTGCTGCATGAAGAAGATCAGGAAAGATAGGCATATAAACCAGCAATATTCACTCACAGAAAATCCAATTATTCCCACCATGAAAAGCGACAAAAAATGGTAAAATCGAACAATAAATAACTTTTTTGAAGGAGTTTCGCGCTATGGGAGAGAATATCTTTAATCATACTGATATTGTGGATCGATTGGACAACTGGTCTATCAATATTCGATTAGATAAAAGAGATACTGCTGCAAGTATCCATCAGGATATAAAGAACATGATCGCCGATTACGATATCAGTACGCTTATCACCTATTTCTTGCTGGAAAGCCGCTTCTATTTAATGAATAAAGATCCTGTCCATGCTGCCATGTCCCTTGCTGACGCCAAAAAATACACTGACCACTTCCATGATATTCATCTCCACCACCTGCATATAGCAGAAGGTATCATCTTCTACGATGAAAATCGTTTCCAGGAAGCACTGAACTGCTTCGAGAAAGCCGAAAGATATTTAGATCAATTAGAAGATCCGGCAGAGATAGGCGAATTTCACCTCCGCAAGGCAATGACGTATTTTTATCTCGACATTACATCGTTATCTGTGCTTCATGGAGAGAGAGCAGCAGAGGCCTTTAGACCCCATAAGACATTAGAGTTTTTACTCGCCCGTACAGAAATGATGCAAGGGCTCAATTTTGCGGATTTACACAAATATGATCGTGCAGAAGCATGTCTCCAAAGAGCCTTGACATCATTCAAGAGACTTGAAAATCATAATTTCATCACTTCATCGAACCTCAACCTTGGCGTCCTGTATGTCAAACGCAATCTTCCAGCTGTGGCAATTCATTATCTTGAAGAAGCACTGAAAGGAAATCAAGAACGCATCCATTTAAAAATCTTATATCTGCTGGCTGATTGCTATTGGAAGACCAATCAAACTTCCAAAGCACTGAAAACGTACACAGAAGGTTTCAGCATAAGCACCAAAAAGGATGATACAGCGAAAAAGTGGGAATTTGCCATGCTACACAAGAAATATGAAGATAAATTGAATTTTGAAAGCGTATGGCAAGAAGGCATAGATTATTTTACAAAAATTAACGATAATTACAATGTAAGGAGGTTTTCAAAGGAGTTGGCAGAATATTATACTGAAAGTAATCAGTACGAACTTGCTTCCAGATACTATGCCTTGGCTCTACTATAATAGGGAGGGTTTTATATGAAAAAGCTAGTTCTCTCATTTCTGTTTATCGGCACAATCATACTGAGCGGTTTAGCAGGCTTTTCTGACCAGAATCAAAATGAAAATGCAGTTAAAGAAGGAGATCTTGGCAGCGCAGTATTTTCTTTAAATATCCTCAACTAGATAACGGAAAGAAGCTCATCGTTGATGGTGAGCTTCTTCTTTTTTCTTCAGATAATCGCAATCAATCCTGAATTTATCAATGATGCTCTGCTGTTGTCCCCTTTCCATTCCTTTAAGACAGACTTCCCGCACCTCAGGAAGGATATTTTTTTTGCCGTGCAGCACTTAATGTTATTGAATTCCCCGCCGCCTATTGCTATATTAATTTATACATATGCAATCGATGATGTGATCAAGTAAATAAGGATCGTGAAACAGAAAATATAGCCTTGGCTGAGAGCTATATCACCTCTTCTTATTGAACCCTGCCACGGAGATGTTAGGCAAACCTAACCGGGTCGTTCCGTTACAGACGCTGCGAGGGCTTAATGCATGATTAAGCCGAATGAAGGTGGTACCACGTCTATCAAGCATAAAGACGTCCTTTTCGGACGCTTTATGCTTTTTTATATTACTTAGGAGGAAACAACGATGTCCGAGAATACAAATGATTTTACCAAGTGGTATATCGATACCATTCAAAAAGCCGATTTGGTCGATTATACGCCAGTCCGCGGGAGTATTGCATTCAAGCCCGACGGCTATGAAATTTGGGAGCATATCCAGGAAGCGATGGATAAGCGTTTCAAGGAAACCGGACACCGCAATGCCTACTTCCCTATGCTGATTCCGGAATCTTTCTTCCAGAAGGAAAAGGATCATATCGAAGGCTTCTCACCGGAGCTTCCTTGGGTGACAGAGGCTGCCGGGGAGAAGCTGGAGGAACGGTTAGCGCTGCGTCCGACATCCGAGACGATGATTGGTCATTTATATTCCAATTGGATCAAGAGCTATCGGGATCTGCCGGTGTTGATCAATCAATGGGCGAATGTCTTCCGCTGGGAAAAGAAAACTCTCCCATTCATCCGTACTTCTGAATTCCTATGGCAGGAAGGTCACACCGCTCATGTGGATGAAGAAGATGCGCGCAAGGAAACGATGCAAATGCTGAACATATACAAGGAAGTCGTGGAGGATTTGCTTGCGATTCCAGTTTATGATGGGCAAAAGACACCATCCGAACGCTTTGCCGGTGCGGTCGATACATTCTCGATCGAAGCGATGATGAAGGATGGAAAAGCTGTTCAAGCAGGGACTTCCCACTACTTGGGTACCAAGTTCGCTGAAGCGTTCGATATCAAATATCTGAACAAAGAAAATAAACACACGCATGTGCATACTACATCATGGGGTACATCCACACGGCTCATCGGTTCGATGATCATGGTTCATGGCGATGAACAAGGACTTGTTTTACCGCCGAAAGTGGCACCGACACAAGTCGTTTTGATTCCTGTTGGTCCATGGAAGAAAAACCCTGCCATCATCGAGAAATTGGATGAGATCTTCGCAGCCCTGAAAGCCCAAGGCATCCGTGTTCGTCTCGATGATTCCGATCAATCACCAGGCTTCAAATTCAATGAATGGGAGCTAAAAGGTGTGCCAGTACGCATGGAGCTTGGCCCGCGTGATTTGGATAATGATCAAGCGCTTATGAAAGCCCGTGATGCAGAAGAAAAAGTATCGGTTCCTCTGGAAGGCATTGTCGAAGCGATCCAAAAAGAGCTGGAAACCATGCAAACCCGCCTGTTCGAAAAAGCCAAAGCTTTCCGCGCAGAGCACTCCCATACACATATCGATACAATGGAACAGCTGAAACAGCATCTGACCGAGTCTGAACAAAACGGTCAAATTCCTGGCTGGATCCTGGCAGGCTGGTGCGGCGATGACGCTTGTGAAGATAAAGTAAAAGAAGAAACGAAATTCACAACCCGAAATATCCCATTCAACCCGCCAGCTGAAAAGCACACTTGCCTGCATTGCGGCAAAGAAGCAAAACATACCGTTTGGTTTGCTCGCGCTTATTGATTGAATACCAAAAGGATCGATCTTAACCAGGTCGATCCTTTTCTTTGTATCCTATGATAGCTGCTTGGATTTAACCGCCTTCATCGTCGCTGCAATGTTTCTTGCCGCTCTTTCCATATAATCTGCAGCATGTTCCAATGCATCCGGCAGTGTCACCACACCCGGAACGATCGTGAAAAGCGCATCAATTCCGTGCTCATGCACAACATCAGCATCTTCCGACAATGTCCCCGCAAGCCCGATTACAGGAACACCATATTTTTTAGCTGCTTTCGCTACGCCGATCGGGGTTTTGCCGTAAATCGTCTGACTATCGATCCGCCCCTCCCCCGTGATGACAAGATCGGCATCCTTGACTGCTTCATCGAAGTTCACCGCATCCAGGACAATATCGATTCCCCTTTTCAGCTTTGCATCCAGAAAAGCCAGCAGACTCGCTCCAAGTCCACCTGCTGCCCCTACGCCCTCTATCTCCCGGAAGGAGCTCCCAAGCGCTTGCTCTGCAACATCGGCAAAGTGGGACAGATTCTTATCCAGCTGCTCCACCATCTCCGGCGTGGCGCCCTTTTGGGGACCGAAAATCGCCGAAGCCCCCCTTGGTCCCGTCAAAGGATTATCCACGTCACAGGCCACTTCGATCAGGACATCCTTCAATCTGTCATCCAGACCAGCCAAGTCTATGGCAGCAAGCTGGGAGAGTGCACCGCCGCCGTCACCGATTTCTCTTCCAGCTTCGTCAAGCAGCCTTCCCCCCAGGGCCTGAATCATTCCGGCCCCGCCATCATTTGTCGCACTGCCCCCAAGTCCGATGATAATATGATGCACGCCCATATCAAGAGCAGCGGCCATCAATTCCCCGGTTCCTCTGGTAGATGTCAACAGCGGATTCCTGTCAGCCGCAGGCACAAGATGCAGCCCTGATGCTGCCGCCATCTCTATGACAGCTGTTCCCCCATCCCCCATCAAGCCAAAGAATGCTTTGACCGGCTTACCCAAGGGACCCGTTACAAATCGTTCTTCGATTTTACCGCTCGTTGCATCCACAAGTGACTGAACGGTTCCTTCCCCTCCGTCCGCCATTGGCATTTTCTTATACACAGCATCCGGAAAGACCGATCGAAAGCCTCGCTCCATTGCATCAGCAGCCTCCAGAGCCGATAAACTTTCTTTATAAGAGTCAGGGGCGAATACAATTTTCATGGTAATCCATCCTCTCCATTAGCGTTAACTCCCTTAACCAAAGAACTTAAAGATCCCGAATATAAGCGTTGAAATGATCGCGAGTGTCAGCCCGACCAAGGATTCGTATGGCATCAGCTTCAGGCGCTCCTTGATGGCCATATGGACACTTCCTGCTGTCGCATGGAAAAAGCTCCCGTGCGGCAAGTGATCCAGTACCGTTGCACCTGCATGAATCATGGCAGCTCCAGCCAAAGCAGACACACCCAAATCCAAAATGGTGCCGCTGAAGACGCTGCTTGCCACTGCCGTACCAGCCGTTGAGGAAGCAGTTGCCGCGGACATGAAGATACCCGAAACAGGCGCCAATACAAAAGCCGGCAGCCCAGTGGCATTCAACGCATCAATCAGGACATCCTTCAATGCAGAGTTGGCAATGATCCCCGCCAGCGTTCCAGTCCCCAGCAGCATGATGGCCACTCCGGACATTTTACTCAAACCAGAAATCGCATATTCATTGATCTTCCTGGTCTTTTTCATTGCAATGGCACCAATGATACCCCCAACCGGCAGCGCAACCATCGGATCGATATCGATATCGAATAAAGGACGCAAGGAGAGCAGGATGATGGTGATGAGCGGTGCAATCAATGCGGTGATAAATAAAGGCAGCTTTGTACTATCTGTCATTTCAACATCCTGGCTTGCCACCGCAGTACCTTTTTCGACGAGCCGCTTTGCCAAAAGATACGTAACAGCCACACCGAAAATAGCTGGGATGATTCCTGCAGCCATGACCGATGTAAGCGGGATACCGAATGCATCAGAAGCAGCGATCGCATTCGGGTTGGGCGACATGATATTCCCCGCCTTGCCTCCGCCGATCATCGCCAAAAGAATGGCCGTTTTGGATAGATTAGCTCGCTTGGCAATCGCTAAAGCGATTGGGGAGACGGTGATGACAGCCACGTCCACGAACACCCCGACCGTTGTCAGGATCATCGTAGCAATGGATAATGCCAGCAATGCACGTGTTTCCCCGATTTTTTTGACAATCGTTTCCGCAATCGAGGAAGCAGCCCCCGATTCGATCAGGACACCTGCCAGGATACCCGCAGCCAAAATCCGCAGCACCGCCGGAATGATATCCTGTGCCCCTTCCATCATCAAGGCGACTGTATCCGTGATATTCACACCGCCGATCAAGCCGCCGATCAAAGCTCCGGCAACCATCCCATATGCGGGCGGCACTTTTTTCAAGATAAGTACAATAGCTATGATCAAGGAACATATCGCTCCTAAAGCGCTTACAGTAACGTCCATGCTGTCCCCTCCACACAATGTGTAATCGTTATACACCAATTGTAAGCGTTTTCTAAGATGGATTCATCGTGAAAGAGAATGAAAAAGTCCCGGAAAACCTCCACTTCGGTTGTGCATTTGCACAATCAGCTCAAATCACGCTGCAGCTTCGCCATATACAGCTCCATCAAATCCTTAGCATCCCGCGGATCCTTTCCAGTCAGCTCAGCGATCTTATCAAGACGGTACCTCAGCGTATTCCGGTGAATAAACAAGCTTTCTGCAATCTTGTTCAATTCCCCGCCCTCTCTTATATAAGCTTCCAATGTATCGATCAGCTCCCCCTTCCTGCCTTGATCCAGCAGATTATCATAGTAAGAAAAGGCACTCTTATCCTCTTCCCGGATCACTTTCGACAGCATGATCTCCAATTGATACTTTTCATATGGGAAGCAGTTCCTATCCGGATCAAGCTTACTCCCGACCATGATGGCATTTTTAGCCTGGGAGAAGGAGGCTTTTAATTGGTTTAGCTGATTCGCCACCCTGCCGATTCCCATTCGTACATTTTCAGAAGATATCTTTTGCAGCCGTTCCAAAAAATGATTCAATCCCCATTTCGATCCTGCCGCCTTCAGAACCACTATTTCCTCGTTATAACTGACTCCGATTAAATCGTTTCTGCCAATCTCATATTGGACCGCCCCAATCAGCCCTTGCGTGGTAATTTGGGCATCATCCATTTTTTCCATCACGATAGCAAATCTCGGACATCCTACATCCATCCCCAGGAATCCAGCCCGCTGCTTGATTGATTCCTCATTCAAGTCCCCTTCTGCGATAAGCTGATTGACAATCTCACTTTGAAGTCGCTGCTTCCATTGCACCCGCTCCAATAAAAACGATTGCTCCAGCACTAATTCTGCCGCCATTTTCACCAGCCGGGCATAATTCCGGATCTGCTCTGGTTCCCCTGTGATACCTATCACGCCGACGACTTGATCGTTAAAAAGTATCGGTAAATTAATACCTGGCCTTGCCCCTTTCATTTCCGCGGCACTGGCATCATCTATTTCCATGCTTTCTCCTTTTTCCAGTACTAGCAGCGCGCCGGTATGGAGCTGGTCGATCCTGTCCCTTTCCCCGGAGCCTATGATCACCCCTTCTTCATTCATGACATTTATATTTTGATTCAATATCTTCATCGTACGTCCGACAATTTCCTGAGCCAGTTCATACGTCAAGAATTGCATATTTTTTACCCGCCTTCCCGCTCATTTCATTTAGAATCTATCATAGTGGAGAGCGGATGGACAACTTAACTTATATCATAGATTAATAGGAACAGCCTCCATTTGCCGGAAGCTGTTCCTATCATTCGATTACCTTAATTGGACCGTTTCTTTCTGCCCCCATACAGCCCAAGCAGCAATACAAACCACAAAGGCGTCAGCAGCAGCGCCGGCCGCGTTTCATCCGCCGACAGCATGATAACGAGGACCCCTGCAAACATCGCCAGCACAGCATAGTTCACAAATGGCGCAAACGGTGCCTTGAACGTTGATTTTGCCTGCAATGCAGGACGGGTTTTCTTATATTTGATATGACAGATAAGAATGATGCTCCAAACCCAAATAAAACAGATGGCACTGATAGTCGTGACAATGCTGAAGGCTTGATCCGGGATGAGTTTGCTTAAGAGCGCCCCCACGGATACAACGATTGCCGACAGCCATAAAGCGTTCGCCGGGACGTGCTTTTTATTCAATTTGGCAAGCTGCGATGGACCTTGTCCTTGCTTGCTCAAGTTGTATAAAGTCCGGCTGGTGGAGAACATGCCGCTGTTCCCGGCAGATGCTGCCGATGTCAATACGACAAAGTTGATGATGCCTGCCGCAAGCGGAATGCCGACCAAGCTGAATGTCTTCACGAATGGGCTTTCTGCTGCATTCAGCTCTGTCCATGGATTTATCATCAATAGAATCAAAAGTGCGCCCACGTAGAAAAATAGGATCCGTAACGGTATCTTATTGATCGCCGAGGGGATATTCTTGGCTGGGTCAGCAGTTTCGGCTGCCGATACACCGATCAATTCCACACCGACATACGCGAAGACGACCATCTGGAAGGCGAGCAGGAAGCCAGGAATCCCATTGGGAAACAGTCCTCCGTGCTCCCATAGATTGGCAACCGAAACGGCTCCTGTATCTGTCTGGAAACCAATCACCAGCAGCACGATGCCAATACCGATCAGGGCCAAGATCGTGATCACCTTGATCAAGGCGAACCAAAATTCCAATTCCCCAAACAGCTTGACCGTAAGTAAATTAAGTCCCAATAAAACGATGACGCAGATAAGTGCAGGTACCCATTGCGGGATATCGAACCAATAATTCACATACACCCCGACAGCAATCACATCCGCCATCGCTGTCATTATCCAGCAAAACCAATACGTCCAGCCCGTCACAAACGATGCCCAAGGTCCAAGATAATCTTCGGCTATGTCCGTGATGGATTGATAGCCTGCCTTTGATAAAAGCAGCTCCCCAAGCGCCCTCATCACAAAAAACAGCGCAATGCCAACAATCAAATATGCAAAGATGATCGATGGGCCAGCCAGCTGGATCGCTTTCCCGGATCCCAGGAATAACCCCGTACCGATCGTACCGCCAATGGCAATCAGCTGTACATGTCTATTTGATAAGTCCCTTTTCAGCCCTTGTTGTGCCAAATCTTACTCCTCCTTCAAAAACCCAATAAAAAAAGAGATCGGAGGTTCTCCAATCTCTTGATCACAAGAATAACAAATACTATTGGTCATGCGCGCGCTGCAAAACACAAATACATATCCGATACTCTTCTGTCCTTTTGCCTGAGATTGTGAACCCTTCGGCGCCGCGCAAATAGCGGTCTCTCCAGAAGCTGCTCCTGCTATAGTGTGATCCATAGCATTCATAGCTTTATTATTAAGTTATTTAGATTTTGCTTGATTACCGTTCATTCTAATGTTTGTTGGATTTTTTGTCAAATCCAGATTGCAGCATGGCACCTCGATCCCCTTGACACCAAGATTCCGCTAAACCCCTAAGATACGTGTACCCTGCGATATTTTATTTGGGACATATAATACCCTGAATCCTTAAAACGTTATGGGGGTGAAGGTATGTCAGTTGGAAGATATCGTTCATTATGCCAAAGATACAGCGGTAAAGCAGTTGAAATCCGATGCCATGATGGCAGAATCCATAGAGGAATCATTCAGCGTGTAGATCAGAACCGAGTATATTTGCAGCCACTTGGCCGCTCCCGGAACCTGGGCGGCTTCGGTTACGGAGGCTGGGGGTATGGCGGCGGCTGGGGATTTGGCTGGGGAGTGGCCTTGGGAGCCATTGCAGGAATAGCCTTGCTTTCCCTATTCTGGATTTGACCATTCAACTAAAGCATGTTTATCTCAGCAGACCAGGATAACGGCATCATAGCCATGGAGAAGTGGGTATGACGAAAAGTCAGGACTTGGTGCACCCTGACTCCATGATCATCGTCCATATCCACTAAGCTCCATGCACCATTAATTCCCGCCGGCAATCACATCCGCTTCGACAGGCAGCAAGTCCTTGCTTGATAGGCTATTTCTCTCCATATACCTTTTCACTACATGATAACCGGCACAATAACCAAGCATCTTCGGATATTTACGATGACCGAATAAAATCGCTTGAAATTCCTGCTCCTCACGTAATAGCCGCCGCTTGGGCAGAATGTAATCCGCCCACATTTTGGCGATTTCCTTATCCGAATAAAAGGATGCCCAGCTTGCAGTCAGCTCCTCCCCCAGTCTTTCCCTGACCGCATTTTCCGCGATCCCCTCCAATACGATCGTATCCAGCAGCGTGTACATCCCTTCCTTTTTGTCAAAGTGATTCAGCCGGCAGACATGATTGTATTCATGCGTAAATATTGCCTTTATTTCCTCTTCCGTGTTTTTCGGGGAGATAAATAAAAAAAGCTTATCACCGAAAGCCAGCCCGGACTTGCCTCCCAATTGTGCTTGGAGCCATTCATTATGCACATCTGATGGAAAGATAAAGATCGGTATATCCGGACCTCCCCATTCCTTCTGCAGGAAAGCCTCGTCCTGCTTCACTATCTCCCACACCTTCTGATCCAGCAGCTGTTCCCCCCGCTTCTTCAGCGGGCGATACATGCCATGCCTGACGAGGTAATCATATATTTCAGAAGCAGAAGCTCCCGGGAAATGTTCTGTCAGCTGCCCGCACATCCCGACTGGATCCTCATAATCATGAAGCAGCCATTCATCTGTCCTGATTACACTCATAGCACTCCTCCTCACAACACCAATTTATTCACGAAGAGCACGTCCTGCTTTTGCATACAGCACAAATCTCCCCTGCGCTCATAGCTTATTACATGGAAAGGCGGGGATTCATTTGCATTACACATACCTCGATTGTTTAGCCCTGTTTGGCGTAGGCGGCGCCCATCCAGGAGGACTGAGACTAACAAAGCAGATCCTGTCCGAGGAAAAAATCAATGAACAAACAGCAATGCTGGAGATCGGCTGCGGTACCGGGCAAACAGCCGCCCATCTCGCACAGCAATACGGCTGCAGCATCAGTGCACTGGACAATAATGGCATCATGGTGGAGAAAGCCCGGCAGCGATTCAACTCCCTCGATTCACCGGTCGATATCAAACTCGGGGACACCGAAAATCTCCCCTATCCGGAAGCGAATTTTGATATCGTCCTTTCCGAATCCGTGCTAGCGTTCACCAATGTCGGCACCACCATTCCAGAGCTCAAAAGAGTCCTGAAACCAAACGGCATCTTACTTGCAATCGAAACCGTACTGGAACAGCCGATTCCAGAAACCGAACGGGATCACATCATGGATTTTTACACCTTCCCGCAATTATGGACCGAAGCCGAATGGCTTACCGTCTTCAAACAGGCTGGTTTCCAACAAATTGACAGCACGACATACCAAGCTTCCTCTGAACAAATCGACGAGCAGCATGCTGCCGATTTCACACTATCGGAAGATATAGATGACGCATTATTAGAGATATTGGAAAAGCACCAGGAGATCACAAAGCAGTATAAAGATATACTAGGCTATCGCATTTTCAGGTGCAGATAAGCAAAAAAGAGATTGGATATCCTCCAATCTCTTCATCATTAAAAAACAATATCTCCCTGGATAGATACAGAACCATCGCTGAATCGATTTCCCTTCCTCCGGATCATCGGAATCAGACATGGGTTCAGAAAAGGGATTCCGGCATTCAATCATGATCGAATGCTATGACTATTTCCGTTCCTTTGCCAAGTTCGCTCCTTACCTCAAAAAGCCGGTGGTGGATATGGTGTAGATGGGAATGGTGATGGAAAGGCTGATCCATGGCAGATTGAAGATGCAATACATACAGCTGCCAATTACTTGGCTGGGAGTAATTATGCTTCCGATCAAAGAGGAGCTATCTATAACTATAACCATGCTAACTGGTATGTCGATAAGGTCCTAAAAAACGCTAACAAATTCAAATCACAAGCGACTTATACCCCTAATAATGGTGGCGATGTACCACAAGTAACCTCTGGTGCCTTTATGAGACCGGTAACAGGTGATATTACTTAAACTTTTGGTCCTCGTTGGGGAACTTATCACAACGGTATAGATATCGGTGGTGGTAGATCTAATGTACAGGTAGTGGCATCTGCAGATGGAGTAGTAGTTAAATCATATCTTTCAAGCTCATACGGAAACACAATTATCATAAGGCACAATATAGAAGGAAAACAGTATGAAACTCTATTTTAGCTTCGAGGAAGGTATCAGCAGGAGCTAATGTCAAAAAAGGTCAATTTATAGGCTACATGGGTAATACTGGGCAATCAACAGGTATGCATCTTCATTTTGAACTACTCTCTCCTGCATGGAATTCTAGCAAGCCTGGTAAATTAGATTCTGCAAAATACGTTCAATTCTAGGAGGGAATTATGAAAAGGAAGCTTGTTTTAGCTTCTATAGGTGCCTGGATGCTTATTATGATAGGGTTGCTTATATTCTTCAGCTTAGATGAAGAAGCAGACAGTATAAACATTGAGCAAGCATCTGCTGACACATTAGAAGATATGCAAACGGTTATGAATCAGGAAGAAGATCTGTATAAATGGGCGGACGAAGAAAAGATTGGGGACGGCGGCCACATTCATTTACACAATGATGAAGTAGCAGAGAAGTATAATTCAGTAGAAGGAGCCATAACGTTCTTGTTTACTGCAGTGAGATTAAAGGATGAGGATCTCTTCATTCAAGAATTTGAACCAGAAAGTCTTTCTAAGGATATATTAAATGGTGGCTCTGTAAATAACAGTGATGTAATCATGGATTTCATCCAGGCTATTTCTAAAGATCAAGAAATAACTGATATAAAATACAATCAAAAAGAAGGAGTCCTGGGTACATATAAGGATGAAGCAGCTGTTAAATTGATATACAGCGATCAATCTGAAACTGACATAAACTTGGCTTTTAAACACTACAGTTCGAATAATCATGGAGATGATCTCTCGACATATCTTATTTCGACAACACCTTCTGAAATAGTATCTCAAATCGAAGAAGGAGGCTGGGACAAAAGTGTTTTAGCCAAATAAAAAACCGAACTATATTGCAAATCTTCATACGAAAATTTGCATAAGTTCGGTTTTTTGATTAGCTATCTATCCCAGCGTAGGGAGAACACGGAGACTCCTACGGGAACAGCGCGAGCTGAAGACCCCGCAGTGGTGGCCTTTCCACGAGGAGGCTAAGGCCGTGCCCGTGGAAAGCGGCGTGTTCTACCGAAGCGGCGCTCAAGAATAAGATTCGGTTTTAAGCACTGAGAAATTAGTTATATCCCAGCCTCCTTTTTCTTAGAAATAATACTTAAACACAAAGAATAGTATTAACGTAATTACGATCTGTGCAGCAATTAAAATAACATACCCTATATTAGACTTTTTCTGCGGATTCTTTTCGTAGTGTTTTACCAAGAGGTACTCGTTAGAAAAACAAGACAAATTGACGAGTAGTAAAAACAAGATAGTTGTGAGCAGAGCATTTTCAGTGTCTGAAAAATTAGTTGAAAATAACATAACTGTTATTATTAAATAAACATAAGAAAAGCTGAATTTCTTGAGTGTAATGGACATATGTGTAGACTCTCCTTATATCGTGTTTGTTAATTCAACTCAATCACATGCAATTGATGCTGCTGTGTATGCTGCCGAAGTAAGTAGTGGAATCAATAGTGCTGCTGGACCTGTTATGCCTAATGCATATGCCGCTGCTGAATAAGATCCTGCATGTATCAATCCTATAATACTAAGTGCATCTCCACAACTTATAGCCATTGTTCCCATTTGACCTGGCTCGTTTGTGTTTAATTCCTTCGCAATACTATCTGCTGTGTTTGAAACAACGTTGTCTCCTTCAGAGATGTAAGTATTAAATTGTTCTACAACTGATTGAAATTCATCATAACTAATGATCTCGCTTCCATTTAAAGCAGATTCTAACTCTTCTGCTTCTGTAATACGCAATTGTTGGTTCCCATTTTCATCAGTGTAAGCCTCTAAGTGTCCAAGTATGGTTCTGCTAAATTCCATTTGTTCCTCAGTTAAACCGTTTGTTTCATTCTTAGAAGCAGCTTGAGCGAATGGAGACCCAGCAATTCCGAATACAAGTACCGCCACTAACAAAGTAAATGTAACTTTTTGCAACATTTTCATACATATTCCTCCTCTTTTTTTGTGTTGCACTTAAGGATTTCTATGTATTTAGTCGAATTCCTTCCCTAAATTTATTTTTTGCTAATTTATTTCCATTTTTTAAACAGTCAATATTTAATGATTCAACTATTACCTTCATGTTAATTCTGGAAAAAGAAGTGCTGTTATTGAATCACTTATTAAAGGCACGAACCTTTCGAACCATTTTTTATTTTTGCAATCTCGATTTTAGCTTTTTTCCAACTTCCAAAGTTTCTTATGAAACTGTAGCTGCTGGGGACTTTGTTATCCCTGGCATAGTCGTTCCAGGTCGTAATAGATGCTGAGCCAAATACTTTATAATGTTTGATACTAATTTCTATAAGATCATTTAGGATGCTTACTATGTCTTCCTTTGTATAGAGGTCCGATCGCTTTCTTAAGGCTGGTAAGTCTAACTTCTCCTTAAGATTATTCCAACTGCGGAATTTATCGATAAATATTTGAGATCGAGGGAGAGAATTTTCGGAAGCAAAATCATCCCATTTTCTTCACGAAGTCAGGTGCTCTTTATTCAACTTTGCTATCTCAAACAGTTTTTTAGATGTATATTTGTTCTCCGTGCCAACCCCACAGGCTTCCTAAAAGGCTTTCCAAGATCCAAATTCATTAATAAGTGTCGAAATTGAAGGTAACTTTTCTTCTTTTGCAGTTACGTTCCAATCTCTTACTGTAGTTACATTAATCTTGTAATCCGTTATTTGCTTAATTAATTCTTTCTTTCGTTCTGAATTCATTAATATCCTTCAATGTTGTTCGAATTTTTGCCTTCCCAGATACTTCTTACAATGCTCTGGTTAGTTATATTTTCGTATCTATTTAATTCATTTTTTAATGTATTGAATTGCTCTTTATCGATGCAATTTCTTAATTTCTTTTTAATCTCAGACATATCGGTAAAAAAATGATTCTGTACAATGCTGACATAACTCTTGTACTGATCATTTGTCGCATAGATAGAGAAAGCATTCAATAAATCAGACATATTACTAGCTTCTATAAAGTATTTAAAACGATATGAATCATATTTTTCTATATCAATATCATCTATCTCAGGATTTGTTTCTATCTCAGCAATGAAAGTATCCGGAATACCTAACACATCCAGGAATTTTATCCTTCTGACTGTGAAATTTGTGTATATTTAAGTGTTTGCAGAAAAGTTTGTTATGTAGGTCTCCGTGTATAGGAACACCAAACGGCCGAGGTAACAGTGCATATAGTTCGTCTGCATCAGTTACTCCTATTAGGAATAACTGGTCATTTAGGGTAGGGATTCGGTTTAAATATTCTCTTGCTTCTTCAGAGTAAATGGCATTATTATCGCCAGTATTACATTTATACGTTAGAAGTTCATCTACAATGCTTTCTTCTTTAACTAACATTTTGTGCTGTGGTCATAAGAATAGCTTTAAGAAGAAGTTTAGAATAAGTAAAGGTGACAGTAGAATAGCTAGCATTGCACTCATTCCATATGTACCCAGCAAAGAGAATAATAGGTCATATAATAAACATATTATCCTCTTTTTATTATAGTATGGTTAAATGGAGAAATCATTGTACCTGGTACGGATGATAAGCCAGACTTTGAGGCAGTTATGTCCCGTTTTCTATCATCTAAATCAGATCTATTGCGTCTTTGATATTCTCTATTATGAGGGGAAAAGCGTCATGCTGAAGCCCTTAATAGAGCGAAAAGAACTGCTGGAGCGAATACTTCCAAGCAACGATTTGTTTGTGTTTGTCCGGTACTTTGAGGGACAAGGTGAGGCGCTATATGAGCTCACTAAAACCCAATCATTAGAGGGAATTGTACTGAAGAAAGCTGATTCCTTCTATAAGCCAGGAACCAGATTACACAACTGGCTAAAAGTAATCAACTATCAATATGAGAATGTCTTCATTACGGGCATACGGAAGAATAAGATTAGCTTGCTGCTGTCCTTCCAGGATGGATTTCCTGCAGGAATGTTGGAGTTCATGAGGCCTGGAGACAAGAAGAGACTTTATGATGAGTATCGGCAGCACGTATCAAAGGAAACAAAAGACTTTATATATCTAAATCCTGGATTTCAAGGAATAGTTAAGTATCGGAACCTAATAGCAAGGGGTATTTACGAATACCTTCCTTTGAAAAATGGATTATCTAATCTCCTTTTAGGGGATTTTTCTATTCATAAGCACAAAAAAGGACTTTACTGTGTTGCTAGAGAGCCCTGTGGCGCATTAATTTTCATTTTTTAAGGTAGTTAACCTTAGTAAGCGTACTGTATGCGCCTGTGTTATTTTGTTTTTTTCTCATCTTGGACACCTTTAATAGGTATCTAAAGCATCACTCACGTATATACTATGTATATACAAAAATGAACAGGAGTGGTATAATGAATACACAAGATTCAAATGAGAAGAACAAAAACGAAGTTAACCAAACAGAGAAGAAAAGCAAAGAGACGAAGGAAAAAGGACTAACACTAGGAGGAACTACAATCATGGCAGGTGCCACAACTGTTCAGAAATGGGGAAACAGTTTAGCAGTAAGAATCCCGAAGGATGTTGCTGAAAAAGTTCATATTGATCAAGGATCTTTAATGGAATTGAGAGTGGAAACTAACGAAGGAACAATCACTTTAGTTCCGAAAAAAGCCCGTAAGAAATATTCATTAGATGAGCTTCTTTCAGGAATCACACCAGAAAATACACATAAAGAAATTGATTTAGGAACAGAGGGGAATGAATTGATTTAATGGAAACACCTGATCGTGGCGATTTAATCGTAATAAACTTCAATCCACAAGCAGGACACGAACAAGCAGGCCGTAGGACGGGAATCGTTCTATCACCTAAGAACTTCAATGACAAAACAGGCTTTGCAGTTGTATGCCCGATAACTAATCAAGAAAAAGGCTATCCATTCGAAGTAGCATTACCTGAAGGTGGATTTCCTGTTCCTTCAGGAAATCCAGTTACGGGTGTTATTTTATCCGATCAAATTAAATCATTAGACTGGAAAGCCAGAAACATTAAAGTTATCGGCCCTGCGCCTGCAGAGGTTGTGGAAGAGTGTCTTGCTAAGGTCGCCACATACTTACAATAAAACCTTCCGAGAAGTTACGGAAGGTTTTTTATTGCATATCAGGATCGGTGCAGCAGTTATTTTTCTATGTAACTATTCAAAGCATGCTGAGTAGACACTTCCTACTAATAGTGCTCTTTTTGTCTCTGGACCTGCCGCTTTTGCCTTAGTGAGTTTAGCAATAGGAAGGGAGTTTGAAAGTATAGCAAGTCCTACTGCAGAAATACATCGTTATTGCCCAATATATGGGAAGATGTTACGGTAACGACATAACATAGTTATTTATGTAAATAAATGGTTTGGAGGGATTTTTTTGAATTTTATTTCCAAATATGCATATATTATCTTTCTGACTTTATTGGCTATATCGATTATTACTAATTTAGTTTCAGAAAATACAATTTTAGAAGATACGATATCTGTAATTGTTCTTTTAATAGCTGCGATAGTTTTATTGATTAAAAGAAATGTAGATAAGAAAGGAAAATAACGTAAAATTTTCTTCGAGCGGCAGCCCTAAAATAGCTCGATAATCACGGACTGTACGGCTATCACCTTCGCGCCGGCTTCTCAATAGTAGCTTTTCATCATGTCAAATTTTTATGTAGTGGATCACTTTTGTTACTGCGTTTTTGGTATAGTTGCCAAATCAATATCACATTTAGTGCAACAGACAGCGAAAGAACCGGATATGTACTAATGAAGTGAACCAGGAAATCTCTTAGTAAGTTAAGATCTTTTCCGAAAATCTCCGGTAGAAAAGCCAAAGCAAGAACTGAAATAAAATTATCGTTGGTATTTTGCATTTTTTTATTGTCTCCTTCTTTAAAAATAATTTGAACACGCTGCAGCGTGGATGTTTCTGCAGAAAGGGGTCTACTTATAGTACCCAGGCCAATCGCCTATCGGGAAGAGGAAGAAGCGTTTCCGGGATACGATATCCTTGAAGTCAATGGTGGTGATTTGTCTGGCTATCGACAACCGAACGTAGTAGTTGACATTGGTTTTGGGGAACGTGTATATTGGGCGTTTACTAACGAATACGGGCAATTGGTACGTGTCTCAATCCTCCCTTTATGCAAGTCGATTATTTCCCTGACTATGGAAAGTCCCAGACCATTCCCGCCAGCATTGCGAGTCCTGGATTCATCAGCCTTATAAAATCACTCGAACATATGCAGGATTGCCTCCTCATCCATTCCTATCCCGGTATCCTTTATTTTTACAATGGCAATGCCATATCCAAAGATGCACGCTGTCTATATCAACTGTTTTCATATTAGTGATCCTCCTGGTTATCAGCAGATTTCATCAGAAGTACTTCCAAGCTCTAAATGGAGTATAGGGGGCCATATGAACTGAATATGAACGGTAAAGCAATTTTCTAAACAGGAACGATTACAGCCAACGCTTCCTTTTATACAAAATAAAAAAGGCTGGATTCCTCCAGCCTTTTGCAACTTGGATGACCAATAGAATATCGAACTGTTCAAGCTTGATATTCTTTGTCGATGATCAGGATCGGTTTGATAGTGGATCCATTAGCAGAATCCTCGAATGCTTGTTGGATATCATCCATTTCATAGAATTTCACCAATTTATCGAATGGGAATTGACCATTTTCATAGAACTTCACCAGTTTCGGAATGATCAATTGCGGTACAGCATCGCCTTCGACGACACCTTTCAATGTGATGGCTTTTGTCATGATTTCATCGGTGACGTTGATCGTCAGGTCACGCTTACCAACCGCAACGGTTGCACATTCCCCTTTGACACGCAGGCAGCGGATCGCAGCCAGTGTCACTTCCGGAACACCTGTTGTTTCCAAGGAGTAATGTGCACCTTTGCCAGTGATTTCTTTGATTTTCTCGGCAGCATCTTCGTTCTTGCTATTGATTGTATGGGTCGCGCCAAGCTCTTTCGCCAATTCCAAACGGCTGTCATGGATATCAACCGCGATGATCGGATGGCAGCCAGCGATTTTCGCCGCCATCATCCCTGCCAGCCCTACAGCTCCGGTACCGAATACGACAAAACTCTTGCCAGCTTCTGGAGCCAGGGCGTTAAAGACGGTACCGCTGCCAGTCATCAGACCGCAGCCAAGCGGGCCCAGCAAACGAAGATCCGCGCTCTTATCCACCTTCACCACGTTCTTCTCATCCACCGTGCTATATGTCGCGAAGGAAGATTGACCGAAGAATTGCGATACTTCTTGATCATCTTCTGTATGAATTGGTGATACACCATATTTGTTTTTACCCGCAAAGTTAAGCTCCATGATGTTCTCACAGCCGCCTGCATTACCTTCCAAGCAGTTATCGCAATGACCGCAATAACTGAATCCAAGTACGACATGATCCCCTGGTTCAACCGTCGTGACATTGCTGCCTACTTTTTCGACGATCCCTGAACCTTCATGCCCCAGTACCGCTGGATATGGTACGGGCAGCGAGCCATCCAGAACCGTTGCATCCGTGTGACAAACACCGGAAGCAATGACCCTTACCAACACTTCATCAGCCTTCGGATCCTCCAGCTGCAGTGTTTGTCTTTTGAAATTGCTTTCTTCCGTAGTCAGCATTGCTTGGATTTCCATCCCAATTCCCCCAGTCATACATTTTTCAATTATATTAAAACGTTTTATAATATAATCAAGCTAAGTATAAAGAATCAGAAAACAGCGTTTCAATCACTAAAAAACTGAAAATGTATGGGTTTTCAACTATGACAATAGTTGTGTATAGTTTTTCAACAAAAAATTTAAAATGTCTAAAATTCATGACTAGCGAATTTAGTGAGGGAATAATATGAAAATAGATCGCCGAATTGAACGGACAAAATCCACGCTCATAGCCGCATTCCAAAAGCTAGTATCCGAGAAAGGCTATTCGAAAGTGAAGGTTAAGGACATCGTCGAGGAAGCCAATTACAACCGCACCACCTTTTATGTCCATTACGATGGCAAAGAGCAATTAGCCAAAGAAATGATCGAGATGGAGATGGAGCATTTTTCTTATGAATTCTTCAAACCCGTTCGCAATAATCCGATACTCGACTTAACGAAGATGAGTCCGGATGAAACCGATGTTTTTCAGTATATGAAGGATAATCGGCATTACTACGACCTGCTTGTGATAGAAGATCGGATACCAGGAATACGCGAGGCCTTATTAAATGTGCTGAAAGATGTATTCCAGAATCGATCTTCCTTCATAGGGGAAAAAGCTTCCGAAATCAATGCCCCATATTTCGCACACTACCGCGCTTATGGCATTTATGGCTGGATACTGGAATGGATCAAAGCCGACTATGATGCGACGCCGTCCGAGATGGCCAGAAGGATCATCAATCTATTGCACTATCACTCTTCCTTGATGAAGGAAACTTCTAAATGAAAAGATAAAAAAGATGCTGCACAAATAAAATTGCACAGCATCCCCTGTTATATTTATCAGAAAAATAATAATATTGAAATTTATATAAATGTGTTATACAATCTGACAAACAGTGAAGGAAGAGGTGGATGATGAAAACTTTAGAACGATTCAGCCAGTTTGTCGGAAGTACCTTTGCGTATTGGGTCATTTTATTTGCGGTGGTCGCCTTCCTGCTGCCGGAAGGCTTCACATGGATCGTCCCTTATATTACCCCGCTGTTGGGTATCATTATGTTTGGAATGGGGCTGACATTGTCCGCAGGTGACTTTAAAGGCGTGGTAAAGCGCCCATTGGAAGTGTTTGCGGTCGTTGCCGGACAGTTCCTGATCATGCCGCTGCTCGCTTTTGCATTGGCTAAAGGTCTTCAGCTATCTCCCGAAGTAGCTGTCGGCGTCATTCTCGTAGGATGCTGCCCAGGCGGGACATCCTCCAATGTCATGACCTTCCTGGCCAAAGGCGATGTGCCATTATCCGTGACTTCCACCGCCGTCACAACCGTCTTGGCGCCGATTGTAACACCTGCACTCATTCTTTTATTTGCCAGCGAATGGATCGAAGTCAGCCCTGTCTCCTTATTTCTTTCGATCGTGAACGTCGTCATCATCCCAATCGTCTTGGGCTTATTGGTGAAACGCTTCTTCAACAAACAGGCAACCGCAAGCGTCAAAGCACTCCCGCTTGTATCCGCCATTGCCATCATCGGCATCGTGGCAGCCGTCGTTTCCAATAGCCAGGAGCAGATCGCACAGACCGGTCTCGCCATCTTCGGCGTCGTCGTCCTCCATAATGCACTTGGCTACCTGCTTGGCTTCGCCTTTGCCAAGCTCCTGCGAATGGATCTGCCAAAAAGCAAGACAGCCGCCATTGAAATCGGCATGCAAAACTCAGGACTGGGCGCACAGCTGGCAACAGCGCATTTCTCCCCGCTGGCCGCTGTACCAAGTGCCATCTTCAGCGTTTGGCATAATATTTCGGGGTCTATTTTGGCTAATGTTTTTGCGAGGATGGGGGTGGAAGAGAAGGAGAAATTTGCTAAAGAACAAATATCTTAGTGAAATAGCGTAGTTCATAGTTAGCCATTCTCATATTCGAGAGATGGCTATTTTTTTGTTAAAGTCATATTTTCTCCAATAAATAATGACAGTAGCCTACAGAATGGGCTATATATTTTATACGCTACCTCCTCCCTCGTCTTCCTTTTCAATTCTTCAGATAAACTTTTGACTAGTTTTTTAATCATCAGCTAATATCCTTCTTCTGATTTACTTTCCTGCGAATGAAGAATAGAAATGATTTCTACTAATTGTATTGATCGCACCTTAAAATAATCAAAATGCCTAACTTGCACTCCCGTTGTTAAACAATGTTAAAATAGATTATGTCAACATGTTAGAGATAAAAAGATTATGAATAGCAACCTATAAGAGCCAATAAGCAATATGAGAAAGGATAGAGCTAAATGCCAAACCCAATAAAACTCACCTCCCTAACCACAAAAGGTGGCTGTGGCTGCAAAATCGGCCCTGCCGATCTTGATCAAGTATTGCGCACCCTCCCTCCTGCTGTAAAAGATCCGAATCTTATCGTTGGTCTTGAAACCGGGGATGACGCTGGTGTGTATAAACTGAATGACACAACGGCGCTGGTGCAGACGGTTGATTTCTTTACGCCGATCGTGGATGATCCTTATGATTTTGGGCAGATTGCGGCGGCGAATGCGATTAGTGATGTGTATGCGATGGGCGGTACGCCGCTTACGGCGCTGAATATTGTGGCGTTCCCGATTGCCAATTTGGATAAGTCGATTCTGGCCGATATTCTGCGGGGTGCCAGTGATAAGCTTCGCGAGGCGAATGTTACCTTGGTCGGCGGTCATTCCATCGATGATCAGGAGCCGAAATTCGGTCTGTCTGTCACTGGTACGGTGCATCCGGATAAAATTCAGACCAATGCCGGTGCCAAGCCTGGGGATCAGCTGATCTTGACGAAGCCGATTGGTGTCGGGATTTATACGACTTCTTTGAAACGGGGCTTATTGGATGAAGGCGAGATTGCCAACGTGACGAAGGTGATGGCAACGTTGAACAAGGTGGCCTCGGAAACGATGCAGAGGTATACCGTACATGCATGCACCGATGTGACTGGTTTCGGATTGCTTGGTCATACGACGGAAATGGCGCGGGAAAGCGGACAAGAGATCGTCCTTTCCTTTAACGATATCCCCGTCCTCCCTCGAGTTCGTGAGCTGGCGGAGACTGGTGCCATTCCTGGCGGTACGAAAAATAACTTTAATCATGTGAAAGGCAATGTCACTTTCTCGGAGGAATTGGATCAAATCGATCAATATATTCTCGCGGATGCGGTGACGTCCGGCGGGCTGCTGATGAGTGTCCCGAAAGCGGAAGCAGATGCGCTGCTGCAGGACCTTCAGGATAACCATATTGCTGCGTCGCGAATCGGCGAGGTCATTTCAGGTAATGCTGGTCATATTCAAGTAAATTAGGAAGAAGTGTAGCGAGTTATGTTCGAGGACATAAAGCCTGACGAATTATATAAACGCAAAGTGCAGCAAAGCCACACGATTGTCGATGTCCGTTCTCCCAAGGAGTTCCAGGAGTCGACCATCCCGGGAAGCATCAATATCCCCGTATTCACGGACGAAGAGCGCAGCGAGGTCGGGACGATTTATAAGCAGGTCGGACCGGAAGCCGCCAAACAAAGAGGACTTGCCATCTTCTCCAAGAAACTTCCTGACTTTATCGCGAGATTCCAACAGATCGATACCCCTGTCACTGTTTTCTGCTGGCGCGGGGGGATGCGCAGTAAAACAGCAGCCACTGTGGTGGATCTGATGGGTGTCCGGAATGTCACGCGCTTGAATGGCGGGATTCGTGCTTATCGGAAGTGGGCTGTCAGTCTTCTGGATGAGATGGACTTTGCTCCTGAACTTATCGTATTGAATGGCGGTACCGGCAATGGGAAAACGATTATATTGGAAAGGCTGCAGGAAGAAGGCTATCCAGTCATCAATCTGGAACAAATGGCCGGTCACCGCGGATCGATTTTCGGTCATATCGGAATGGAGCCGAATAATCAGCGTGCCTTCGATTTCCTGCTGCTTGAGAAAATGCTTGAATATCAGGACGAACCGTTTGTGTTCGCAGAAGGTGAAAGCAAGCGCATCGGCAAGATAACGATCCCTGATAAGTTCTACCAGAAAAAAGAGCGCAGCAGACAGCTTTTCATTGACTTACCGCTGGAAAAGCGCGTCGCACATATCCTGGAAGTCTATCAGCCTGCGAAGCATCCTGAGAGATTCATGGAAGCCTTCAGCCGGATAAAACGACGTATCCATACACCCATCGCCAGGGAAATCGAGCAATGCTTGGAAAGCGGGGAATATGCTGTGGCGGCGGAATTGCTGTTGGTTCACTATTATGATCCGCAGTATAACCATTCCGCTTCCTGTCCGGAAGATCAGCAAACGCATATCCGGGCGGTGAGTGTGGAAGATGCCATCGAAAAAATAAAACTAGACATACAGCAGACCAAAGCGCAGGGATGAATCCTGCGCTTTTATGCCGTATTTCGTGTTACAGTATATCAGTGACTATCGGCAAAATTATTTAATACAGGTGATTGCATTGCTTTATTTTTTATTGATGATGATCATGTGCGCCCTGCTGATTGCGGTTTTTATATGGAAGAAGGTTTATATAAAAACCTCTTCCCTTGCTGCTGTCATGGCACTGGGAATCATCACGCAGGGTGTATTGTCCAATTATTTCAGTACAGGGGAAATCAAAGAATTGGATAAACTCCTAAGTATCCTTACTTTTTCTTTGTGGATTTCTTTTTTATTCTCGCTGTTTCTTGCACTTATACACAATCAGTTCAAAACCAGCCATCTTGCCAATCCGATTAATCGATTTGGTATAGGAACATGGGTTGCGGGGACGTCGATTTGCAGCATTCTATTATACAATCATTTTCCCATGTGGCAGCTGGCGGCCAAGTATATCGCCATCCTAAATATTTTCTTATGGATGGCTTTTATCACATTAAGCCTATTTTCCTTCCGGAATATGTATAGATTGAAGCTGTGGCGGAACGTTCATGGCATCCTGCTTTTGACTACGGTGAGCACACAGTCTCTCATCCTGGAACTTCATACGGTTTTTGAAGGGAAGATTGCCGGTTATGTGAATATTTCCTTCCTGGTGATCGGAATAGCATTTTATCTGGTTTGTGCCGCATTCATCCTCTGCCGCTATATCGGGAATTTCCGGCAGCTCGATATTACATCGGATTGGAATAATACAAACTGTATCCTGCACGGGGCTCTGTCGATCACCGGACTCGCCGGCATTTACGCCAATGTTTACTCCACAGCCGTACTGCTCGCCTTATGGGGCATCACAGCTTCCGTCTTTTTGATGGTGGAGTCGATAGAGGTTTATCGGCTTATCAGACGCATGCAGCGTCTTGGATTCGCAAAGGGAATATTGGTGTATGATGTCTCCCAGTGGAGCCGTTTATTCACGTTTGGCATGTTTTATACATTCACCTTCCAAAGTCATACAGGAGCAGGCTTGTCCTCTCTTCCATCCGCTGTCATCCATATTGGGATTTGGGTCATTCTCTTCCTGCTTCTTATCGAGGTCTTGCTAAGTATGAAGTTCATGCTGGGGAACCTGAGGCTTCCTCCCAAACAAATAAAAGGGGCTGCTAGCTGAGCGCGGCTGCCGGCCACAATTACAAGGCATCAGATATTCCTTCCCAGGGATTATCTGATGCTTATTTATATCTGTCAAAAGGATACCGGACGGGAAAGTGGGAAATAACTGTAACACCGATCAGCGGTGATTACACCCTATTGAACAAAGGATGTGCCTAATTTGGATTTCTTCCATAGCCAAGAAACACTTACATCTGTCGAATGGGCTCTTCGGGCCGTCGTGTCCTTCATCTTTTTATTGTTTGTCGCAAAAGTGCTGGGGCAGCGCTCCATTTCGCAGCTGAGACTGCTTGATTTTGTGATTGCTTTGGTCGTCGGGAATATCATTGCCCACCCTCTTTCGGACGAGGAGCTGGGCCTGAAGGGCTCCATCATTACGACTGCAGTATTGGTGCTCTTATACCTTGGCGGGATTTTCCTTATTTTGAAATGGCCATGGTTCCGGAATTTGATCAATCATCGGCCGATCCCGATCGTCCAGGATGGAGAAATCCTTTATGAAGGGCTGCGCCATGCCCGGATATCGATCGATGTGTTATTGGAGGAGCTGCGCAAGGGGAAGGTGGAGGATGTGAAAAAGGTGGCGTTGGCGCTGTGGAAAGCGGAAGGAAAGATATCGTTCTTTCTCGATCCCAAGTATGAGCCTCTCACACCAGCGGCCATGCAGATTGACGTGCAGCCCTTCGATTTGCCAAGGTCCATCATAAAGGATGGGAGAATCATGTATAAGGAGCTGCATGGAACCCAGAAGGATGAAGCATGGCTCGTGTCCCACTTAAGAAGTAATTATCAGACGGAAGTCGATAATGTCCTGCTGGCAACCATCGATAAGAATGAAAAGCTGCGTGTGTTTTTGTATAAATGATTTCATCGACAGTCAAACAGCCAATTACCGATTCCCATCAGCAATTGGCTGTTTTGATTCATTCTATTCAGCTGACAATTCACTTTCGGTGACCCATTTGTGATTTTGCACTTTTTCTCCGTCTGTTGCCGACGTGTAGTCGACCATATAAACGGTAGTGGGCACTGCCGATTCAATCACTGCTGTCGCACCATCCATTCCATCCATATGATCGGCATCGATGATGACTTCATCTCCCGCCTTATAGGGGGCTTCGCCTGCATCCCCTATCTCTTCCTGGATGATCCATTTATGATGCTTCACTTCTTCGCCGGTATCTGTCCTGGTATATGATATCACGTAAGCCGTTGTGTCATATGCCCCCACAATCGTTGCTTCCGCACCTTCCATGCCTTCCATGTGATCGGCGGATATGATCGCTTTGCTGCCAACCTCATAGGTCGGATGCTCGGCTTCCTGCAATCCTTCAGGAACGGCACCGGAACTGGAATGATGCATGCCTTCCATACTTTCCTCCGAGTGGGAGGCATGGTCCATGTCATCCGTCTCGTTATCATCCCCGCCGCTGCATGCAGCCAACGTCCCTGCAGCCAGAAGCGAGAAGCCTGCCATGATGACTTTTTTTCCTAGCATATGGTCTTTTCCTCCTTAAAGCTTGCTGTTTCCATCAGCAGATACTAATGCATACCAGAAAACAAACTGTAGACCAGGATGACGGCACCAAGATACACAACAGCCGAAATCGCCCAAATCAGAATGCTTCTTTTTTGATTCATATGCAGCCCCTTCTTTCTGCGGTCATGCTTTCAATTTCGTCCTTTGCAGCCTTAATGCATTGAGGACAACCGACACCGAGCTGAATGCCATCGCTGCTCCTGCCAGCCATGGAGCCAGCAGGCCTATGGCTGCGACGGGAACGCCCAGACTGTTGTATGCAAGGGCCCAGAAAAGATTTTGCTTGATATTGGTGATGGTCTTTTTGCTCATATAGATTGCGTCCGCAATGCTTGTCAATTCCCCGCGGATGAGGGTGATATCGGCAGCTTCCATGGCGACATCGGTGCCCGTACCGATCGCCATCCCGATATCGGCTACCGCAAGGGCAGGGGCATCATTTATGCCATCTCCTACCATCGCCACTTTCTTACCTGCCAGCTGCAGTTTTTTCACCTCGTCTGCCTTGCCTTCTGGCAGCACCTCGGCGATGACCTGCTCAATGCCGACCTGCTCGGCGATCGCTTTGGCTGTCTGGGTGTTATCCCCTGTGATCATCACCACATCCAAGCCCATCTCATGCAGCCGGCTGATGGCTTCTTTTGAAGTTTCCTTGATGGTGTCCGCAACGGCAACAATACCGGCATAGTTTCCATCGATGGCTGCCAGCATGGCTGTTTTGCCTTGCTTCTCCAGCTGCTCCATTCCTGCTGACACGCCCTCTGCATGAATGTCATATTTCTGCATGAGTCTGCGTGTGCCAATCAACAGCTGCTTCCCGTCCACGGATGCTTCGATACCGTATCCAGGGATGGCCTCAAATGTTTGCGCGGAACCAAGCTCGATCCCTTTCTCCTGTATGCCTTGGACGATTGCTTCGGCAAGCGGATGTTCCGAATTTCTCTCAGCGGTACCCACAAGCTTCAGGAATTCTGTTTCATCTATACCTTCTGCCAGCACAATATCGGTCAAGGCAGGCTTACCATTTGTGACGGTCCCGGTTTTATCCAGAATGATCGTGTCCAAACGATGCGTGGCTTCCAGATGCTCCCCGCCTTTGAACAGGATGCCGAATTCGGCAGCACGGCCAGAACCGGCCATGATGGAAGTCGGTGTTGCCAGACCGAGCGCACAGGGGCAGGCAATGACCAGTACGGCAATGAATTTCTCCAGCGCCTCGGCGAAATCGCCGGGACTTACGGCAAAATACCAAATAAGGAAGGTTACAAGTGCAATGCCGACGACAATCGGTACAAAAATACCTGAAATAACATCAGCCAGCCGCTGGATCGGCGCTTTGGAACCCTGTGCTTCTTCCACCACCTTGATGATTTGCGCCAAGGCGGTGTCCTTCCCGACCTTTGTTGCTTTTATTTTCAAGAAACCATTTTTATTGATCGTCGACCCGATGACATTGTCCCCGATGGATTTATCGACCGGGATGCTTTCACCCGTCAGCATGGATTCATCAAGTGCCGACTGCCCTTCGACAATCTCGCCATCAACGGGGATCTTTTCACCCGGCTTCACATACACGATATCCGCTTCCAGGACTTCTTCGACCGGGATGATCATTTCCTGTCCGCCACGGAGGACGGTCGCGTTTTTTGCCTGCAGGCCCATCAGCTTCTTGATAGCCTCGGACGAGCGTCCTTTCGCTTTGGCTTCGAATAGTTTACCTAAAATGATCAACGTGATCAGAACGGCACTTGTTTCATAATAAAGCTCCACCATATGCGCATCCGAACCAATGGATGCAAAGCTCAAATACAGCGAATAGAAATAAGCAGCCGAAGTACCCAAAGCAACCAGCACATCCATGTTCGCGCTCTTATTCCTTAACGCCTTATATGCTCCCACATAAAATTGTCTGCCTACGATGAATTGGACAGGCGTCGAAAGGGCGAGCTGCACCCAAGGATCCAGGAACATATCCGGCACCCAGATGAAGGATGTAAAGGTAAAGTGACTGACCATTGCCCATAGCAATGGAAGTGATAAAATCAGGGAAAACAAGAATTTTCCCTGCTGCTTCTCAATCTCTTTCTGACGATGGTCCACTTTCCCGCCCTGTGTATCCTGCTTTTGTTCAAGGGTATAACCAAGTTTCTGTATCGCTTCCTTCATATCAGGAACCGATACCTGATCCGGATAATAGTCCACCATGACGGATTCCAACGCAAAGTTGACCGTCGCTTTATCGACTCCATCCAGCTTATTCAAACGCTTTTCAATCCTATTCGCGCAAGCCGCACAGGTCATGCCGGTGATATCGAAATCAGCCTTATCCGTTGCAATGCCATAACCCAGGGACTGCACTTTTTCCTTGAATTTTGTGATGTCCGTTACATCTGCATCATATTTGATGCTTGTTTTCTCAAGGGCAAGATTGACATTGGCCTCTTCCACACCTTCGACCTTGTTCAGCCCTTTTTCAATCCTTGTGGCACAAGCTGCACATGTCATCCCGGTTATTTGCAGGGTTGCTTCCTTTTGACTCATCTTCTCACTCCCATCCCTTCATACCTCATAGGGGTATATTCTTTTGAAAAAATCAGACCGTGCCCAGGCACGATCCGATGACGGCTATCTATTTAGGATTACTCTACGTCATAACCCTGTTCTTCGATTACATCCTTGATCTCATTCAGTTTTACTGTATTTGGATCGAATGCAACATCCACTTTTGCTTCATCGAGGTTCACTTTGACAGCATCCACACCATCAAGCTGACCGACATTTCCTTCTATGGCATTTACGCAATGTGCGCAAGACATTCCTTGTACGTTAAGAGTGACTTGTTCCATCATAATTCCTCCTTGAATGTATGTTTTTTATCTTCACGATCATATTACCATACCCCTGTAGGGTAATTAAAGTATTTTGTTTCATTTTTATTTTTGTACACAGGGCGCAGGCTGATCCAAAACAGCAAACCGAGAAGGTATCTTCGGCTGTCCCTTTAAATAAGCCTTCTCACCACTTACTGGGATCATTCCCGTTTTCCTCTGAAAAAATGCATCGCCAATTAACATCGCCCTTATGCTGCCATACCCTTGTCAGGTATAAAAAATATACAGCATGAAAGCCAGCATATAACGGCTGGCTGCTATCAGGACGTTTTAGAAAACCTTTTGATTACTTCCATCAATTCCTGGATGGCTTCTTGTCCATCCCCATCCTTTATCGCGTCTGCTACGCAATGGTGGGTATGCTGCTCCAATAAATGAAAGCCGACTTTATTCATCGCTGCGTTGATGGCGGAGATTTGCGTAAGAATATCCACACAATACCGATCATTTTCAATCATGCTTTGGATACCGCGGACCTGGCCCTCTATCCGCTTCAAGCGTTTAATCAGCTGATCCTTATCGTTTGTCGATCTATGGGTGACTTTAATTTCTTCTGCATCATTCATGTAAAACACCTTCTTTCCTAAAGGGGAGTATCTATAACGGAATATCATATTATACGGTACGTGGGTACCATATAATAATAGCACATGGCCGCGGATTAGGAAAATGAATGAGCCGTAACGCGGAACCTGAGACTACACACTGATTGGGAAATTGGATTTTTTAATTTGCATAGAATAAAGCGGCAGATTGGAATCTGCCGCTTTATTCTCAGCTCGGACGAACCAGGATTTTGCATTCGTTCTTATCGCTTATCAGTTTTTCAAATCCATCTTCCACAATATTCTCCAAGGAAATGACACTTGTTATGACGGGCTCGACATTCAATGATCCCTTGGATAGCAAGTCAATTGCTTGAGCGAAGATATTATTGTAGCCGAGAGAGGAATTGATCTTTTTCTCACTGACTACTTGCGCTGTAGGGTGATAATTGATCGGATTTGCGAACACACTGACAATCATGAACTCCCCATTAGGTTTGATGCAATCAAGAGCTTGGTTGAATGTAGCTTCCACACCTGCAGCATCAAAGGATACATCCACGCCGCCATTCGTGTTATCTTTAATGACTTGCACTGCATCTTCCTCGGCAGGGTTGATGACGATATCCGCACCCATTTTCAATGCCAGCTCCCTGCGCTCTTCACTGACTTCAGCCACAAAGATCTTACTTGCCCCTGCTGCTCTCAAGCTTTCCGATAAAAGCAATCCGATCGGTCCCGCACCAAATAGGGCGACGCTATCCCCGATTTTGAATTTGCTTTTTCTGATTGCCTGCAATATGACAGCGAGAGGCTCCACTAATGCTGCAAATTCATAGCTTAGGGTATCAGGCAGCGCATATAGATTCGCTTCCTTCACGACGACATATTCTGCAAATCCTCCATTCTCGTGGATACCATAAGATTTCATATCAGGACATATATTATAGTTTCCTGTTTTGCATGTATCACACTCGCCGCATCCCCAGATCGGTTCAATGGCTACTCGATCTCCAGTCTTGAATCCAGTCACAGCCTCTCCGACTTCGACGATTTCCCCTGTAAACTCATGACCTAAAATCATTTTGTCTTCCGTGACAAAGGTTTTATGTAAGTATTCATGTAAATTGGTACCGCATATACCTGCATATTTCACTTTGACTTTTACAGTCCCTTGTGTGACCTCTGGTTCGGCTATATTTTCAACCTTTACATTTTTCGATCCATAATATACTAAAGATTTCATAGAATCATTCCCCCAATAAATTTTAACTAGTTATCTCCTGGTCCTTCTTAATTCGTGATGTCTTTGATGTATTGGCCGATACCATTACTTTGTTCATCAAGATTTTGGATATCTTCCATGAACTTCACCATGACACGGGATTGCTCTTCCGATGCGGTGGATACCTCACCGATACTCAGCGTCAGGTTCTCCATATTCGTCCGGATTTCCTGTAGCGACTGGCCGATAGTGCCTACCGCTTCCTTTGTGCCGATGGAAAGCTTGCGAATTTCATCCGCCACGACACCGAATCCCCTGCCGGCATCGCCAGAGCGGGCTGCTTCGATGGCTGCGTTCAAGCCAAGCAAGTTCGTCTGTGTCGAAATATCCTCAATCAATTGAACTACTTTACTTATTTCCTGAGAATTCGCATTCGCATGGGATGCTTGACTATTAATATCCGTGCTTGTAGCGGAAAGTTCTTCCGCTTGAGCGGCCACTTGCTGCACTTTTCCTTGGAGACTGCTGACGATGGCACGTAATCCATCCAGCTCCTGGTCTAATATCTCTTCATCCTTCAGTGTTTTGGTGACTTGGAAAACACCGATGATCTCACCCTGTTCATCACGAATGGGGTTGGCAGAGTATTGTATACCGACACCATAACGTTCCTTTGGAATATGCATTTGCACTTTTTCTCCTGCAAGTGCCTGACGCAATATATCATTGTCATCCGTAAAAGCGTAATCTCCGACTTTAACGCTGTAATCCAAGTCTTTGGATTGGGAGGAGAAGAGAAAATGCTCTTTATCGGTGACAACGACCGCACAATTTTCCCCTAGGTTTTTCTTGATCTCAGGTGCTAGTTTGACCAGCGCTTGTAATGTTAGATGCATTTTCAACCCCTCTATTCCTGGTTAGTTACTTTCTTCATCGTTTCGATGATCTGTTTGCTCTTTTCATCCAAGGCTTGAATATCATCCATGAATTCGACCATGATGACAGACTGCCCCTCGGATGAAGCAGAGACTTCATTGATGCTGAGTGTCAGATTTTCAATGCTGGATTGTATTTCTGTAAGGGATTTTCCGATGGTTTGGACCGCTTCCTTTGTATTGTCGGAAAGCTTGCGGATTTCATCTGCCACCACACCAAAGCCTTTTCCTGCTTCACCAGAACGAGCTGCTTCAATGGCGGCATTCAATCCCAGAAGATTTGTCTGTGTGGATATTTGCTCGATTAATTGAACGACATCACCTATTTGGCGGGAGTTATGCTTTGCACTGTTTGCTTGACCGTTGATGTCATTGCTGGTGGCGGAAAGCTCTTCTGCCTGGGCAGCTACATGCTGTACCTTGCCTTGCAATGCGTCGATTACCTCATGCAGCCGGGTCAGTTCTTTATCCAGCTTTTCCTGATGCTCCAAAGTCCGGGATAAAGACAACAGTCCTGCAATTTCGTTCGTTTCCAAATCACGAATCGGCGTTATGGACGTCATGACTGGTACACCGAATACTTCTGGATCTTCTGTTTTAGAAATGATGTATTCACCTTTGATTGCTCGCAAATAAGCATCATGTTCATCCAGTCTTGATTTTCCTACTTGAACGTCCAGCTTCAAAAGCGTCGATGGGGCAAAGTATACAAACTTCTCTGTGTCCATTACACCTATCGCGGCTGTCGGACCCAATGTGTCTTTTAAAATCGGGGCGATATTGACTACTGCTTGTAATGTAGAATTCATAAAACGGGCTCCTCCGCACATGGTTTCCCCTTATATCGGTAAAAAGGACTAGAAATTGAACGTTTCATGCAAAAAAAGTCTGTTTTTAGTCCTATTTGTATAGATGATACCCAGAATCCGATCAAATTTAATGGCTGAAAACTAGATGGATGGATCAAACATTATCGGATCGAAAAATTAGAACCTCAAAAAAGTGTCCTATACCCATTCGTATATATGGATATAGGACACTTTCAAACGTAAAGGAAATCTTATATACTACTTCAAGTTCTTGACCCCTGTCTCCAGCATTTCCATCTGCAGCACTGTCTGTTCGTCCGTGATGGTTTTCTCTTTCCCATTGACGATGGCTTCATATACGTCATCGTATACCCTTCCATAATCGCCATCGACGGATTTCACTTTTTCTTCGTGGATGGTACCGTCCTCATCGATATAGGTGAGGACACCGTAATGCTGGAGTGTATCGATACCGAAATCCTTGTTATCAGGCATATAGAATAATTTCAAATGTTCTTCCTGACGGTCTTTGGTTTCTTTCACAAAGGTGCCTTTTTTGCCATGAACGACGAAGCTCGGTCTTTCTTTCAGTCTGAAGTAACTGGATTTAACCGATACCTTCAATCTGCCATAATATAAATCCAGATCAAAATAATCATTCATTCTTCCCTGACCCAATAATTGCCGCACATCGTAATGGACATGATCAGGCTTTCCGAAATAGCTGATGACCTGATCCAGGGTATGGCAGCCATGACCGTACAGATAGGACTCCGCAGGATCAAAGAAATGTGCGGACTCCGGTACTTCGGGCCGATAATAATCATAATGCATTTCCACTTCCAGCAAGTCCCCTAATTTCCCTTCCTCGATGACCTTCTGCACCGTCAGGAAGTCACTGTCAAAGCGTCTGTTTTGATATGCCTGCACTAGCAACCCTTTCTCTTTTGCCAATGCAAAGATTTCCTTTGCCTGCTGAGAGGTTTCCATAAAAGGCTTTTCCACCAAGCAGTGCTTGTCATGCTCCAATACTTGTTTGGCGTACGCATAATGGCTGTCGTGTTTCGTGCAGATCACAATTAGCTGGATGTCCTTGTCTTGTAATAATTCATTTACATCAGACGTGTAATGCACCCCTGCGATTTTATCCCAGTTATCACGATCGGGATTCCTCCGATAAATCGTCTTTACCTTTATATTCTCCCGCTGCAGTACAAATGGCAGATGATATCTATTCGTGCTTTTCCCATTTCCAATATAACCGATTGTAAGCATAGCAGCCTCCTAAGATATAGTGAATGATTCTGTTGTATGAAAAAGCACCCCCAAGGATGGATAAGTTCATCATACCAGGAGGTACTTCCCTTTTTTTATCGAATTACTTATTACATCAAACCGATGGCGTGGAAGGCAATACCAATCACGAACAATCCAAGGATCATCACAATCGGAGAAACCTTCTTCCTCAGCAGCCACATGCAAAGCAATGTGATCAAAAGTCCAGCCAAGCCAGGGATCAAGCTATCCAGGTTATCTTGCAGGGTGGTTACCTGATATTCGCTTAACGATCGGCCGGCGGCTTGCTGTTCCAATGCCGTCCTGATTCCTTCCGATCCCTCAGGCAAGTTATCCCAGTCAATATAAGCGCCTTCATCAAGCTTGACTTTCGATACGGTCGGTGTAAAGGCTACCGACACCCATCGGTTGACCAGCGACCCCAATATGAACATCCCGAGTATCGAGGCGCCTTTGGTTATATCCTGCAGCAGTCCGCCGGATAAGTCTTCGGTGATCTTGGAACCTGCTTTGTAACCGAGCTCCTGTGTATACCAGGTGAATCCCATGCGGATGAGGTTCCATAACACGAAGTAAAGGATCGGGCCGAGTATATTGCCGGTCAGAGCAAGGGAAGCAGCCAAAGCACCAAGGATCGGCTTCACCGTGAACCAGAAAGTCGGATCCCCGATACCTGCCAAGGGTCCCATCATCCCGACTTTGACCCCTTGGATGGCCTTGTCATCGACCGGCGCCCCGTTGGCACGTTCTTCTTCCAGCGCCAGCGTCACCCCGATGATCGGTGAAGCGACATATGGATGCGTATTGAAGAATTCCAAGTGACGCTGCAATGCCGCAGCACGATCTTCTTTTGTTTTATATAATCTTTTGATGGCGGGAATCATGGAAAATGCCCAGCCGCCGTTTTGCATACGTTCATAGTTCCAGGAACCTTGAATGAAAGTGGAACGCCACCAGATAGAAACACGATCTCTTTTGGATAACTTCAATTCTTGTGACATTGTTTTTCCTCCCCCTTTTTTAGTAGTTATCGATGATGTCGCCTAACGGATCGCCAGTGTTTCCGTTACCGCCATTACCTGAACCGCCTTGTTTCGTAAGTGCAAGATAGATAAGTGCAAGCGCAACCCCGATAGCACCAAGACCCAAAAGTGTGATCGATGGAATCGTCGCCAAGACAAAACCAATTGCAAAGAATGGCCATACTTCCTTTGTCGCCATCATGTTGATGACCATGGCATAACCGACAGCTACCACCATTCCGCCGCCGACTGCCAAACCGTCTGTCAGCCAGGATGGCATCGCTTCCAGCAAATCTCTAACCGGACCAGCACCAATCGCCACAATCAATGCTGCCGGGATAGCGATACGCAGTCCTTGCATGATGATAGCGATGACATGCCACATTTCAACTCGCCGGAAGTTCCCCTCCTTCGCTGCCGCATCCATCAGGTGCACTATCCCCGTTGCAAGCGTACGAACGATGATGGTAAGCAAAAGACCTGCCACAGCAAGCGGCACTGCGATTGCGATGGCAGAAGAAACGCCCGCTTCCCCTTGACCGCCTAAAACCAAAATGATTGCAGATGCAACCGATGCCAGCGCGGCATCAGGAGCTACAGCCGCCCCGATGTTTGCCCAGCCCAATGCGATCAGCTGCAAGGTGCCTCCCAAGATAAGGCATGGTACGACTTCCCCTGTAACCAAACCGATCAATGTACAGGCAATGATTGGCTGATGGAAGTGGAATTCATCCAGGATTCCTTCCACACCAGCCAAGAATGCCACGATAACAACTAATATGATTTGAATCATAGTCAAATCCATGATTATTAATCCTCCTTTTATGTGATCATCAGGATTATTTCTGTTTGTTCAATTCCGCTTGTGCCCTTTTCAAAATCTCGTCCATATTGCCCTTTGAGTCACCCGGAACTTTACGTACATCGAAGCTCACCCCATACTCTTTCAGCTTGGTGAACGTATTGATATCATCCTGGCTGAAGGCCAGCACCTTATTCGGCTGTACTTTGCCAGGTGAGTGCGCCATCGAGCCGACATTGATTGTCGTGAGCGGAACGCCTCCCTCAACCGCCCGGAGCGCATCCTGCGGGTTTTCGAAAAGAAGCAGTGCGCGCTGACCGCCAAAATGCTGATCATCTTTTGCAAGTTCGATCATCTTATGGACAGGAACGACATGCGCCTTTACACCGGAAGGGGCAGCCTGCTGGATCAGCTTCTTACGCAGATCATCCTTGGCTACTTCGTCAGATACAACGATGATGCGTGTAGGCCGTGTATTTTTTGTCCAAGCAGTCGCAACCTGACCATGCAGCAAGCGCGTATCGATACGTGCCAATACGTATTCAAATGTACCAGGGGCACCTGTATTCGATGGCCCGGCCGCGGCTGCAGCCGGAGCTGCCGGCTCGAGTTCCTCCGGTTTTACTTTTACCGCTTCTTTCGCACTGCCTAAAATATGCGCGGCAATCTCATGTGCCGTGTTCATGGAGAAACGAGATGCAAAGGTTTCGATCAGCATGGCTAAGTTCAAGCCAGCCACGATCGCCCATTTATCCTCATGCCCCTCAAGCAAGCTGTTGGCTTGATTGAAAGGTGTTCCGCCCCAAAGATCGACCAAGAATAATACTTCGTCTTGATTGTCGAAAGAGGCGATTGCTTTTTCCATCTTCAGCTTCACATCAGCAGGTCCTTCGCTCGGCATCAATGTAACAGCTTTTACATTCTCTTGCTCTCCAAAGATCATCGTCCCGGATTGCAGGATACCAGTGGCAAATTCCCCGTGAGTGGCAATAATGATTCCTACCATCTTTTAACCTCCTATTAGCATTTTTGAAAGCATGACTAAACTTGGCCAGCCCATCTAAAGCGGTTACATTCGATAAAAAACATAAAAAAGGCATGAGCAAAAAAGCAGATTAAAGGAAGGCATAGGTATGAATGGACCCTATACGTCGTTTTAATCAATACTTTTTCACTCATGCCTGATCGAATCAGTAACACGTAAAAAAATAATTGCAATGGCTATTTCATTTTAATTGCAAGCGCTTTAATTTAATGATAAAAAAATTTGCACCTTGCTTTAGTGAGCTTTCAAAGGTATTGTAGCACACCACTTTTGCCCTTTCAAGAAAAATTTCTTTTCTGCCAAAAGTCCTGGAAAAGCCGCTCCCAATCCGGGTTCCATGTGACTATATTACTTACTTGCTTTACTCTTCAACCCGCGTTTGACAACATCGAAGACACCCAGTGATTTGACCATATGGTTGGGATCTACGTATTCACGCATTGCCCGGAACACTCTTTTTGGGTCCTTTGAAGAAAATGTATATGTCCCATTCCGCTTTGTCCTGATTGCATAACGCGGAATCCATTTTCCTTTGAACAAAACCGAGGCAATCACGTAATCCACTTCTTCCCATGGAATCTGGATGAATTTACGCGCATCGCGATTATTAAAGAATTCGAATCCTTTATCCCCGATCATGATCTTGCCATATGCCGCCATCCCTATATGGGAAGTTGCATCGATGACCAAATCGACTTTTGTATTGATCGACTGTACCATTCTTTCTCCCCCCAGCCATTTGATGATTCTTTTAAACGTATTATACACGTTTTATCACTTGGAGCAACTCAGGACAGGATCCCCTGCCCAAAACAAGCATTTATTTTCGTTTGGTTCATCTACGGGAATTGTACTATACGTATATCGATATTTCATTGATACAGTTTATAAAACTAATTTATTTAATTAAAAAACACTTTGCAAATTCCTTGTAAACTACTGATTGTAAGGAGTAGTATATAAATGTGAATAATTTTTGTCCGCTTTTCATTATGATACAGATGAAATAAATAACTATAACAGTTTCCTTTTCCTGATGTTTTGCCGTTACGGCGATTCATTCGGGGCAGCTTGGTGATTATTTTCGTAAGTATTCATGATGAAAAGGGGTAAAAGGAAGTGACGGCTCGACTTAGCAAGAAATCGATGTTCCATGTTTGCAGGTATCAAGGGGATTACAGATTGTATAACTGACTATGGAGGGGTAAAACATGCCAAGAACAATAGCTGATTTATTGATTGATTCTTTATTGAATGCAGGGGTAAAAAGAATCTACGGCATCGTAGGGGACTCGTTGAATGCTGTATTGGATTCCATCAGACGCTCGGAAAGGATTGAATGGGTCGGCGTGCGCCACGAGGAAGTTGCGGCTTTTGCAGCAGGGGCAGATGCTGCATTGAATGACAGCATTGCTGTCTGTGCAGGAAGCAGCGGTCCGGGAAACTTGCATCTGATCAATGGCTTGTACGACTGCCATCGTTCCCGTATTCCTGTACTTGCGATTGCAGCGCATATTCCGAGCAGTGAAATCGGCAGCGAATACTTTCAGCAAACGCGTCCGGAAATACTCTTTAACGATTGCAGCCACTTTGTCGAGACCGTGCAGCGACCAGAGCAAATGCCCTTGATGGTGAATATGGCGATGCAGCAAGCCATCGCGAAACAAGGCGTTTCCGTCCTTGTTTTACCTGGGGACGTAGCAGGTTTGGATGCCAATGCCAAAGTTCCGCAAGTACCTGTCCATGTCTCCAAACCGGTCATTCACCCATCCCGGGAAGAGCTGACCGCCCTGGCGGATTATCTGAATGAAGGACAAAAAGTGACCTTGCTTTGCGGCGCAGGCTGCGAGGGTGCGCATGATCAATTGATGGAGCTTTGCGGCAAGCTGAACGCACCGATGGTGGTTGCGCTTCGCGGGAAAGAACATCTGGAATACGACAACCCTTATTATGCTGGTTTGACCGGCTTAATCGGCTATTCCTCCGGATATGAAGCCATGATGGATTGCGATGTACTACTCATGCTCGGCACCGACTTCCCATACCGTCAATTCTATCCGAAAAACGCAAAAGTCCTGCAAGTGGACATCCGTTCCGAGCATCTCGGCCGCCGTACTCCATTGACATACGGCCTTGTCGGGGATGTAAAACAAACGGTCGAGGCACTGCTGCCTCTCATTGAACAAAAAGATAATGAGAAATATTTAGAGAAACATGTAAAAGCATATAAGAAAGTCCGGGAAAACCTGGATAATCTTGCTGTCGGAAAACCCGGGCGGAAACCGATCCACCCGCAGTATTTAACGAAGGTTGTCAGCGATTTAGCAGATGAGGATACCGTCTATACATGCGATGTGGGTACACCGACGCTATGGGCAGCCCGCTACTTGCAAATGAACGGCAAAAGACGTCTATTGGGATCCTTCAACCACGGCACGATGGCCAATGCCCTGCCGCAAGCAATCGGAGCCGCCGTTGCGCAGCCAGACAGACAAACCGTCGCCCTTTGCGGAGATGGCGGATTATCCATGCTGATGGGCGATATGCTGACACTTCGCCAGCACAATCTCCCTGTCAAGGCAGTGGTCTATAATAACAGCGCCCTGAGCTTCGTGGAACTGGAAATGAAGGCAGCCGGTTATCCAGAAACCGGAACCGGCCTTGATAGCCCTAATTTTGCAGCCATTGCAGAAGCAATGGGAATCAAAGGCATCCGCGTGGAGGATCCTGCCGACCTGGAGGACGCCATAAAAGAAGCATATGAATACGATGGCCCAGTCATCGTGGACGCCGTCGTCAACCGCCAGGAACTGTCCTTGCCGCCTAAAATCACTTACGAACAGGCGCATGGCTTTACACTTTGGATGCTGAAGGCCGTATTGAATGGACGGGGAAATGAATTGGTGGAACTTGCCAAAACCAATTTAATCCGGTAATTATAGGTCTGATCCCATAATGGGATCGGACCTTATTTTTTATATAAAGAAAACCGGCTGGCAGCTGCCAGCCGGTTTTGCATCATTTAAGTTTGAATTCTGCTTTCTTGCCTTTGGAAATATCCTCAGCATTCTCATCGTACAAAGGTCCAAGCTCGATCTCGAATGCTTTATCCTTCCAGATCTTTTCGTATTGCTCTTTATCAAGCACAAAAACCTGGAGCAATTCACCGGATTCCCCGGCAGCAATGCTCTCCTGGTATTCATAAGGAGACAGCATGCGTTCACTCATTTGATACTGCGAGCCATCGTTTACATAAAGATTGGATCCCATGTTATCCAAACCAATATTATCGGAGCCTTTATTATCCACATTGAATTGGACTGTCAGCAAGACAACGCCATTCTTGAAATTCTCGAAGCGCGGCGCTTCATATTCATTCGGAGTGAATTCCGCGAATTGGTATCCATCCAATGTCACGGTGGCATCCCCCAGCTCCTGGCTTTGCCCGATGCCTTCCTTCTCCTCGATCATGGTTTTTTCGCCCATGTTATCAACAGATGCCAAATCCTGATAAAACACTGCATTTGCTTCTGTTTTTTCTGCTCCTTCTTCACTCAAATCGATAGTGAACTGCCCCTTCGTTCCAAGTGCTGTGCTTAAATCATCCGGATCAGTTGTCGGAGCAGGCACTTCCACCGTGACCGAACCGGATTCCATTGCTGTCTTCAAATGCGTTTCCCCCATCGGATAAGCATAAGTTCCAGTTATCGTTTCCCCTGCTTTAAGCTCGTATTTATTATCCGGACTCAGCTTGGTGGGCAGCTGACCTTCCTCCGGAATAAGATCCTTATAATTGTTGTAATCCTTTGTTGCCCCTGTAAAGCTCATATACATAAACGGTGTATAGTGAAGATCCTTGTCCGTGTCATTCTTGACTGTGTAGCTTGCCAAAATGACACCGCCGTTCGTCTCATCATTGAAAGGAATACTGTAGTCTGTATGGAAATCCTTCAGCTCGACAAGAGAATAGGAATCCAAGGAGACTGTCACCCCTTCCATTTCATGCGTCTGCGGCTCGGTATTTTCATAGAGAACCGTCGCTTCTTCTGCATCTGTTTCCGTCTTCATATAATCAATCAGTTCAGCGAAATCGGCTGCTTCTTCCTTACCATCAGAAGCATCCTTATCTGCATCAGCTGCTGTATCTACTGCTTTCGCCTCATCTTCACTGCCTGCAGCCTTCTCTTCGGCAGCAGCCGGTTCCTCTTCCGTACTTGCCTTCTTATCAGCACCACAGCCACTGATGATGAATACGGAAAGCAATGCGCCAAATAAAAGCATCCATTTCTTATTCATTTTTCATCCTCCATGTAAACTTATCCCAAATAGCGTACCATGTCCCGGGAACTTACAATATCAGTAAAAAGTAGTAAAAATATAGATGATTTTCCTCTTTTTTATATCCAGTGACCATATAGCAGTATAAAGTGCCTAAATGCTAGGATAATTGGGAGTACCCTGCTCATTTTCCACTTCCAGATTAACGAGTCCTTATGCCAAACGAGGAAATACAGACTTCTAGAATCGCATGATAATTCCATCAATACCCATGCCGAAATATATAAATAATGGAATTAAAACCAATAATATTCCTGTTTTTAGGGAGGTTAGTACTACAGGACATATTATCTCATATACAGATATTAATACCGATCCATATTCAATTCCTATAAGCAGTTACAGTCCTTGAAAGAACCGGCTCCTTCATAAAGGATGGAAAATGATCTAGAGAAGATGTGAATTAAATATATGAAGACAGATTGAATTTGAAGCATTTAGCAGGAACGCAGAATATTTTAGAAGAATTAACGCTAATTATAGCTTTAATATTTTAATGATGTGAACTCGCGGCAGAGTATTATTCATTGGCTCTATAATTAGGAGGTTTTTATGAAAAAGCTGATTTTCTCACTGGTACTTATCGCCACGATCATTGTAAGCGGACTAGCTGGGTATAGTGATTTAAAAAACACTGTGGAAAAAGAGGGAGATGCTGGAGCAATCATATTCACACCTAAAAGATTCGATAAGTAAAAAACGATATAGATACTGCCGCCCAAGCAGCTTAAAAAATACTTCTTGTACTCCAACTTTAAAGCTGACCTCCACGTCATCCTTTTCCACTCTTTAATTTTTCTGCTATCATCACTAATGCAACAATAAGAATGACGATATCCACCAATCCAAAATCAATGAAAGCTTCCCAAAATGATTGTCCATTGGCCACTCTATAAATAAATAGCCCGGCAGATAATAATGCGAAGTATACAAGCATATAGAAAATTCTCTGTGAAACCAAGCATATCAGCAGCCCCAGGATTATCAATCCTGTAATTACCCATCCCATGTTTTAGAGCCTCCCCTGATTCATTTATTTGTGACTTAAAGAAATATTCTACTATGAACAAATTAATAAAACCATCTTGCATAAAGGCCTTTCGTGCTTGTTATAAGTAGGGGTTGTCCTTGAACCCCGTTTACTTATGATACGGCTCCCCCTTAATAATCCGAAACGCTCGATAAACCTGCTCCACCAGCACCAGTTTCATCAGCTGATGCGGAAATGTCATTTTCGAGAACGACAGCGCATAGTCACTTCGCTGCATCACTTCTTCGCTCAGACCCAAGGATCCGCCTATGACGAATACGATCTTGCTCTTCCCGTATGTTGCCAGGCTGTCAATTTTCGACGCGAGCTGTTCGGATGTGATCATTTGTCCCTTTATTTCCAGGGAAATGACGTAGTCGTCGGGGTTGATTTTCGACAGGATGCGATCGCCTTCTTTTTGTTTGACGATTTGCATGTCGGCTTCGCTCAAGTTTTCGGGGGCTTTTTCGTCGGATACTTCGATCAGGTCGACCTTGGCGTAGGAACTCAGGCGTTTGGTGTATTCCTCGATGCCTTGCTTGAGGTATTTTTCTTTTAGTTTGCCGACGCTGATGATGGTGATTTTCATGAATATGCCTTCTTTCCGTTCAATATGTCTTTATCTGTCATTATATAGCGGATGGAGGGAGTTTACACGGTGTTTTATGAAGTATGGGGCAGGGTTAGCGAAAAATTTTAAATACGAAAATCGATAACATACTCATTCATCTGCTGTATCAGCGTTAACACTAGGTCACTGGAAACCCAAAAGCTATGCTCACTTTCTAGTATTAGATCAAAACATTGATCACAAAAAAGAGCAGCTAGAGCTGCCCTTTTGAAATGATTAAATGGAGTTTTTATATGCTTCAATCGCTTTATATCTTAATAACGTATGATTCTCATCGACCAAGCCCAATCGATAAGATTTTTTAATGATATTCATAACCTCATTCCCCAGTGCAGAATCAGATTTCTCAAATGCCCGTTCCACTCTGGAATCCCAATTGGCTTTGGTGTAATTATTCAAGGTGTTCTTTGGCTCAACTACTTCTCCTTTTTCTAGTTTTTCACAATAATCCTGAAAACTCATGGAGTACCGATTAGCTTCTGAGACTTGATTCCCCCCATAGTTTTCAGTGGCTAATCTGCTGAATGCTAAAAATCGGGAATCCTTTGTCACATCGCTGTATACGTTGGAGACTGAGTTAGTCATTGTTCATCACCCTCTCTATCAAAACTAATAGGCATAGCAGAAATTGGAGTACCTAACAGATGATCCAACCCTGTGATATTTACAGTATTTGTTGGAAGCTTATCCATAGGAATCTTCAGATAATAATAATACCCTTTCACAATCCTGTCTCGTCCTACAATGTAATCCGTATCATATCTGGTTGTACTGGGATAAATATTGACGCCTCCGCTGTTAATAAGATACCCCTTAGGATATCCCATAAAAAGTACCTTCAAATAAAGCGTGTCACCCTTAAGCGGTTTGCTCGCTTTCAATGAATTAGAAGGAATATTCTCCCAAACAAAATCATTTCCATCCGAAGTGATTGCTACTACTCTTACTTCTGTTAATCTTGGCGCAGTTGCAGCAGAAGCTGAATCCTTGAAGAACAATGGAGCAACGACTAACGAGATTAACAAAAACAAGGCTATAATTTTCTTCATGACTTCCTCCTTATTTTTCAGAAATTGTTAATCTCCTTTTATATCGGCATGAATATTAAATAATTAACATATAATTCCATAAAACCTAAATATTTTTGTATAAACATGGAATATAACACAATTTATGTCTCTTATTAAAGCATAAATATACCAACCACAGAAGTAAGGATCGAGCTGATGCCAATGATAAACGTGCTTTGCATGATAAAAGATGCAAGGCTGGACTTGAATGTTTGGATGTCGGGGTCGTTTTTCATTTGGCTGTCTGCGCGTTCGGCTGAACGTGATTTCCGGATCATGCGCTGTCCGATCATTTGAAAACCTTGGATCATTGGCGTGAGGAAGCCGGTGTTGAGAATGCGTGCGATTGCTGCAATGATAGTCAAAAGAAGTCCGATCAAAAATGCAGTGTTGGATACGTCGGCCAGCGAAAATGAGGCTGCCATTGTGACGCTGTACCAGGCAAGCATAGTCAGGAAGAAGAGGGATACCTTCCATTTCATATCTGCAAGCTCCTTTCATATGTATGGGAAAGCGGGACCTGCAAGAGATCCCGCTTTCCTTGATTATATACTATTCTGAAACTTTTTCCGCCCATTTCAGGTAAGGATAGCGGTTTACCGGGTATACAATGTTTTCGAAGTTCTGGGATGTCAGGTAGTTATTTGTATAATGGTAGATCGGGTTGAATGGCAGATCCTCCATCAGTACTGCTTCTGCTTGGTGCAGCAATTCGTAACGCTTGTCTGGGTCTTGTTCTACTTTGGCATCGGCCATTAGCTGGTCGTACTCCTCGTTCACCCAGTTCGTGCGGTTGTTCGGGCTGTCGCCCAGGTAGTAATCGAGGATGACCACTGGATCTACCAGGACGCCGATCCAGCCCATGCGAGCCATTTGGAAATTGCCCTGCTGGGTTGTATCCAGGTATGTTTTCCACTCTTGGTTCTCGAGCTTCACATCGATGCCGAGATTGTCTTTGTACATGGCTTGGACGGATTCTGCCACTTTCTTATTGTTTTCAGCTGTATTATAAAGGATGCTCACCTCCGGCAGCTCTGTCCAGCCTTCTTCTTCCATACCTTCTTCCAGCAGTTTCTTCGCTTCGGCTGCATTTTCTTCAAAGTACGCGCCGCCTGCTTCGCGGAAGTCACCCTCTGGTGTTTCGACACCTTCCGGGACAAATGCATACGCTGGTGTTTCCCCTGCTTTTGTCACGTTCTTCGTTAATGTTTCCCGATCGACTGCCATCGTGAATGCCCTTCTGATTTTCTCATTGGTGAATGGTTCTTTGTCGACGTTAAACATATACATATACGTTCCGAAGTATGGTACTTCGCTGTATTCCTCGGAATCCTTTTCTTGATCGATCACATCGGATGGCAGTGTCTGGATGAGATCCAGCTCGCCTGTTTTGTACATTTGATAATACGTCGTTGCATCATTGACCATCTTGTAGGTTACTTTATCCAGCTTGACGACATCGCTATCCCAATAGTCTCCGTTCTTCTCGATCACGACTTCGCTGTCATGCGCCCATTTTGTCAGCTTGAATGGCCCATTGCTTACAAATGTATCCGCTTCGGCAGACCACGCGCTGTTCTCTTCCACGACATCCTGTTTGACCGGGTAGAATGTCCACATCGTCAATAGTTCATCGAAATAGCCAAGAGGTGCTTCCAATTCCACGACGAGTGTTTTATCATCCTGTGCCGTTACACCGACATCCTCGACGGAGCCCTCGCCTTTGTTGTATGCCTCTGCACCTTTGAGGTAATACAGGTAGAAAGCAAAGGAACTGCCGGTGTCTGGGTTCAGCACCCGTTTCCATGCGTATTCGAAATCGCCTGCTGTCACGTTCGAGCCATCTGACCATTTGGCATCGTCGCGGATGGTGAACGTATACGTTTTGCCATCTTCCGATACATCGACATTGCTTGCCGCTCCCAAGACCGGGTTTCCGTTCTCATCTTTTGTATAAAGCCCTTCAAATACATGATCCAACACCCAGCCGGATGTCGTATCCGTTGCCAGAGCCGGATCCAAATCCGGCGGCTCACTCATCGCATTCACTGTTATTTCCTGCGCTATGTCTGCACTGCCGCCTCCTGATCCTTCGCTGCAGCCTGCCGCGAAGACGGCGACGGATACGAGCAATGCCAGGCTTTTCAGCCATTTTTTCATCGTAAATCCCCCTTTGATTTTATTCATCATAAAGATGACACGCTGTCCAGTGGTTGTCCTTCACTTCCCTCCACTCTGGTACGGCCTGGGCACAAACATCCATCGCAAATGGACATCTGGTGCGGAATCGACAGCCGCTTGGCGGATCTACCGGACTTGGCGGATCACCATCCAGCACGATCCTTTCCCGCTTCCTCGCTTCCGGGTTGGCAACCGGGATAGCGGATAATAATGCTTTTGTATAGGGATGAAGTGGGTCGTGAAACAGCTCATCGCTATCTGCGAGCTCCATCATTTTCCCTAAATACATGACACCGATTCGGTCACTGATATGCTTGACCATGCCTAAATCATGCGCAATGAATAAGTACGTTAAATCCTCTTGTTCTTTTAGATCCTCCAATAGATTGATAACCTGTGCTTGAATCGATACATCCAGCGCTGAAATAGGTTCATCCGCCACGATGAACTTCGGCTCGACCGCCAGCGCCCGGGCAATCCCAATACGCTGCCGCTGGCCGCCGCTGAACTCATGCGGGTAGCGCTGGGCATGCTGGGGCTGCAGCCCGACTCTTTCCAGCAGCTCATAGACGCGGTCCTGCCTGCTTTTGCCTTTTGCCAGCTTGTGGGCATCGATCCCTTCAGCGATAATATCGCCAACACGCATCCGCGGATTCAATGACGCATGCGGATCCTGGAAAATCACTTGGATCTCCCGGTTTATCTGTTTCTTTTGCTTTTTGTTCAATTGACTCAGATCCAGGCCATTGTAGACAATCCTGCCTGATGTGGGATCCTCCAGTCCGACGATTGTTTTCCCGAGCGTCGATTTTCCGCTCCCGCTTTCCCCGACAAGACCGAATGTTTCCCCGCGCCTGATGCCGATGGAGATGTCATCGACGGATTTGACAGTCAAATCCTTGCCGATGGGAAAATATTTTTTCATTTGTTCGATTTGGACGATGGTTTCTGTCATGATCATTCCCTCCCTGCCGCCAGTTCTTTGAGGGCTGGTGTCCGGGGATCGTTCAGCCAGCATTTTGCCTCATGCGCCTTGTCGATGGAAAAAGCAGGCGGCATTGCTTCGACACAAACATCCATGGCATATTTACATCGCGGTGCAAATGGACAGCCCTTCGGCGGTGAGAATAAATCTGGCGGTGCTCCTTCGATTGGTATCAAGCGCTTTTTATCCGTTGCGTCGATATCGGGGATCGACTCCAGCAGCCCCCATGTGTAAGGGTGTTTGGGATTCTTGAAAATTTCGGTGACGGGTGCCGATTCGACAATCATACCGCCATACATGACGGCGACCCGTTCGGCTGTCTCGGCTACCACGCCAAGATCATGGGTGATCAAGATAATGGAAGTATCCAGTTCATCCCTTAGATTCTTCATCAAATCCAATACTTGTGCTTGGATGGTTACGTCCAATGCCGTCGTCGGTTCATCTGCCACGAGCACCTGCGGATGGCAGGCAAGCGCAATGGCGATCATGATCCGCTGCCGCATCCCGCCGCTGAATTCATGCGGGTACTGGTCGTAGCGATCGGCAGGGTTCGATATACCGACCAGGCGGATCATTTCGATGGCGCGCTCTTTCGCTTCCTGCCCCTTTATCTTTTGGTGGGCTGTGATACTTTCTGCGATTTGCTTGCCTACCTTCATCGTCGGGTTCAAAGACGTCATCGGATCCTGGAAGACCATGCTGATTCTCGAGCCTTTTACCTTTTGCATCTCACGTTTGGATAATCGGAGAAGATCCTGCCCTTCCAGCAGCACTTCCCCGTTCCTTATCTTGCCAGGCGGAGTCGGGATCAGACCCATTATGGTTTGTACGGTGACACTTTTTCCGCTGCCGCTTTCCCCGACTATCGCCAGTATTTCCCCCTTATCGACGTGGAAGGAAACGTCCCGCACTGCTTGTACTTCCCCTCCATATGTCTTGAAGCTCACTTCCAGATTGTTCACTTCCAGTAAATGTTCCATCATCCCACCTCCTATTTATTTGCTTTGGGATCCAGTGCATCTTGCAGGCCGTCCCCGAAGGCATTAAAAGCAAACATGGTGAGGGCAATCATAAAGCCCGGAAAAAAGAGACGCCACCACTGGCCGCTTAAAATGACACCCAAGGAATCGTTTGCCATCGTCCCCCAGCTGGCAAATGGCGCTTGCACGCCCAGTCCCAGAAAGCTGAGGAATGACTCGGCGAAGATAGCCGAAGGAATGGTAAAGGTCAGATTGACGATGATGATGCCTGCTGTATTGGGAATCAAATGCCGCCAAATGATCTTGGCATGGGAGGTGCCCAGCTTTTGGGCAGCCAGCACATATTCCTGTGACTTCAGCTGCAGGATTTGGCCGCGTATGATCCTGGCCATCCCCACCCAGCCCGTGACAGATAAAGCAATGATGATGGATGTGACACCGGGCTCCATGATCACCATCAGCAAGATGACGATCAATAAGTAAGGAATACCGTACAGAATCTCCACGATGCGCATTAAAATGCCATCGACCCGGTCACCGGCCTTGCTGCGCCCGGCCATATAACCAGAGATGCCGCCGATCGTCACGCCAAGGAAGATATCAATCACCGCGGCCACAAGTCCGATCGTCAGCGATACCCTGGCTCCATACCAGGTTCTCGACCACACATCCCGGCCTAAGTCATCGGTGCCGAACCAATGCTCACTGTTTGGCGCCACATTTGTATTCTCCAAGCTTTGTTTGGCCGGATCGAACGGCACCATATGCGGGCCTGCTATCGCAAAGACGATAATGATGAGCAGCAGGGAAAATCCGAGGACTGCCATTTTATTTTTTACAACGTTTACAATCGTTTCCTTCCAGACGCTCATACTCGGGCGCTGGACCGGGTCTTGCCCCCTCTTTTCTGGTGATAGGGGGCGGAAAAGGGAATCATCCACGCGTTTGGCTTCCATTTACTCCCCTCCACTCGTCAGTTTGATTCTTGGGTCAATGAAGCGATAGGATATATCGATGATGAATAATGTCAATACCAGCAATGTACTGAAGAAAATGGTGGTACCCATGATCACCGGATAATCCCGGTTGAAGATACTGTCTACGAAATAGCGGCCGATACCAGGAATTGCGAATATTTTTTCAATAACGAATGTTCCGGTAATTAAAGACACAAACAGAGGACCGATGAAAGAGATAACCGGCAGGATCGCATTCCGGATGCCGTGCCTGATGACTAGCTTCGACTTTGACAGCCCCTTGGCATCAGCTGTCTTGATATAATTCTGATTCGTCACCTCAAGCATGCTGGATCGCATGAACCTGGCGATGACAGCGAGCGGCGTCGCAGCCAATGCCAGTGTCGGCAGCACCGAATGCAGCCATGTACCCCATGATGCAACAGGGAACAATCCCCAATCCACCGCAAGGTATTTGATCAGTAATGGAGCCAGGATGAAGCTCGGGACCGATATCCCGACGATGGCAATAAACATGGATACATAATCAAGTGCCCTATTATGGTTCAATGCCGCTACGATGCCCAACAAGAGCCCCAGAACCAAGGCGACGACCATGGCTTGCAGTCCGAGTAAAGCAGAAGCTGGCGCACCCTCGGCAATGATCGAATTGACTGATCTTGTTTCGGATTGAATCGAGAATCCTAAATCAAAGGTGACCAAATCCTTCATATACAAAACGTATTGCACGGCCACTGGCTCATCCAAGTTATATTTAGCCCGGATGTTTTGCAAAACCTCTTCCGGCAGCACATCGGCATCGGATGCAAATGGATCACCCGGGATAAACTTCATGATCAAAAATGTCAAACTCGCAATCACCCATATTGTCAGCAGCATGGTAAGTAATCGTTTTACAATGTACATGGATTCACCTCCAGCGGTTTTCTAGCTATTGCTCCCTCTATGCATTGACACTGCCGAGCACACCGTTCGTCGCAGTCATTGCAATGATGACACAGCCCCACATATGCTTGTACGCTGTTACCACATCATCGCAAGTAAAGCGAATGCTCCTGGGACCAGTCAATGCAACAGTCGGCAAGGTGGTCGTCATCATTGCCTGCTGCGGCCCTTTCAGCTCGATATCGAAGGTAACAGGGCCATTTACTGTCTGCGGTTTGAAGGAGTGGACATTATTGACTGCTTCCTCTGCCTTGATTCGGATTTCCTGACGAGCGGCCTCCGGATGGATCAGCTCCGCCGCAAAGCGATCAACGGCCCGTTTGGTAACGGCAGCTTTCACATCAGGTATTGTTTCTTGCACTTCTTTTACATAGGCATCGTCACCGCTTATGAAAATGGCTGGGACATCAAAGCTGCCGGCAACAAGTGTATTCATTTCCGTTTCGCCAACGACCCTGCCATTGATTTTCATTTCGTTGATACAGATACCCGCTAATGTATGGCTGATGACAGAGCGTTCGGAGCCCGCTTCACGCCCGTGATGTCCAACGAACATGATGCCGTCAAATGTCTCATCCAGCCCTTCCAGCTGGCACATGACGCGATTATTCCCGGATACAAGCCTTGCACGCGAATCCAGCTCCTCCACCAGTATGTTGGACATATTGCCATGCCCATCGGCTACGACAACCTCTGTTGCCCCGCCATTGAAAGCTCCTTCGATAGCTGCATTCACATCTGCTGTCATCAGCTTCCGGAACCGCTGATATTCCGAATTTGTCTTTAACTGCTGATTGGTCGCGACACCTGATATGCCTTCCATATCTGCCGAAATAAAAATCTTCATCGCAGCCAGCCTCCCTCGATTTCAATATTATAAATTTTCAAACTTCTGAACTTAGAGATATATCCTCCCTTTTAAAAAGGAAAACGTGATTGCTCATCCACACTCTGTACAAATGCTTTTACTAAATCCTTCGTTGCAAGAAGGTCGCCTACATCCACAAGCTCTGCAGCTGAGTGGGTATAACGGGAAGGGATGGATAACACGCCTGTCGGAATACCCTTGTTGGCATACGTAACCGCACCGCCATCGGTTCCTATCCCTGTGAATACCTCCAGCTGATAAGGGATGTTGTTTTGTTTCGCTAATTGCATGAGCTGCTGCTTCATTGTCTTCGGAACGATCAGGCTGGCATCCATCACCTTGATGCCTGTGCCGCTCCCTAAGCGCAGCGTTTGATCCATAGTCTGCTCCGGCGTGTCACTTACAGCGGTGGTATCAATCGCGATCGCGACATCCGCATCGATATGCTCCGACGCTGTCTTGGCTCCACGCAGACCGACCTCTTCCTGGACGGTGAATAAACAAACGAGCTCTCCGGCGAAATCCTCTGCTGCCTCCTCCAGCACCTGAAGGATGACAGCGCATCCCGCACGATCATCCAGTGACTTGGCGCGTACCTTCAATTTTTCAGCTGCCCCGATCGTTTGCAGTTCAGAGCCCCAAGTAACGGGGGTTCCAACTTCGATACCCATATCCAACACTTCTTGGGAAGAGCTTGCTCCAACGTCTATGTATAACTGACTATGCCTTCTCACCTTTTGCGCGTCATCGAATTTGGCATAGTGGGCAGAAAGTGTTCCAATCACACCATTTATATGTCCTTTTTCACCCAGCACCTTCACTGGCTGGGCGTTCAGATTCCGGTCATCATTGCCGCCAAGCTTCTCAAATCGCAGAAATCCGTTGGCTTCTATCTTTTTCACGATAAAACCGACTTCATCCATATGGGCTGTCAGCAGCACAACCGGTCCGGCCTGGCTGCCTCTTTTCTTGGCAATCACGTTACCGATGGGATCTATTTTCACTTCATCCACTTTATCCTTCAGATAGTCTTTCAGAAAATAACTGACCTCTTGTTCATAGCCGCTTGGACCCTGCAGACTTGTCAACTGCTTCAATAATTCAATCATGGGAGCAGCTCCTTCCTACAAATATTCGAACGTATTCTTGTAATTTTCCAGTTGAATGATGGTATTGATGCCGGCAATTCCTTCGATACCGTCAAGCTTCAGCATACAGTCCTTTATATCTTCCTGGCTTTGGACATTGATTTGAATAAGCAGCTGGTAATCCCCGGATGTCATCGTAATGTAGCGAACTTCCTTTATCGTGCTCAGCGCTTCCCTCACCTGGGCAATCGTTCCTTGTTGTGTCTTTATTTGAATGATCGCCCCCGCTTTTAACCCAAGCGCGATCGGATTCACCACTCCTACCACTTCGATGATATTGTGCTGTACTAAATTCTTGTATCGAAGCCTGATTGTTTTCTCGGTTACGTTCAATTCACTTGCCATTTCCGAAAAGGGCAAGCGGCCATCCTTCGATAACATGCGGATGATACCGCGATCCAGCTCATCAATTTGATACTCCACAAAACTTCCTACTTTCGTACTTATTTACTTTAAAAATCCCCTTTTAGATACTTATTGTTAGATAAAATAACATTTACAATAATTAATTCGTGATTTAATATCATTATTAGGAATCAGGTATAGAGGGTATTATACAAGCTAAATTTTCAGAAATCAATGATAATTTGGATTTTTATGGGGGTTAGTGAATGAAGGCCATAACGAATGTATCCGGGGCAGATGGGACAGGAAAGCTTTTAAGCAATACAACGATTTTAATAAAAGAGGGCAAATTCACATCAATAGGAGCAGACCGCATTCCCGAAGGCTATGAAATAATCGATGCTGCCGGCAAATACTTTACACCTGGACTGATTGATGTGCATACCCATTTGGGGGTGCACGAGGAAGGGATCGGCAAAGAGGGGCATGACTTCAATGAAACAAGTGCCGCAGCCACTCCGCAAGTACGCGCGATTGATGGGATAAACCCGAAAGATCAAGGCTTTGAGGATGCCAGGCGTGCGGGTGTCACCACTGTACAAGTAATGCCTGGAAGTGCCAATGTCATTGGCGGGGAAATGTGTGTGTTAAAAACGACAGGCACAATCGTGGATGATATGGTCATTCGCAATCCCTCCGGCTTAAAAGCAGCAACAGGTGAAAATCCGAAACGGTTCCACGGGGATAAGGGAAGGATGCCGGCGACCAGGATGGGCATCGCAGCCATTCTTCGGGAAAAATTAATCGAAGCACAAACCTACCTGGAAGAGCGCCAAGCCGGTAAAGCAGCCAGGAACCTGGGCTTGGAACATATCGCGAAAGTGGTAAACAAAGAAATCCCGCTTCGTGTCCATGCCCACCGCGCCGACGATATCGTCACTGTCTTACGCCTAAAAAAGGAATTCGATATTGATTTGACGATCGAGCATTGTACCGAGGGACATCAAATAGCGCCGTTCATCGCCAAACAAGCTATCCGTGTTTCGGTAGGTCCGACTATGACGCCCCGATCCAAAATCGAGCTTGCCGATAAAGGCTGGCACACACTGCTGGCCCTGGCAGAGGAATCTGTACCTTTCTCCATCACGACCGATCACCCTGTCATTGCGATTGAGCATTTGATGACAAGTGCCATTTTAGCCGTTAAATACGGCCTGCCGGAAGAAGAAGCCCTTAAAGCCATCACCTTAAATGCGGCGAAGCATCTAGGCGTAGACGATCGAGTCGGTTCCGTTGAAGCAGGCAAGGATGCTGACTTTGTCCTCTGGAGCGGCAATCCGTTCGATTTGAGAAACAAAGCAGTACAAACCTATATTAACGGCGAATTGGTATAAGAAAGCGCGGACAAGTTTCTTTGTTATCCTTGCTGAATTTAATGCCGGATACGAAAACTTGTCCCATATCACGACAAATAAATAGATGTCCCTGGACAGGAGGCAGCAAATCATGACAGCAAACGGTCTTTCCGCACAAGATTTACTCAATTTTTCATTCTTATCGGATCCGCAGCTATCACCTGATGGCAAGTCGGTTGTTTTTGTTCAGAAAGTTATCAACAAGAAGGAAAAATATCAATCGAATCTATTCCTGATGGATGTGGATTCAAAGGAAATCACCCAATTCACCCAAGGTGATCACTCCGATGTGCAGCCGAGATGGTCTTCCGATGGACAGCATATCTTCTTTACTTCTAACCGCTCCGGGAAGCAGCAAATATGGAAAATTGCTTTTAATGGCGGTGAAGCGAGTCAGGTTACCACTTTCAAAAGAGGTGCTTCTCAGCCGGTTTTGTCACCAGACGGGAAGAAGCTCATGGTTACCGTACCGTTAACCGCTTCAGACAATTTGGAAGACAAGGAGGCTAAAGAGAAAAAAACAGAGGAAAAACGAAAGCCATATATCACCACGAACCTGGTTTACAAGTCAGATGCGAAGGGCTTTTCAGACGAAACCTTCGATCATCTCGTATTGATAGATTTGGAGACTGGTACACCCACCTTACTAACAGATGGGGAATATAACCACCATTCACCGGCATTTTCTCCAAATGGCATGCATGTTGCATATAGCGCCAATCGTTCAGAGGATCCAGAGCAGACATTCTTCTCGGATATCTATCAGTTGGATTTAACTACGAAGCGTACAGAAAAACTTACGAGCAGCGACAAAGTATTCTATACGCCAAACTACTCCCCGGATGGAAAAAAGCTATCCCTGCTGGGTGATGATTTGGAATACACAGGAGCCACCCTCACGAGAGTATGGACCTTGGACCTTGCAACGAAGGAACTCTCCTGTTTGACGAGTGATTGGGATGTGGAGTGCCATGATGTTGCGATCAATGATATGGGCACGGGAGCTGCAAGTGCCGGCGCTGTCTGGAGCAAGACAAATGACGCCCTGTTCTTCTTAGCAAGCGAACGAGGATCCACTGGCTTATATCAAGTGACGTTAGATAAAAACATCACCAAAGTTGTTGGCGGGAAACGCCAAGTTTACGCTTTTAGTACAGATAAGAATCAGGAGCGGTTTGTTTACGCCGTCAGTCAATCAGCCGCTATTCCCGGCGACTTGTTTGTGTCGGCCTTGTCAGGCAGTGATGAGCAGCGTCTGACAGCCGTTAACGAGCACTTGCTGCAAACGAAAATATTATCTGCTCCAGAGGATTTTCATTTTAAAGCGAATGATGGAACCGAACTGCAAGGCTGGATCATGAAACCAGCCGGCTTCCAGGAAGGCGAAACGTATCCGCTTGTCTTGGAGATTCATGGCGGCCCGCACGCGATGTACAGTCATGCTTTCATGCACGAGTTTCAGGTGCTTGCTGGCAAAGGCTATGGTGTCCTGTACATGAACCCAAGAGGAAGCCATGGCTATGGGCAGCAGTTTGTTGATGCTGTGCGCGGCGATTATGGAGGCATCGACTATGCCGATGTGATGGTAGCCGTGGATTATGCCTTGGAAAATCATGATTGGATAGACGCCTCCCGCTTAGGTGTTACTGGCGGAAGCTATGGCGGCTTCATGACGAACTGGATCGTCGGCCATACGAACAGGTTTAAGGCGGCAGTTACACAGCGCTCGATCAGTAACTGGCTCAGCTTCTATGGTGTGAGTGATATCGGCTACTTCTTTACCGAATGGGAGCACAAAACGACCGTTATGGAAGACCCTGAGGAGCTATGGCGAATCTCTCCGCTCCGTTATGCGAAAAATATCCAGACACCATTGCTGATCCTGCATAGCGAAAACGATTATCGCTGCCCGATCGAGCAGGCCGAGCAGCTGTATGTTGCATTGAAACAGCAAAAGAAACCAACTCGTTTCGTTCGGTTCCCAGAATCGAACCATGAGCTGTCCCGAAGCGGAGATCCAGGTTTGCGTATTATTCGCCTGAATGAAATAACGGATTGGTTCGAGACGTATTTGAAATAAAGGAGTTGTAGAATTGAGCATATTGCTTACTGGATTTGAAGCTTTTCTAGGGATGGCATCCAATCCTACAGAACTGATTGTCCGCAGCCTGGACGGCGAAACGATAAATGGGAATAAGATAATCGGCAAGGTACTCCCTGTCGATTTCAAAAAAACGTCCAGCATCATCCTGGAACATATCGACGAACACCAGCCTACTGCCGTTATCTCTCTAGGTCTGGCAGCCGGCAGAAATAGAATCACCCCGGAAAGGGTCGCGATAAACTGCATGGATGGAGAACCCGACAATGGCGGAAATCAGTATGACGGGCAAAAGATACTAGAAGATGCACCAGATGCTTACTTCTCGACCTTGCCAATCAAAAGCATGACAGCAAAGCTGCTGGAACATAACCTGCCAGCAAAGATTTCGAATACCGCCGGCACTTATTTGTGCAACCAAACGATGTACACCGTCAGACATCATATCGAAACGAATAAGCTGGATATGATCTCAGGATTCGTGCACATACCAGCACATCATGAATTGGCATTAGACAATCCAAAGCTGCCTTCTTGGTCGGTGAAGGATTTGGAAGAAGCGGTACGGGTTATTATCGGGGAGATCTAGAATTCTTCCCGGATGCTATAAAACGAAAGAAACAGCCCCTCCTGTTTTCACCTGGGAGGGCTGTTTTTTCAATCAACTATTCTTGTCCCATGCACTTCTCTGCAATTCAATGCAGAAATGATGAAGGGAAGGTTTTTACTAGAAATGCCCCCACCAGGCAGGATAATGATTCTATCATTTGCGTAGTCTATATATTCCTTCAACCTGACTAGGTTATCTTCCATCTTCGTATCTAGCGGACCTCCATGGGTAAGGATTCGATGTACCCCGTGTCCCGCCAGCCAATCAATCGCTTTAAGCTGACTTTCCGGGCTTATATGGTCAAATGCCATATGAAAGGTTACCTCCAGCCCTTTTGCTGCATCCAGCAAGGTGAGCATAGCGTCTTCATCAATCCAGCCTGTGTCAGTCAAGCAACCCAGCACTACGCCATCTGTTCCTAGATTCTTTAAATGGATTAAATCCTGCTTCATCATGTCCACTTCTTCTTTATTAAAAACAAAATTGCCGCCTCTTGGCCTTACCATGCTCATGACTTTGATGTTTTTACCGTGACAATACGTAATCGTCACATTTGCTACACCATGACTTACTGTGGTACCTCCTGCTGCAAGGTTGTCACACAGTTCAATTCGATCTGCACCTTTAGCGATGACTTCGGGGACATTCTTAAAATTCTCTACACAGACTTCTTTAAGCATATGTAAATCCACCCTGTTATGTATTATTGGTAATTAACAAACGCAGGTGCAGGATCTAGTTCCAGAACCTCTTCCGGTGTCATGACAGGTTCGTCTTTCTGATAAAATACCTTGAATCCGCCATATTGGATAGGCTGATTATGTACAAGCTGATGATAACCCGATCGTTTCAGAGCTGCAATGCCATGGCCGTCATTATTCAGTACCACTTCCACATTCTCTGTGGGCTGGATAGCTTCTTTATTGCTGATGATGATGTCTGCAAATTGGTGGACGATGACAGCCTTGTCAGGAAGTCCATTCTCAGACGCTAGATTCGATACATATTCAATCGCTTCTTGCACATTCTCGCCATCGACATGTCCCAAATCTTCTCCGGGAACTTGTCCCTCTTTCACATGAAATTCCGTATCAATTGCTAGGTGGACATAAGGCAATTTCAAATATTTCTCCAATGATTTTACTTGATTCATGATATTGTCACGGCCTAATTGGACATCGAGGATCAGCAGCGCATCATTCTCTTCGGCTAACTTCGCATATCTTTCCATATCCTCGTCAGCTGTCGCATGCATATAAAGCCCATCCTCTCCAGGATTTCGCTGGGCAACCGTTGCGATCAATTCAATAGCCGGGATAGCCGGTCTTTCCGGATCCAGTTCGGAATAAGCCTTGGTTTGATCCTTCAATTTTTCCATTAGCTCCTCCGGGCTGTATTCTCCCAGGATTCCCATGGTCGTAGAATCAGGATGACCATAAAAAGAAACGATTCTATTTTTCTGAAGCGGTCCATCTGTTTCATCTTCCGTTCCTTTCTCCAAGGTTTGGCCTAAAGGAACGCTTCTCTCCGTGTCATCCCCATGCGCCTCTGTTGTTGGCATTTCCGCCAGCTGTGTTTCCGTATAATGACTTTCCAGCGGTCGGGCTGCCTCAGAAGGTTCGATAGCTTGATAGTTTGGCTGAGGCGCGGGTTCCGGAGAACTTGCTGCCTGCTCATCCGAGCTCACTTCTGCATTTTCTTTTGTCTTCGGCTCTTGGTCTTGTGTAGCTGCATCCTGCGAACAGCCCGCTAACAATAAAGCCGGAATGACTGCAAGGCTGGCACCTGCCATGATTAATTTTTTCACTTTATCCCACCTGTTGTTTAAGAGTATTTCATATGTTGAAAGTGGTCCTGCATCAAACAAATGAATAGTATAAATCTAACATATTTTAAAAGCTGCTTATTGTACATTTCTATGTAATCTATCTACTAACAGCATAATTCAAATAATGGATGAAAAGCTATCGCTTTTCTAAAATCAAATGCAATAGAGTTTTCTAAAAAGACAAAGGAGCTGCTGTAGTATATCGTGTTCCACTTTATTTCTCAAAATAAATAGTGTTATATTTTTCCTGCGACTTTCTAAGAAGCTATTCAAAGAAACTGGCCCACTACTATACTGATAATGGGAAGTATGAGCTTGCAAGCAGATATAGGCAGCACACCAAAGGGTATGCTGCCTTTTTGTATCTCACTTTCTATATGGAGGACGATTGAAGTGAACATTGCCATAACCAAAATAGTCGTCACTTTCACTGTTACCTTACCTCTAGGCTCGTATACTTATGGAGAAAGTGGTTGAGACAAGTTTTTGGGTCACTTTCTTCGGCGAGGAAAGTGACCCAGTAGATTTGTAGTATAGTAGGTCTATTATTATCGGGTTTCCCAATGTGACAATCGACAAATAACGGTAGAATATACTTATATAACTAAATATAAGGGAGCTTTGAACTATGGGACGGAATGCTTCAGAACACCTTGATATTGCAGGTTATCTGGAAAATTGGTCGGTCAGCATTCGACTAGATAAGAAGGAAGCTGCAACTAATATTTATGAAGATTTGAAAAAGCATACTGACGAGTACGATACTGATTCTCTTATCAGATATTTTTTGTCTGAAAGCCGATACCATGCAATGCATAACAACCTACTGGAGAGTAAGAGATCCTTAGCAAAAGCCAAGCAGTATGAAGAGCACTTTACGGAGCTTAATAAGTACCATTATTACTTTGCTGAAGGGATTACTTATTATTATGAAAAACAACATCAGGACGCCTTACGGTGCTTAGAACAGGCTGAAAAATATTTAGTTCATCTAAGTGAAAAGGCTGAAATAGGAGAATTCCATCTAATAAAAGCGATGGTTTACTATTTCCTCGATATTACAACATTGTCTGCTGTACATGCAGAAAGAGCCGTTGATGCGTTCAAGTCAATTAAGGCAATGAATTTCTTGCTTGCTCGTACAGAGCTAGTCCAGGGCATGAACTATATGGACTTACTTAATTATGAAATGTCTGAAGAATACCTTCACAGAGCATTAGCAACGTGCAAAAAAATAGAAAATAAAAGTCTCCAGGCTTCTACCAATCTCAACCTTGGACTATTATATGTAAAGCGTGAGTTACCTGGTACTGCAATTCGATATCTGGAAGCAGCATTGGAAGGAAAACAAGAGCGAATAGAATTGAAAATCCTCTATTTGTTGGCAGATTCCTATTGGAAAACAAACCAATCATCAAAAGCTATGGAAGTCTATACTGAAGGGTTTCAGAAGAGCATCGACAGGGATGATATTACGAAAAAATGGGAATTTGCAATGCTGCACAAAAAATATGAAGATCAGAACAACTTTGAGAGCGTATGGCAAGAGGGTATAGAATATTTCCGGAGAATTAATGATGTTTATAACGTGAGGCTCTTCTCAAGAGAGCTCGCTGAATACTATACTGTAACTAAGGACTATGAGCTCGCGACAAAATACTATCTCTTGGCTCTAATATAAGGAGGAAATTATATGAAAAAGATTATATTCTCTGCAATTCTAATCGGTACAATCATTATCAGTGGAATAGCTGGTTTAGCAAATCAAGAAGGCTTGGCAGAAAAACAAGGTGATTTCGGCAGCGCTATATTTTCCTTGAATTTATTTGATAAATAATAAGACAAGCCTCCCTTAAAAGGAGGCTTTAAGGGAATCTATATATGTTATAGGAAGCTAATGCAGTCGTAACGGCTACCAGCAATGGCAGGAAGTACAACGGCGCATCTCCGACCATATTCAGGATCTGATAGGTGTGGCTTTCGGATTCCAAGACCCCGATCAGTGCCAGCAAGAGTAATAGTGACTTCAGGATACCACCGCCGGCAATTGCTGGTACGAGCGGCTGGAATACACCGACGATGAAATCAAGAATCGCAGCGCCGATTTTTTTCTTCTCTTTCGGCTGAGCCGCCGCTTCTTCCCCGCCGGCATCCCCGACAAGCTTCTGCAGCTCCTCGTACACCTCCACCACGTCATTACCGATGACAACCTGGCATTGAGCCGTCATCCGGACAGCGATGACGCCTGGCGTACTTTCCAATGCCTTGATATCCGCCTTCTTGTCATCGACTAACGAGAAACGAAGACGCGTGGAGCAATGACCGAGATGGGCGATATTTTCCTTGCCGCCGATATGCTGCAAAATATCCTTCGCGACCTGTTTGTAATCCATTCCTAACCCTCTCTTTCTCGAATGCGACGGGTAGAAAGAAAACAAAAAAGGACCTAATACGGCAAATGAAAATAGCTTGCCGAATTAGATCCTGCCTGCATTACCAGTCACATGTCTAATGGTTTTATTTAACTGACTTCAGTATATGCGATGAAAATGTAAGCGTCAACATTTTTCTTCGATTCATTTTATCCATCCGAAAAAGGTTTGCTTTTCTCCCACAATTCCTGACCACTCATTTTCAAAAAACCAGACCTGGTATAGGCCTGGTTAAGCGTGCATGCAAGGTATGCTTCATGACCTGGATCGCAGGTCATCAAGAGATTTCACCACTGTATGAGGAATCGGTTTCCATTCAATCTTCTTGAACAGCGCCACGACGGATATCGGCAAATAAGTAAAGAGGAATAGCGGGAAAGTGAACAGGTAAAAAATCTTTTTCCAGTTTGGACAGCGGATATTTTTCCACTCCATGATTGTTGTAATAAGACCGATTCCAAAAAGAAGGCTGTAGATCCACAAAACACCGATTGCTCCTACTACCAGATATGACTGCAGCAAGGCTTTTCCTTCAAATGGGACAAGCAAAAGTATCACTACGTTCCCGATGAGGCAGAGCATGGAAACAATGACTACCGGCAGGACCGTCATCAACATATCAAAGCAAGAGAATCGATATCCCTTTCCGCGGATCATGCCATGGAACAAATCCTTCCCATAATTCATGAATACCTGATAAAATCCCTTTGCCCAGCGCAATCGCTGCTTCCAGGATTGACTGAAGGCAGCTGGCTGTTCGTCATAGAAAATGGCTCGGCCGCAGTATCCGATCTTTTCGCCCTTGATGATCTGAGCAGCAGTGAATTCGATATCTTCGGTAAGAAGATGATGCACCCACCCGCCATTTTCTTTTATGACATCCGCATGTATCAAGAATCCGGTTCCTGAAATGGCGCAGCTCGTGTTTAAATACATTCTTGGACGGTTAAGGAACTCCGCTTCATACAAAAACCAGAGTGCATACCCAGCCGTGATCCAATTCTGGTCGTAGTTTTTGGAATTACGGTAGCTGGTAATGACCTTATAGCCTTGATTGAAGGTTTTATTCATTTCCGCTATATAATTTTCGTCCAGGAGATTATCCGCATCGAACACAAAGTACCCATCGTATTGTTCCGATGCATGCTCCGTTTCGATGATATGCAGTAAATGATTCAGCGCATAGCCCTTCCCGACCTGGTTCTGATTGAACCGCTCCGAAACGATCGCTCCCGCTTCCTCGGCCAGGCGGGCCGTATTATCCGTACAATTGTCAGCTATCACATAGATATCGTACAATTCCTTCGGGTATTTCTGGTTTTTTATACTTTCTATCAGCTGTCCAATGACAAGCTCCTCATTGCGGGCCGGAATTAAAAAAGCATATTTACGAAGAGGGACTTCCTTCTCTGGATGTCTTTCCCTTCTCGCTTTGAATGCAACGATGATATACACCAATTTATAAACGAATATCAACGTAAATATTAAACCTATGTAAAAAGTAAACTGACTCAAAATATCTAACACGTCTCTGACCATCACGCACCCCACATCTCAGAATCTAGCCTGGTAATATAGTTTTTTGTTTTTACTGTTTCTGCATAAACAATTCAACTCTTAAATAATTAATTAAGATCCTGTAAAAAACGTATGAGCGGCAGCACTCATCCTTTAAATGATGACTATTTACGATGCTGCGAGTGACATATTCTGTTCTTCTAAACTAGATACTCCCACATTTTCAGTTTGAAATTTTCCTGGTTTCTTTCAGATACCTGATGGACTGACTTTTCCGGAATTCACCAGTTCATCATTAATCTTTTTGATATACGCTGAGATCAAGCATGATAAGTGTCTTGTAAAATCCTTTTCTCTTTACCCACATACAGAATGTAACAAACTTAGCTTGTCTTATTAAAGGCTATTACTATTAAGATTTTATTAATTGTTTTAACACTGTCTTCAACATCCGTTAATACATTTGGCCAGGGCATGGATCTTTGCCGGGCACACCGGGACAATCCGACAAAATTCCGGCAGAAATCCATCCATAGCCTTAAATAGATATCAAAAAAAGCCGAGAAATTGTCTTCTCGGCTTTTGCAACATTCATTTTTCACTTGTGAGCAGGTCATCCTTTTATCAATATGGATTCAATTGCCCATTAGGGATGGTCGGCGTCTTTTGATCATTCTTCAATTCATACTGAGAGAAGATACGAATAAAAGCGTTTCAGCTAGATGAAACCATCAAAAAACCTGTGTCCCTAAAAGACACAGGTTTTTGAATTCTTTCTATAACCTATCATTGATTTCCTTTTTTAACCCACTCTGCCACAGAAACTGTACGTTTCGCCTGATGCTTCACTGCTGCTTCCACATCTTCGATCATTTTGCCGTCTTGTCCGACAGTAACGCTTGTGCCGTAAGGGTTGCCTCCAGCTGCGAATAGAACCGGATCTGTGTAGCCTGGTGTTGCGATGATTGCGCCCCAATGCATCATGGATGTGTAAAGGGACAGTAGTGTCGCTTCCTGTCCGCCGTGGGGGTTTTGTGCGGATGTCATGGCACTGACTACTTTATTCACTGTTTTACCGTTTGCCCATAGACCGCCTTGAAGATCAAGGAATTGCTTCATTTGGGATGGCATGTTACCGAAGCGCGTCGGTACGCTGAAGATGATGGCATCTGCCCACTCCAGATCATCAGAAGCTGCCACTGGTACATCTTTTGTTGCTTCGACCTGCGCCTTCCATGCTGGGTTTGCATCGATGACGGACTGTGGCGCAAGCTCTTGTACTTGCAGTAATCTTACTTCTGCTCCTGATTCTTTTGCTGCTTCTTGAGCCCATTTAGCCATTTGATAGTTTGTGCCGCCCATGCTGTAATATATCACTGCCAATTTTACGTTTTCCATTTTTTCATTCTCCTTTGTTTTTCCGAATAATTTATCCAAAAATCCCATTTCGATTTACACTCCTCTTATATAGTTTGCTTTAACTTGTCATTTTATAAGAATCACCCCCATTGATTGCGTCAATAGTTCTGCATGTAATTCTTATGCCGCTTTCTCTGCTTAATCCAGCTCCCTCACTTCAAACGGAAGGACATGATTCTCGATTTTTTCTCTATGCTGTTCATATTGCGGCGGCAGCTTCAAGCCTTCACCCAATGTATCCCCTGATTCATCGATTGCGAATCCTGGCGGGTCCGTTGCAATCTCGAACAGGATCTGACCATGCTCCCGGAAGTAGATGGCATTGAAATAGTTGCGGTCCTGGACAGGTGTCACACCATACCCTAGGCTGGTCACATAGTCGCTCCAATCAAGCTGATCCTGATCATCGCTTGCACGCCATGCGATGTGGTGGACCGTTCCGACACCCATTTGGCTCCTTCCGCTCGTTGTCTGTTTGATATCAATGATATTCCCGATATCACCAGCTGCCTGATAGCGGATATAGTCGCCTTCCTCCCCGACCTTCTCCAGACCCATATGCTCTAAAAGCTGTGCTGTTTCACCAGGTCTTCTGGAATAAAGGATGGCACCGCCGAACCCTTTGATCGCAACATCTGGCGTCACACCGCCAAATGTCCAGGTATTTTTTTCTCCTGCTTCCCTTTCCACGATTTCCAAATGCAGCCCATGAACGTCATCAAACTGTAAATACGTTTCGCCGAAGCGTTCCGTTTTCGTATAAGCAATATCAAATTTTGAGAGTCTGCTTTCCCAGAAAGCCAGTGCTCCTTTTGGGACAACATAAGAAGTGACCCCGACTTGTCCGTCGCCGATTCGGCCTTGGTATGCATTCGGCCATGGGAAGAAGGTGATGATCGTACCTGGTTTTCCTTTTTCATCGCCAAAGTAAAGATGATATGTTCCTGGATCATCGAAGTTCACTGTTTTTTTTACGAGGCGGAGTCCAAGGACACCGGCATAGAAATCGGTATTTTCCTGCGGATGGCCAACAATTGCGGTAATATGATGAATGCCTTGCGTTTGTTTTGTCATTTCATATTCACTCCTTTATTTATAGCTTACAAATTCACTGACAGGCTTGCCTTAAAGGGTCAATCCTTTAGCCTATGGAAAGCTTGTTTTTTCGCTAATACAAGGACTTTCGACCATGTACTGCCTATTTGCTGCATATTTCAATTCCTGCTCCTTATCAGGATCCAATACAACGACGAAATTCGTATGCTGCAGATTGAATGCTGATGGTCCCAGCTTTACTACTCAAAGATCTCATCAAGCTCCTTCTTCAAAATTAAATGATTTGGAAGAAAGCTGCTTGCCGGTCTCCTCTGGTTGATTAACTCGGTAAATTGCACCATCTTTTCCTCATCCCCTCATTTACCTCGAATTCGAGATATATCATTAAAAAAATATCATTTAATTCGAAATCGAGATATTGGGTTAAAAAAATAAGCGGTGCAAGAAGAAGTTTTTATCTCGAATTCGAGATAATTATATATCATGTAAAATGAACCTGTCAACTGGTTCTCCTAATATTTTTTTCACACAAAAAGACCGGTACCCTTGCACCAGCCTTTCCTCCTTTTGATGAGAAGCGACTATTTCCATCCTTAAGAAAGGAGCGCAGCCATTTTCTGTTGTACAAACAAAAACAACAGCCAGCTAGCCACCCCAACCAGCAATGCAAAACCTAAATGGCCCGTTATCCGTAAAGCCGCATACAGACAAACAAGCATTACGATGGTTGCCGGCAGACCTGTCACGACTCCCCAGACAAAGCGGGATAATTGGGGTGCAGTTTGCCCCTGGATGAAAAGCCAGAATACACTAAGCAAGCTCACTAGAGGAAGGGCTGCAATGATTCCTCCATAGGTCGGAAATCTTTTTGCAACTTCGGTAACAACCCCAATAATAACAGCACTAATGAGAATCTTCACGACGAAAAACATTTTCTTGCTCGCTCCTCTAACAGTTGAAATCCAGCTAGTATTACCTCCTGCTCCTCTTTGGAAAGTGACTGCATCACGACAGCCAGTTTCTCTTCATCCAATTCTGTATGCTGCTTCACACTAGTCTCCCCCTGCTTGGTTAGCTGAAGATAGACCTTTCGTTCATCGGCTTCCCTCCGCTGTTTTTTGATGTACCCCTTCTGGATAAGGCGTTTCACATGCTCCGATGCTGTATTATGAGAAACCCCCAAGGTCTCCGCAATCCGGGATACATGCACTTCTTTTTCCAATCTGATTGTCTGAAGAATCCTTACGGCTTGGTGTGTCAATTTATCCTGGTAGGTAAAACGAAGCTGCCGGTAAATATTCATATACATTGCATTTAATTGTTGGACAGACAAAATCATCATCCCTTCTTATATAACGATTATATCGTAATTTAAGATAAAAAATCTATACGAATATGAAATGAGCAACATTATTCAACTTGACTTCCATTCCCTTGGAAATGTTACCCTAGGAATATGAGAAACTTAATAAGCAAGCTAATGTTCGCTCTCGCTGGATTAAGTATGCTGACACTTGGGATTTTGATGAATTACCCATTGATCGGCTTTATCATCACATTTCTGCTTTTTTCTGCAGCTATTATTACAGGCTATGGCAAATCATCAAACAAAGCCGGGATAGATTGACTATCCCGGCTTTGTTTTCTTTTTTATAATCCTGAAAGATGATCCACGGAAGGAAAAAACACGGATGAGAGCGTATATAGATTCAAGGAGGAAAGAATATGGACAGCTTACATATCGGATTTAAAGACAATGGTGTGTCTCCATGACAAAACCATCCTTTTCCCATTCACTTCAGATATTCCCCTGCCCCGATCTGCATGTGACGGCTGATTTTTACGGGAAGCTTGGGTTCCGGGCGACGCCTTACCTCGATAGTACAGAGCCGCATATATGTCTCTATCGGGATAATATCGAGCTGATTCTGACGCAATCCGCACTTCACAGAATTTTCCCGAACCGCTTGCAGTATGGCTATGGCTATGATGCTTATTTCATCACGGAAAAGCAGGCCGCAATGCTGCAGGAATTGGTGGATATGGGTATACCCATCGTGCGTCCCTTGATGGTGACCGACTATGGAAACAAGGAGTTTGTTTTTGAAGATATCGATGGCCGATGGATTGCGGTTGGAAATAAAATGACATAAAAAAGACCGTTTCACTTCAGGAAACGGTCTTTCCTCTGATTTATATATAATCATGCGCGAGTTTTGATACCGTCGCTTGCTTGCTCCGGCTTTATCGTTTTTATCTTCTTTATGAAGTAATAATGCTTAATGAGACCAAGTACAATCAAAATTATCTTCACAATCCATATATCAATATAAAATACCGAAAACAAAATGAATGCATCCGCAATTATGTTGATGCGGATTTTTTCTTTAAGGGTCATGCCTTTCTTTTCTTTGATTGCGAGAACGTATTTTGTATAGAAAGTAGTGCTTTTAAACCAATTGTCAATCCGTTTGGAGCTTTTCGCATAACAAAAAGCAGCTGCCATTAAAAATGGACCGCCAGGCAATACAGGCAAAACAATCCCCGCTATGCCAAAGCCCAAGAAAATAGTCCCAAGCAGGAAGAACAGTGCATTTTTAAGCTTTTTTATGATCATCACCTTACTTTTTATATAACTTGGATCATCTCGAATTATAACAAAAAATCAAGATCGAGAGTAAGCAGTTAGATGGCGATTACAGCAGAATCCCGATAACTTTCAGGAATCTGTCAATATAATGGAAAAGGCTAGAAAAGAAGCGTCCTTACCCCGCAAATTCCAGCTCTATCAAATGCTCCCTTTCGGCAGGATATAGAATGGCCTTCCCCCTGCAGCCTTTAACTAAACTCTTTCACCAGTTACATGCAGCTTTATCTACAAAATTCGACGAAAATGGTAAAATATAACGAAAGACTACAATAAAGGGGACGCGTATGGACAGGAGTTTGTTCGTTTTAGATAGGGATTTGACGGCGTCTATGGAGGATTGGTACCGGTCTATCCGGCTGGGGAAGCGCCAGGAAGCATCGGATATGTATCATGAGTTAACGGGACGAATCGAGGAACTGAAACAGGAGGATACACTCTACATTGTATATTTGCTGCTCTCCTGCAGGTTTCATGTGCTTGTATCCGATTTGGAAAAAAGCAAGGCATATCATTCGGAAGCAAGCGGGTATATGCATGCATTTGTTCCAGCATTATATTATTATCATCATCTTGCAGAAGGGATGCAGCTAAGTGCCGAGAAAGAATATATATGCGCACTGGCGGCTTTTGAAAAGGCAGAGGAGTATCTCTCTTCCATTGATGACGAAGTGGAGCATGGAGATTTCCACTTCCGCAAAGCAATGACCTATCATCATTTGGATATTACATCCCTCGCTGTTTTCCACACAGAATATGCAGTGAAAATCTTTGAAAAATATCCTGCATACCGCTATCTGCTTGCCCGGAGTGAATTGATGCGCGGGCTGAATTTCATCGAGCAAAAGGAATTCACTCAAGCGGAGCATACGTTGAATGATGCGCTGTCACATACCGATTTTGAGCATGAAGGCCACCTAGCCGCGCTGATCCAACATAATATCGGATATCTATATACGGTACAGCAAATGCCTCTGGCAGCTATTCCATATCTGACAGCTGCACGGAAGTACCGGACATATAATGCCTATTTGCAGACTTTATTCCTCCTGGCTGATTCCTATTGGAAAACAGGACAGCAGGATTTGGCAATGGATGCCTATCAGGAAGGATTCCAGCTCAGTATCGATGAGAAGGATGACATATTCAAATGGGAATTTGCCATGCTGCACAAAAAGTATGTCGACCGAGCCAACTTCGAAACAGTATGGATCGAAGGCATCGAGTTATTCCGGAAGAAGGGCGACCATTACAATGTCCGTACCTACGCCAATGAATTGGCAGCTTACTTCACCGAAATCGGACAGGATGATCTGGCCATCTATTATTATAAACTTTCCCTGCAATCCTAACATTTTGATGAGCAGGCCAGAAGTATTGCGATAAGGAGGAGCAAATGTCCCGCCAATCCGTTTCACTGAAGCCCATTTCCCAGGAGCTGCCTTGCACGGACTGCTGCACATTGGCTTTGACAGTCTGCAGCTGAATCGGCTGGAGGTCAAGGTCAACGCCGATAACGTTGCATCCCAGCGATTGGTCAAACATGCCGGCTTCCATCAGGAGGGTATCATCCGCCAAAGACGGAAATGGGAAGGGCAGTTTCAGGATGTACTCCTTTTCAGCTTGCTTCAAAGTGAATGCCGCTCTTCTCCCCGCAGCTGAACCGATCGGACAGCTTGAGCTGCTGCGGCTGTCATTGACGGGGAATATCATTGGCATAAGCATGACGATTGTGATGAGGCTTTCTTCATCTTGGAAGGCGAGCTGTACAAAGATCTGGAAGATCGTACAGTAAGCTTGCTGCCTGGCGATCCATTCACCATTCCCGCCGGTGTCATGCATCGCACTCGTTCCGATCAGCGAACCGTGAATATTTGCTTCGAGAAATTGAATGAAATAACGAGAAGCTAAAAGGGGACATCATATTGGATGTCCCCTTTCTCTTTTTAATCATTTATAAGTGCACTTAATTCTGCTTGGAATACTTTTACCTCATCTTGATTATAGGTGTTCAGCTGTATGGTTACGATACCATTGCCGCGGCGTTTCGGCACAGTTTCGATCACTTCCGCGATGACCCGCAGTTCATCATCGGGGAATACCGGCTTGATGAATTTGACATTGTTCATCCCGGTGCCAGCCACGACTTCCTCTCCGTAGATGTCTTCCTCGACCCACAGCTTGAAGGATGTGCTCATCGTCTGCATACCAGACGCAATCAGATTGCCGAATCGGCCTTCTTTCGCCTTTTCTTCATCAATGTGCATATATTGTGGATCATATACTTTGGCGAAGTCGATGATATCTTGTTTGGATAATTTGATCGATTTTGTCTCATAGCGCTGACCGATTTTGTATTCACTGAATTTCATTCCGGCACCTCTTTCTTATATAATCTCTGATGATCTGCCTGTATTGATAGAAAAAATATGCTGCAGTATATGACAGCTTATCACACAAGCATTATAAGTTGAAATAGTTGATGTTTAAACCATTTTATATTAGGGTATTTAACTATAGGTCAAAAAAGAGCGGTAATACAAGGATGATCCTTGTCGTGGTATTAACCATGACTTGTATTCATTTGAATGGAAAGATGTATATATCCTTTGTGGTGGAAAGGAGGGAATATATCTCCTTTGCTTGCTGATTTATTTAGGATGATATAATTTCACACTAAATAAGATGCTCTTCAAATTAAATTTGAAAAGCTTTTTTGTATTAAATTTTTGACATGCCACATATTTGCTCCGTTTTCTTTCCCCTTGGTTTTCACAAAACTTTATCAGTATGGTTAAAAGGTTTTTGGTGCACAATAACATCACATAAAACAAAAGTGCATCATTTTAAACCATGACTAATTTATCAAATACATCTTCTTGATATGACGGCTTTGCTGGTTCTTCGACAGCTGCTGAGGCAAAAGCAGTACTGTAGAAAACTTCAAAATCCACCTTACCTTTTTGATGATATTTGTTGTCCTTGTATAACCGCATACCATGGAGTTGACAAAAATGAAATTCAATAAGAAAAAGATCAACGTCGTTGACATTAACAAGGCGAAGAAAAGTGTGTTTGCCACAGGTGTGGGAAACGCGATGGAATGGTTTGATTTTGGATTATATTCCTATTTAGCTGTAATCATAAGCCAAAATTTCTTTAGTGCAGTTCAGAATGATGAATTAAAATTGGTGTTTACCTTTGCAACATTTGCGATCGCCTTCCTCATGCGTCCGTTAGGCGGCGTCATATTCGGCAGGATAGGTGACAAATTAGGGAGAAAGGTCGTTTTGACGACCACCATCATTTTAATGGCTTGTTCTACGTTGCTTATCGGTTTACTGCCTACGTATGATCAAATCGGAATATGGGCGCCTATCCTTCTGCTGGTTGCCAGAATCATTCAAGGGTTTTCAACTGGAGGCGAATACGCCGGTGCAATGGTCTACATTGCTGAATCCTCCCCGGATAATAAACGTAACATCCTGGGAAGCGGACTGGAAATCGGTACGCTTACGGGCTATATATTAGCTTCACTGGTCGCCAGCTTGCTCTTCATTACATTGTCCGATGAACAAATGGCTTCATGGGGCTGGAGAATACCGTTTCTACTCGGTTTGCCGCTGGGTCTTGTCGGACTGTATTTAAGAAGGAGCCTGGAGGAGTCACCGATTTTTGAAAATGAACTTTCGGGTGATGACGGCCAGGAGGAAGAAAGCTTCCTTTCCATATTAAAGAACCACAAAAAAGATATTCTTGTTTGTTTCGTAGCAGTGGCGTTCTTTAATGTGACAAACTATATGCTGTTATCCTACATGCCTTCCTACTTGGATGAGGTTGTCGGATTATCCAGCACTGTCGGAACTGTACTGATCACGGTTGTCATGATTATCATGGTCCCGCTGGCTCTGATGTTCGGTAAGCTCAGCGATATGATCGGAAACAAAACGGTGTTCTTGATTGGTCTGGGAGGCTTATCCCTCTTATCTGCACTTGCGTTTTATTTAGTGAACATGAATGGTTTGCTATTTGTTTCATTAGGTATTCTCATTTTGGGTGTGCTGCTTGCCACTTATGAGGGCACAATGCCTGGATCACTGCCAACGATGTTCTATACCGATATCAGGTACCGGACATTGTCTGTAACCTTCAATGTCTCGGTCTCCATATTTGGCGGGACCACTCCACTGGTCTCGACATGGCTCGTCCATCAAACCGGGAATAACCTGGCACCTGGCTGGTACCTGACGATCGTGAGTGTGATCGGATTCCTGGTGATTTTGTTCTTATTCAAGAGCACTTCAGGAAAATCCCTAAAAGGATCTTATCCAACAGTTGCTACGAAGTCCGATTACAAAGAAGCTGTCGAGAACCCAGAAGACGCATTATGGTGGAAAGCTGAACAAGAAGAAGAAAATAAACCTGTGTGATAACAAAAAAACTCAACCTCGTTAAAACGAGGTTGAGTTTTTTTAACGTCCTATATATTTAAAGGAATGAATATGCGTTTGTGATAACTCGATGACTTCCTTGGTGAACTGTTCTTCTGGAATATTAAAATCCTTTGCTATCAACTCGCGCACGAGTCCATAAAACCCGAAGGCTGTATAGACCTTGAAGTAATCCATGTTAACATGCATATCATTTATCGTTTTGAATTCAAATTGTTTTTTATAAATATGGAGAATCGCATTGGGAAAACGAGTATGCATGCCGGGCAGCGTATCCTCATATTCAATTAGCTCAAAAAAGTTTTTATTCTCATAGATATAAGCGATGAGCGAAAAGGATGGAACATCTATCTCTTTGGTAGAGGTTATCCTTCCTGGTTTGTAATTCATGCCGGCGGCGTTCTCCAGTCCCGTAAACATTCTGTCGAGCAGATCTTCTGCCAATTCGATTTTATCTTGATAATGGAAATAAAAAGTACTGCGATTATAAGCTGCCTCTTCGACAATATCTTTTACAGTGACCGCGTGATATCCTTTCTTCTTGATCAACCTGATCAATGCCTCGCGAAAATGCTCTTTTGTCCGATTGCGCCGTCTGGATGTCGAATCTTGTTCATGTTCCATTAAAAAATCCCCCCTTTGTCAGACACTATTGGATTATCTGTCCAATAAGTAGACATTTGCTTTGAAGCTAATGATTGAGATATGTGTCCAAAGTATTACAATTGAATTGTAACCGATTTAATTCCATTATACTGGGGGAAACAAAAATGGGGAAATTAGAAAATAAAGTCGCGCTGATCACAGGGGGAGCATCAGGTATCGGCGCTGCTACAGCTCGTCTTTTCGCAGCAGAAGGCGCTAAGCTCGTGTTAGTCGACTTGAACGAGGAAAAGGGAAAAGCGATGGAGGAAGAGCTGAAAGCACAAGGTGCAGAAGCAATCTTCATCAAAACGAATATTACAAATGAACAAGAAGTATTAGATCTTTTCAAGCAAGCAGTTGATGCTTACAGCAAAGTGGATATCGTATTCAACAACGCCGGCATCGGCCGTGTACATCCTTCACACGAGTTGGATTATACAGAATGGCGCAACACTGTAAACGTGGACTTGGACGGCGTGTTCTTGGTTGCCCGCGAAGCGCTTCGTGTCATGCTTTTGAATGGAAGCGGCAATATCGTCAACACAGCTTCCATGTATGGCTGGGTCGGATCACCTGGTTCTGCGGCATATAATGCTGCCAAAGGCGGCGTCGTGAACCTTACACGTTCTCTTGCACTCGAGTATGCAGACAAAAACATCCGTGTAAATGCACTATGCCCTGGCTTCATCGACACACCGATCATCCCGGAAGATGATAAAGCTGCACTTTCCACGATGACACCGATGAAACGTCTCGGTAAAGCGGAAGAAATGGCGAAAGCTGTTCTGTTCCTAGCTTCTGATGATTCTTCTTACATGACTGGTAACAGCTTGATTGTCGATGGCGGTTATACAGCACAATAATATCTGGGACAAAAGTGTTTCAGCTAAATGAAAACCCGAACCATGACGCGAATCTTGAAATAAAGATACGCGTACGTTCGGGTTTTTGACGTTAATCTATATTAGCTAAGGCAGAACACGGAACCTTCCTTGTCCAACCGGAACAGACCGTGCAGGAGTGCAGTTCCACAAGCAGGCTGAGGACCGAGGGAGCGGTGCTCAGGGGGTATTGGTCGTTTTAAGCACCAGTGATTTAGTTATTCCCTTCTTCATGGAATGCTTCTATTGGGATTTTGACCTGATCCATTCACCAATCGGCAGGAAGAAGAAAACCGGAAACATAAGTGGCTGACTGAAGAAGAGTCATCCTGTCCTGATTCAACTCCAGACATCATCCAGCTTATCCGCATAAAAAGCAATTGCCTTTCGATACTCCATGATATCTCGATCCGAGGTTGTTTCTGCCAGCAGCCGAAGAAGAATACGCATCGCTTTACCATGCTCTTTTTGATTATATTGCACCATAGCGTAGAAAACAGGAAAAACATTATTTTCCGGGAACAGCTTCATTGCCCTGCCCAAAATTTGCTCAGCTTTTTTATAGTTTCCCAATGTCCGATATGTACTTCCTAACCCTAAATAAGCTCCTTCCTCGTGCTTCTTTGGTAATCCCAGGGCAATCCCTCGTTCATAATAAGGCACAGCAGCAGCTTCCTGCCCAAGTACATCAAAGCTCCATGCACACTGGTAGTTCACATCCGCGTCATTTGGATAAGCTGCAGCCAACTTGACCAATCTTTCATTAGCTTCCGTCAGATTCCCTGCTTCTCTTAAACGAATTGCCTCAGACAGCTCTTTCATCATCCAACCGCTCCTTCACTTCTTTTATGTAAATCCTGCTCACCGGCCCCTTGGATCCCTCCCGCATGACAAGAATGGATCTTGGCTCCAACGCTGTCGCGCCTCGCTGTCTGCATTACCGCCATTATATCGGAAAGTCCGCAGTTTAACAGATAACACATAAAATCGGAGCGGCTTTCTGTTATAATAGTACAAGTTTAACCGCTTATTGGGAGGCTGTTTATTTATGTTAATGAAGAACGCCCTTTACCTCCTCTTTCTCGGGCTGCTTTGTATCCTCGCAGGAATAGGTATCATGATTTGGGCTGGCGATAAATTCTATATCGGCGTTGCATCATTGGTGCTCGGCCTTGTTTATGGCTTGGCAGGGACACTGCTATACCGAAAAGCGAAAAAACGCGCAGCAGCAGTTAAAGCTGAATCCAAAGAACAATCATAGCAGCTCTAAGTGAAGTGGTGACACTAAGGGATAAAAGCCATTAAATATGTGCGTCTCAGCAGCTTGTTTGACAGTATTCACTGACTGATCCAAGACCGTCTTGCTTTCCAGCTTGACGGTTTTCTTTATCCCGGAGGAGCATCGATCAGATATGACAATAAACAAGATTTTATAAGATATCCCCAGCAAATCGTGGATAATGGGATTTAGCTTCCTTAGACATTCACCATTATCCACATGTGGATAATGACCATCATACGAGACCGTTGTGTATAAGTGTGTGGATCAAGGGGGAGTGCCGCCTATCAACCAATCCCTTTTTTACTTCTATTTTTAAGATTGTGTCAATTCCTTGACTTGTTAAAGCAAGAAGTTCATCATAAAGTAGCAGGTTAAATTACCTAATAAAATGGGGGTAGAGAACAATGGCAACAATCGAGGGGAAAGTAGCAATCGTAACTGGGGCAGCATCCGGTATTGGTCTTGCCACTGCTGAAGCATATGTGAATAAAGGCGGCAAAGTAGTCCTTGCAGACTATAATGCTGAAGCAGGCCAAAGGGAAACAGAAAGATTGAAAGCCGCTGGCGGCGATGTTTTATTCATTCCATTCAATGCTGCCGACGAAGATTCGATCAAAAGCTTGATCGATCAAACAGTGGCACACTACGGCCAAGTCGATATTCTTGTAAATAATGCTGGTATCGGAGGCATGGGTGCGACTCATGAACTATCCTACGAGGAATACCGCAAAGTGATTGCAGTCAATCAGGATGGTATCTTCCTGGCTTCCAAATTCGCCATTCAGGAAATGCTGAAATCAGGCGGCGGTGTAATCATCAATACCTCTTCTGTACTTGGATTCGTGGCACAGCCTGGCGCATTCTCTTACAATGCCAGCAAAGGTGCAGTCAATACATTGACTAAATCCCTTGCAGTCGAATATGGCGATAAAGGAATCCGTGTAAATGCTATCAATCCAGGCTTTGTCGAATCCGGCATGGTGAACAAAGAAGCTCTTGGCGACTTCTACGATGGACTCGTTGCAAAACACCCAATCGGCCGTCTTGGTAAAGCGAGCGAAATTGCACACGCTATCGTATTCTTGACTGAAAACGACTTCGTAACTGGCGAAACGCTTGTAGTGGATGGCGGATACTTGGCTCAATAAATCGGAAAAAAGCCTGCAATGCGTTTGCAGGCTTTTTAATTTGAAATATTTTACTTGCTGAAGAACTGGTGGGCATATGTATTCCGCACGGACATGACCATCCCCAATAGAATCATATTAGAGAATAGAGAGCTGCCTCCATATGTCAAGAAAGGGAGGGATATGCCTTTTACCGGCAGCATTCCTTCCACCATCCCGATATTCTGTACGATCTGGATTGTCAGGCTTAATGCCAAACCTGCACATATAAAGGTTCCGAAGGTATCCTTCGTCTTCGACCCTATCTCCATGATCCTCCCTATCAAAAGGAAGAAGAGCAGAATGACTGCCGATCCGGTAAGAAACCCACCTTCCTCCGCAATGGATGCAAAGATGAAATCAGTATGCTTCTCCGGTACATACACGTTTCCTCCTTCTATCCCTTTCCCCGTCAAACCACCTGTTCCGACTGCCAAGACAGATCTTGAGCTTTGAAAAGCTTGGTTGCGGTTATCACTCGGATCCAGCCAGCCAATGATCCGTTCCTGCTGATGGGGCTTCAGCTTCGGTATGACATCCTCGTAAATTATCTCTGGTTTAAAGAGAAATAAACAAACGATCATACCGACGAGCAGCATTGGTACCAAGATGCCTATACCCACTACAACCTTATTCAGTTTTATCATCCCGAGCATCGCTGCTATGGCAAATATATAAAGCATCACCATACCAGTATCAGGCTGCTGGTAAACCAGCAAGCTAGGCGGAATGGCAATTAGTAATATCTTGCCCAAAAGCAGTAAATCTTCCTTCATTTCGTGGTTGGGATGTTTTTCCTTATGATCATATATCAATTTAGCTGTCAACAAAATCAATGCGATCCGGAAAAATTCCGATGGCTGGACAGAGCCCACAAGCGGAATGCTGAACCACCTTTTGGCACCTAATATATCAGGGGCTATCGACTCTGGAGCGATAGTCAGGAAAAGTAGAGACAGCACCGAAACAATATAGAATGGCCAAGCCAGTAATCGAAGCTGATTCAAATCCAATAGCCTGAACAATAATAATAGGGCAAAGCCTATCAAATAGTTGATGGATTGCCTCAGCGCAAAGTTCTGACTGCCAAATTGACCTCCGGATTGCGTGCTGTAAATGAATAAAATACTGATTCCGCACAGCAAACATACGATGGTAAGGATTACCTTATCGATTTCGCCTAAGCGCAATCTCTTTAAAAACATATTTAACGCCTTCTTTCCGCCAGGGAAATGCTATATTGCTTTGAATGCCTTGATATCTGTAAAATAATGCCCATCGTAAACAGATTCACTATCAAAGAGGAACCACCATAGCTTATAAAGGGTAATGGGATCCCTGTTATGGGCAAAAGACCGGAAACCGCACCCAAGTTGAAAACTACCTGTACCATTATCTGAAATAAAAATCCGATAGTAAGCAGGGTCCCAAAAGAATCCTCCGCCCGCAAAGCTATGTATACCCCTTTTATTAAAAGACTGAAATATAGGAAGAACACCGCTGCCAATCCAAATGTCCCCAGCTCTTCCAGAATCACCGCCATGATGAAGTCTGTATGGGCTTCAGGAAGAAATCCTAGCTTTTGCACGCCTCCCCCTATTCCTTTCCCAAACACTCCTCCTGAGGCAATGGCTTCATATCCATTGATCAGCTGATAGCCTTTTCCATCAGCATCACTGAATGGGTCCCGGAAGGATAAGACACGTGCCAACCGGTAAGGTGCAGATACCGCTAAATAAATGACAGCGCCAATACCGACCATAGCTATTGCGAGCAGATGACGCAGTTTGATGCCGGCACAAAGCAGGATAAAGAAACAGGGAATCGCGATGGAAGTAGCAGTCCCCAAGTCCGGCTGCATGAGTATGAGCACGAATACCGTACCTAGCAGCAAGAGCGGGGGGAGAACTTCCTCTTTAAAACTAGTAAGCAATTTTTGTTTTTTTCCGTACACAGATGCAAAATAAACGACCATCGTAAACTTAACGAATTCAGCTGGCTGCAGGGTGACAGGACCTAACTCCAGCCAACGCTGGGAATTATTCCTCGATTCTCCAAACCAAGGTGTGAGGACGAGGATCAAAACCAGTATGGATCCTATGACCAGAAGCGGATTCCATTGACGGTATAGCTTGTAAGGTAAGAAAAAACCGACAGACATAGCAAACAGGCCAATCAAAAAAGATATCCACTGCCGATGGAAAAAATAGGTTGATACGTCATATTTAACAGAACTCAACGGATAACTGGCACTATATACCATGATCAAGCCGAATAAACAGATACATATGATGAAAAACAGTAATGTTTTATCTACCTCTTTGATCTTAGATAACACATAAAGCATCTCCAATTTAAAACATTGGCCAGAAGATCACCGGCTTCCGTAATCATACAGATTGCGTTGACACTTTGTCAACACAATCTGTATGCACTGGCCATTATATTGACAAAACTTCAACATTTCTATATCGTAGGCAAGTAGAAAACAAAGCCGGATAAATAATGGAGAGGAATTTTAAAAATGGATTTTTGGATCATGCTAGGGAAATATATCGTGTTAGGCATCATACAAGGAATATCTGAACCGATTCCCATCAGTTCAAGCGGACATTTAATCATCGCGCAGCGTCTGCTTGGTTTGGGTGTCGAAGACTTAAGCTTCGAAGTGGTGGTCAACACTGCTTCTCTTATAGCTGTGATACTTGTATATAAATCAGAAATCACCAGGTTGGCTGTTTCCTCCTATGAATACCTTTGGAAACGGGAAGATTCACAGAAGGATGACTTCAAACTCGTCCTCTATCTCATTATCGGAACGATACCAGCTGCTGTTCTGGGATTCCTTCTTAATGACTTTATCGGGGAAAATCTAAAAAGCACCTTCACCGTGGGCGTTGCACTTCTGCTGACTGCCATATCTTTGTTCTTCATCAGGAATATGAAAGGAACGAAGAATATGCACAAAATGGGGTGGAAAGAAGCTTTATTGATAGGAATCGGGCAATCCATTGCGCTCATCCCCGGTATCAGCCGCTCTGGAGCAACCGTCGTGACTGCCATGCTGACAGGATTGAATCGGGATACCGCTCTGATGTTCTCCTTTTTGCTTTATATTCCCGTAAGTTTAGGAGCCAGCATCCTGGAGATTCCCGACTTATTCAGCCAAAATTTCACTTCTGAGAACTTGATCGCTTATGGCGCGGCATTTGCTGCCTCACTTGTATGCTCCTATTTCGCGCTGAAATGGTTCATTGATATCATGAAGAAGGGCAAGTTGATTTATTTCTCCATCTATTGCCTATTCTTAGCGATCATCACACTGTTCATCTTATAAAAACGACACCCCGTCCAAGGACGGGGTGTCGTTTTGTATTGTTTTAAATGAAGATATCAAGAATCATTGTGAATACAAGACCCGAGACAGCCACGACTGTCGAAAGCACTGTATACGTACCAAAAGCTTCTTTCAATGTCATGCCAAGGGATTCTTTGACCATCCAGAATCCGGCGTCATTGACGTGGGAGGCAATGGCACTTCCTGCACCCGTTGCCAGCGCTACAAGCTCCAAATTCACATCCGGCATGGTTCCAAGGGATGGAATGACCAGACCAGCCGTCGTCAGCGTGGCAACGGTACCTGAACCAAGGCAGATACGCAAAATTGCTGCTACCATCCAAGCAAAGAATACCGGTGACATGGATGAGCCTGCAAAGATGGATGCAACATAATCACCAACGCCGCCATCGATAAGCACCTGTTTCAAGGCTCCGCCTCCACCAATGATCAATAACAGCATTCCAAGTGCATTGATGGCTGATCCACAGGAATCCATCAGCCTCTTGATCGGGATATTTCTTCTTATCCCCATTGTGTATATCGCAACCAGCAGGGAAATCACCATTGCCGTGGAGGAGTTACCCACAAAACGGATGATTTCTATCAACAGATTGTCAGCAAATCCAGTTTCAGCTTGGGCGATATCCACAGCTGCACCGATTGCCATGAGGATGACTGGGAATAGTGCAGTGAAAACACTGATACCGAAACCTGGCATCTCTTCTTCCTTAAAGGATTTTGCGACGCCAAAGGATTCACTGCCCTCACGTGTCCAAGCAGTCGGAACGATCCGTTTTGCCAGCTTGGGATATAGAATACCAGCAAGAATCACGGTAGGTATCGCTATGATGATTCCATAAATAAGCATAAGTCCAATATTTGCCCCATACTCCGCAGCTACTGCAGTCGGACCTGGATGCGGCGGGAGAAAAGCGTGTGTTGCAAGTGCAGCTGTGACCATCGGCAATCCAAGATGGACGATGGATACTTTCAATTCTTTTGCAATCGAGAAAATGATCGGTATGAGCAAGACGATTGTCACTTCGAGGAACAAGGCTATACCAACGATGAAAGAAGCAAACAGGACAGCCCATTGAATACGTTTTTCACCAAATTTATCGATAAGTGTCGTAGCAATCCGATTGGCACCGCCGGCATCCGCAATCAGACGGCCGAGCATGGCGCCCATACCAAAGATCAGCGCAATATGTCCGAGCGTCCCGCCTAAACCGCTTTCAATCGAGCTGACGACATCTGACATCGGCATGCCTAACAGCAGCGCAACAATAAAGGAAACGATGATCAAGGAAACAAATGTATTGAGCTTGAGTCCCATAATCATGATGAGCAGTAATAGTACACCTAAAGCTATGATCAGTAATGGCATGATGATTTCCCCCAAATCCATTTGTAAGTGTTTTCATTATTGCCCGTCAGAAAGGAAGGATTGACGCATCCTTCCTTTCTGACGGTATATTGCCTTCTTACAGCGTTGTACGTGTGAAGTTTGGCGCGTATTCAGCCGCAACCTTGATGCATTCTTCCATGCTGATGCTCTCCGCAATGTTCTTACCTGCAATATCGAACGCCGTACCGTGGTCAACGGATGTGCGCAGGAACGGCAGACCGTTCGTGATGGAAACAGTACGATGGAAGTCTGTCATTTTTGCAGCGATATGTCCTTGATCATGATACAAGGAAAGTACTGCATCGTATTTGCCATTCAGGGCCTGGAAGAATACCGAGTCAGCAGGGACCGGGCCGACCGCGTCGATGCCTTCCTTCATGGCAAGCTCGATACCAGGTTTGATTTCCTCTACTTCTTCCCAGCCGAACAAGCCGCCTTCACCGCTATGCGGGTTCAAGCCTGCCACTGCAAATCGGCGGGATTCCACACCTAGGCGCTGCAGTGCTTTATCACAGCGAACCAAGTAATCGTGCACTCTTTCTTTCGTCATCTGCGCGATGGCATCTTTCAAGGAAAGGTGACGAGTGAGGAAAAAGATACGCATGCCATTCACCTGGAACATTGTCAGCGGATCATCCGATCCAGCAAGATCCTCCAGCATCTCTGTATGTCCGATATAAGGAACCTTGGCTGCTTTCAAGGACTCCTTGTTAATCGGTGTAGTTGCCAGTGCCTGAACCTGGCCATCCATCGCAAGCTGGACGGATTTCTTGATATATTCGAAAGCTCCCTGACCGCCTTGAGCGGAAACTTGACCGTACTCCAGCTTTTCCATATCAATGTTGTCCAGATTGATTACGTCGACAGTGCCCAATTCATATTGTCCATCCGCCGGGGAAGATACTTCATTCACTTCCAAATTCGCTTCCACGATTTCAATCGCTTTTTTGATCACTGCTGTATCACCGATCACGAGTGGTTTACACACATCGTAAATCTCTTGCTTCGTTAAGGACTTCATTGTAATCTCCGGTCCGATACCAGCCGGATCTCCCATTGGAATTGCGATGATAGCTCTTTCAGACATAGTGTTTTTCCTCCTTAGAATTTGGCTTCCAAATATTTCACGCTTGTATAAATCGCCTTCGTCCCGCCGGCGGTGCCGCCTTTGGTCACGATCGGGATGCCATCCAGATAACCGCCGATGAATTTGCCATAAGCGATCAGCGGCAGGATCTCATCCATCAGCTGAATGCCTTCCGCTCTGCTGATCGAGCAAAGTGAAGCGGTTACATCTCCGCCACTGGAAAAACAGCCGCCGATTTCAAACTCGCTTTCCTGTACAACCACTCTCGTGATTTTCCCCAAACCATCAGCAATCCGCTTCGCCAATGCGTCCTGACTCACACCCTGATTTGCCGCAAGCGTTTTCAAATCAAGGATTTCAGCTCCTGGTGCATCCGTGGTGATCAAGAGTATATCCTGCTTCCTCATCTCCTGCTTTGCCAGGTCAATTACTCGATCCACCTCTTCATCCCACATACCGTCCACTGTCGCCAGCTTCTTGGAATCAACATAAATCGGTCGCAAATTCGTCTTATCGATCAAGTATTGCAGCTGGCTGGAGCTGTTGGATGTTACGCTGCCGACTGTGACGATGATTTTCTTATCCTTCATCCGCTTGCGGCTGAAAGCTCTTGCGAATGCCGCTGTCAGCGGACCAGGATCGGCCGGCACCATTTGGTAAGCCTCAAGCTCCGCCATGGCCCCTGCCACTGCATCGATGTCCTCATTCGTAATGATATCCGGGACAAGGATTCTTGCACCGGCATCGATTGCCTCCTCCATCTTTTGCTCGATGGCTTCCTTTCCGGCCAGTATTGTTTCCAAGCCAATGCTTGCTACTGGGTATTCGCTCTGTTTTTCCACCAGCTTCGGGACATGCGATTCTGTCACCGGCTTGACCGGGTCCTTCCCGACATCCGAAAGCTGTACCGGTACACCATGAACGAGCAAATACCCGCCGGAGACGATTCGTCCCGAATCCGGATAAGCTGGTACGACAACCGCAATCGCTTGCGGTCCCAACTCATCAAGCAGGGTATCCAGTTCAACACCGATATTTCCGCGGATTGTACTATCGATCCTCTTGCAGACAATATCCGTTTCCCACTTCTTCAAGTTCTGCGCCACCGTTTTCACCCGGCGATGCGCGACCTCCCCTTTCACATAGCGGCTATCCGTATCGACAATCACGCCATTGATTTGATCCGAGGAGGGCAGATGGTCGTAAAAGACCATCGTCGCAACGTTATATCCCAGCTTCGTCAGTTTGACACCCGTGCCATTACCACCAGTCAGATCATCTGCAATCACACCAATCTTCATCAGGCTTCCCCCTCTGCTGCTACGACCTCCAAAAGCTCCGTCAATTCTTCCGGGTGATAAGACCTTATTCCGCTATCCGAAATGACACCGGATAATGCTTCCAAATCACAAACCTTAGCCAACGCCTTTTGATCCAGCTTGCTCGAATCAGCCACCAGCCAAGTAGCCTGCGCCGACTCGATCATCAACTTCTTGATGGAAGCCTTCTCAAAGGTAGGCGCCGTCACACCGACTTGGAGATGCACTGCATGGGCGCCCAGGAAAAACAAATCCACATGCAGGTTGCGCAGCGTCTGTTCGGTAAGCGGACCGAACAGTGCTCCGATATTGTTCTGCATCTCGCCGCCAGTCAAAATCACCTTGACCTCACTATCCATCAGTTCGGCCGCAATCTTGATATCATTCGTTACGACCGTCAAATTGCGCTTGTGCTTCAACAGCTTGGCGATCTCGAGTGTCGTCGTCCCCGAATCAAGCAGGATGGTAAAGTGTTCCTGCACCAGTTCAGCAGCACGTTTGGCAATCAAGCGCTTCTCCTGTGCATTCTTTCCTTCCTTGGTTTGAAAGGAAGACTCCATTACCAATGGTTTGTTCAGGATTGCACCGCCCAGGGTGCGGATGATCTGCTCTTGCTCCTCCAAGTAATTCAAATCACGGCGGATCGTCATGGCAGATACATCCAGCTCTTTGGCAAGTGCGTCGATATCTATCTTTTCGTTTTTATTCAATTGTTCTAAAATCACATTCCTGCGTTCGTTTGGCTGCATTTTATATCACCTTTTGTTAATCATGAACATCTTATGTGTTCATGATAGGCGTATTTTTGTTAAAAGTCAACATATTATTGTTATTTATTATCAAATTTAATTCGATTATTGTTAAAGTTGAACATCGAATTGCAGGAGACCTTAGAAAAACCAGATTTTCTTCCCTCCGCTTGTCCGCACTACAAATGAATGGTTTTCCCAGTTTTGTATCACCCCGAAGGAAACCATTCAGTACCGTATTTTGATTTAAGTTAAAGGAATTTATTTGACTCAGTACTAGTCGGTACTGTAAAATCCAAGCAGAAAGGAGCAGATCATGGATATAAAACAAAGGATTATCGAATCGTCTGTTCTCTTGTTCAAAGAAAAGGGGTACAGCCGAACCTCCGTTGAAGACATTGTTCGAAAGTGCCGTATCTCAAAGGCTTCTCTTTATAAAGTTTTTGATTCAAAAAAAGAAATTTTGCTTCATGCACTCAACTTACAGCATGAAGAACTGCATAGGAAAAACGATGAGTTAGACCTCGGCAATTTGACTGCCGATGAAAAACTCATTAGAAAGATAGCAATGTTTCTTTCCCATTTCCATTTCAATCATGAGCTTTTTGCTTCTGTGCCCGAGGCATTCTCAGAAGAAGAACTGGACGAAATGAAACAATACGCAAAGCCTTACAAGCTCGAAATATATCGCATGCATAAAAAGAATTTCCGTCATGCTTTTGGAGCTGATTTGGATGATCGCTCTCTATGGAGTATGGCTGTCACGTATGAAGGATTGGTAAAGGAATGGCTTGAGATTATCCACATTTTTGGAACAGATGATATTGATTTTGTTCAAATAGCACGATACATTGCAGCGGCCATGAAAATAATCATCAAGGATCATCATCAATCCCTGCACCTACTGCCATCCTTAATAGACAGACTCATTCTGGAAGAAAATAAGATGTTTCATAAAAAGGAAAATACCTTGTCAGAAAAGCTGCATCGTATGGAGGAAATCCTTCTGAATGCCCCTATCGATGAATCAGAAAGGGATAATTACCTTTCGAACATAGCATTTCTGCAACAAGAGTTTTCAATGTCCAGACCGAGAGAATATCTTGTAGACTCTGTGCTATACTACTTGTCCCAATCAGAGGAAGTCGAGCCGATAGTGAAGTCTATACAATTTACATATAAAGAAACGGAGAGGAATTCATGAAAAAAAGAGGGACCAACAAGACGCTGGTTACAATTGGCGTTATGCTGGGGCTGCTGTTCGCTTCCTTGGATCAGACCATCGTATCCACAGCACTCCCTACGATTACAAGCGACCTGGGCGGCCTGGCGTTTTACAGCTGGGTCGTTGCCATTTACATGCTCGCCGAATCGATCGGTATTCCCATATTCGGAAAATTATCCGATTTGTTCGACCGCAAGAAAATCTATTTGATCGGACTCGGCTTTTTCCTGGCAGGATCCATCCTATGCGGATTAGCTCACGATATTGTCCTATTGGTCATTGCCAGGGGAATTCAAGGGATCGGGGCTGGAGCCTTGATGCCTCTTGCCTTTACGATGATTGCAGATATCTATTCCGTGGAACAGCGTGCCAAGATACAAGGTGTCCTTGGATCCATGTTCATGATTTCCAGTATCATCGGACCTGCAATCGGAGGATTTTTGACAGAGAACTTGAGTTGGCATTGGATATTCTTCATTAATATTCCAATTGCTTTGATTGCTGCCATTTTCATCTGGTTCGGGTATCAGCAAAGTACCGACAAGCAAAATCCATCCATTGATTGGTGGGGAGCCATCACACTCTCCATTGGTATCGTAGCAACATTGCTGACGACGGTCTTGACCGGCGGTGAAGGCGGAGCTTCAGCGAGTCATACTTGGGGCTCCCCGCTTGTCATCACGCTGCTGACCGGCGGGTTATCCTTGCTCGCGGTCTTTGTATGGATCGAGACGAAAACAAAAGATCCCATTTTACCAATCTACTTGTTTAAGAACCGTGTCACCTCTATCTTATCCATTGTCAGCTTCTTTATGGGGCTTGGCATGTTTGGCGCAATATCGTTCCTTCCGCTTTATCTGCAAAATGTAAAGCAGCTGTCCGCTACCGCATCCGGTTACATGCTGCTTCCCATGATGATTGCTGCCATGGTCGCCGGGATATTCGGAGGTTTTGTCCTGACAAAATTCAAGTATAGGAACCTGCTTGTCACGAGTCTGCTGATCATGGTGGGCGGATTCCTGATGCTGTACACGCTGTCAGCCGATACATCGCTTTGGTTCTTTGGCTGCTGTGCTGGGTTGATCGGCTTGGGAATGGGTGTACTGATGCCTGCGTTGACCACTTTGACACAGGAATTGGTTCCAAAGGAAGATATCGGAGCCGCCACGGCCTCCATCAATTTGTTCCGATCCCTGGGTGCCACCATCGGCATCAGTGTTTTAGGCGGCGTATTGAATAGTCAAATGTCTTCGGATATCGAAGCAAGCGTCCGTGAAAGCCCTGAAATGGTAAGTGTACTTTCCGGTAACATTCAAGATATACTGCGCAACCCAATAGGCGTACCTGCAGATATTTACAACGAACTGGTAAATATCTTTATCGGCGGCCTGCATAGCATGTTCTTAGTCTCTGCGGCACTGATTGCCGCAGCAGTCATTGCAGCCCTGTTCATTGGCAACGGGAAGCTCGAAAGCGATAAAGAGAAAGAAAAGCGCGAGGCTTGACCTGCACATGTAATCCACCCGCTGGAAAACATAGATGTTGCTTTGAATATGATACTAAATGCAGAAAGTAGATACATCCAATAAATAAACGCCGCTCCTTTATAAGGACGGCGTTTATTTTATTGAAGATGCGCTTCTTTTAGGATTACGAGGTAGAATATCTACTTTGATAGACTACAAGCGCAGTAATAAATCTTGCACCTTGGAAGCAATCCATTAGGATGCAATTAAAAATATCGCATGATGCCACTAGCAAAAACACCCTCCCGCATCATTCGGCTCATTAACCGATTTCAGCAGGAAAGGTGTTCATTTCCACATTAACCTATGGTACTGGGTTGGTTTTGCTTGCGCATCTCCACTTCCACGATTTGGTGATTTTGCATTTCGGTTATTTCCCACTCAAAGCCATGGGCTTCCATGAGTCGATGCTCCTCGATATTGCGAAGATTGGTGAGCATCCAGCCGCCGATTGTATCGACTTCCGCTTCATTTACAAAACGAATGTCAAACTGCTCCTCCACTTCTTCAAGCAACACCCGGCCATTCAAACGGTATTTATCCTCAGCAACCTTTTGGATATCCGGCTTTTCATTGGCATCGAATTCGTCACGGATTTCACCGACGATTTCCTCCAGCATATCCTCCATCGTCACGATGCCAGCAGTTCCGCCGTACTCATCGACGACTAACGCGATATGGACACGCTTTTTCTGCATAGTCAGCAGTGTATCATTGAGACTCGTTCCTTCATGCACCGTCGGTATGGGGTGAATGAAATCTTCCAGTTCCTTATCCTCCCTGGACGTGAAATCAGTGAGCATTTCTTTGACGTTCACAAAGCCATAAATCCTGTCCTTATCACCGTCTTGTGAAACGGGATAACGTGTATATTGGTGCTCGACCATCACTTCCTGGATTTCCTTGCGAGTCATAGCATCGGAGATTGCAATGACCTGTGTCCGCGGTACAAGGATATCCTTTACGACGCGATCGTTGAATGTAAAAATGTTTTCCATATAATCCAGCTCAGTCTTGTTGATTTCACCGCTCTGGAAGCTTTGTGCCATGATGATCTTCAGTTCCTCTTCGGAGTGGGCCTGTTCATGCGCAACCTGCTTCACGCCGAACATGCGCAGGAATACGCGTGCAGATCCATTCAGTGTGTAGATGAAAGGTGCCATCAGCTTTCCGAACCAGTATAGCGGACGCGCCAGGATGAGCGTCATCTTCTCTGTATATTGGATAGCCAAGGTTTTCGGAGCCAGCTCACCGATGACGACATGCAGGAAAGTCACGACCGCAAAGGCGATGGCGAATGAAAGAATGGTAGAAAGAGATTCTGATAAACCGAAGTAATCGAATACCGGGTGCAATATCTTCTCGACAGTCGGCTCACCCAATGCACCAAGTACCAATGCAGTGACAGTGATTCCAAGCTGACAGGCAGATAAGTAGTAATCGAGATCACGGACAAGCTTCTGTACGACTAAGGCGTTCTTGTTCCCTTCCTCGATGAGCTGTTCGATGCGTGACATACGTACCTTCACGACCGAGAATTCGGCACCGACGAAGAATGCCGTCAGAATGATGAACAAGGCGACTAAAGCTAGATTGAGTATTAATAATGGGTCCAAATTTTCCCCCTTTTACAGGGGTTCACCTCCGTATTATGCTTACTGTCTATATTGGGGTCTTCTTCCGCAGCGGCAATATATTCAAAACCTTCACCTTCCCAAGGGAATCGCCTCCTTTCCAGTTTGAAAAAAGACCCCCATCTCGTTACCGGGATGGAGGCCTGTTTCTCCGTTCATTTATGCTAGCTTAGCGAGATTATAAAATATATATACAGTATTTTCAATCAAATCAGCGTGAATTATTTTCGAACTTTATTTCATTCATGTAGAATAAAAGTAACCGCTATCAACCATGGAGCCAAAATGCTCTTTCCATTGTTTAACATATCGCCACTGTCTCACAGGACAAATTCCGTGAAAAGAGCAGGAAACACAGATGAAAATTAGGAGGAGACTTATGAAGAATTTAAAAATAGCCAGTTTGCCAGGGGATGGAGTCGGTAAAGAGGTGGTTCCGGCAGCTCAGACTGTTTTGAAAGCGATTTCCGAGGTGCATGGCGGATTGAAGTTCGATTTCACCGAATATCCATGGAGCTGTGAATATTACCTGGAGCATGACCGGATGATGCCGGATGATGCATTGGACAGACTGCAGGATGCAGACGCTATCTTCCTCGGTGCTGTCGGGAACCAAAAGCTTGTACCGGATCATGTCTCCCTATGGGGCATGCTGATCAAAATACGCCGTGAATTCGAGCAAGTGATCAATATCCGTCCCGCCAAGCTGCTGAAGGGTATTACTTCCCCGCTTGCCAACCCGAAGGATTTCGATTTGCTGGTGGTGCGGGAAAACAGTGAAGGTGAATATAGTGAAATTGGCGGACGGATTTTCCGCGGCGAGGAAGAGATGGCTATCCAAAACGCAGTATTCTCAAGACGCGGTTCGGAAAGAGCGATGCGCTATGCATTTGAGCTGGCCGCAAAACGCAGGAAGCATGTCACAAGCGCAACGAAATCCAACGGAATCGTTCATTCCATGCCGTTTTGGGACGAAGTCTTTCAATCCGTTAAAAAAGATTATCCGGATATAGAGACAGACAGCCAGCATATCGATGCCCTGGCCGCCTTCTTCGTCACACAGCCGCAGCGCTTCGATGTCATTGTCGCCAGCAATTTATTCGGCGATGTATTGACCGATATAGGCGCCGCCATCATGGGAAGTATCGGGATTGCACCAGCAGCCAATATCAATGTGAACGGTAAATACCCTTCGATGTTCGAACCAGTGCATGGCTCCGCACCGGATATCGTGGGCAAAGGAATCGCCAATCCAATCGGTCAGATTTGGACGGCAAAGCTGATGCTTGATCATTTCGGCGAGGAAGAACTCGGCGATGAACTGCTGGCTATCATAGAAGACGTGACAGCAGCCGGAATCCTGACACCTGACCTTGGCGGTGCGTATGGAACGGAGGATGTAACTGGAGCGATCGTGGAAAGGGTCCATAAATTATAATTCCATCAAGAAAGGAAGCTGCTTTCTGCCAGCTTCCTTTTCTTGAAATATTATTGTTGCTGTAAATTGGATTATGTTCATAACCCGCTATAAAAAAGAGCGCATCTGCGCTCTAGACTAATTTCTTCGCCAGCTCCCGATTCCGCTGCTTGAATAATACATTATGGGAAGAAACCATCCCCCATTCGTCTGCGGAAGGCTCGATAAATTGTTTGGCCTTATTGACTGCATTGGCTGCATCCTGGAAACAGCCGGCTATGAGGTGGACTTTACCCTCATGTTTCAGGATGTCCCCTGCAGCAAACAGTCCTGGTACGGAAGATTCGCCGCTTGGTGTTCCTGCAATGTAGTAATTATCCACTAGCTCGATATCCACTTCACTGTTCTGAATCAGATCCATGTCCCTGTCATAGCCGTGATTGACAATGACCTCATCAATCGGTAAATACGTAATTTCATTGGTTTCATGATTCGTCAGCTCGACCCGCTCGATATGCTGCTGATTCGGGCATGCAACAAGCTTCGTAATCGAAGTGCACAGGAAGCAGCGTGCCCCGCTGCACATAAGACGCTCTACAGACGCTTCATGTCCTTTTAAAGCTTCGTTCCGATAGGTGACATATACTTGTTTCGCAATCGGCTCCAATTCATTGGCCCAATCGACCGCTGAATTACCGCCGCCTGAGATGATGACCGTCTTATCCCGGAAGCGCTGCATGTCTTTCACCGTATAATTAAGATTCGCAACCTCGAACTTTTCGCAGCCTTCGATGGAAAGCTTCTGCGGATTAAGGATACCGCCGCCTGCAGCCACGATGATTGTTTTCGAATAATGCGTTACACCGCCCGCTGTGTGGAGTTCGAATATATCCTCTTCATTGCGTTTGATACTCGTTACCTTTTCGTTCAATACCACATCGGGATCAAAGGTCATTGCCTGCTCGGTGAGCTGATCTATCAGTTTGCCAGCTGGAAGCGGTGGCACTCCGCCCACATCCCAGACCATCTTTTCCGGATAAACATGGAGCTTACCGCCCAGATAAGGCTGGAACTCGATGATCTTTGTCTTCATTTGCCGCAGCCCGCTATAGAAAGCGGAATATAATCCAGCGGGACCTCCACCGATGATCGTCACATCATATAGCCAATCTTCCTGCACACTGATTCCTCCTTCAAAACGATAGTGATAATCATTCTCATTTAAATATACCGAAAATAAATCTCAAAATCAATGTTGACATCCGAATTTTCTGCCTTTATTATGGAATCAAGCGAGATTGATAATCATTCTCATTCTCATCGTATAACCCTGGTGCCCTGTCCCCCTAACAGGGCACCCCCCTATTAGTATGAGGAGTGACATACATAATGAAAAAATTAATTCCGGCTTTATTTATTCTTTTGCTTATATTGGCTGCATGCGGCAGCAACGATTCCGCTGATTCCAACAAGAAAGCGGATTCAGCTGACAATGAAGGCGAAATGATTACATATGATTCCGAGGATGGACCGGTCGAAGTGCCCGCTGATCCGAAGCGTGTTGTCGTTCTTTCTTCATATGTCGGTGATTTGATCGATCTGGATGTACCGATTGTCGGTGCCGATGCGTGGTCCATGCAGAATCCTCGTTTTAAAGATGCCTTGAAGGACGCAGAGGAAGTCACCGAGGATGACTTAGAAAAAATCATCGAGCTCAAACCTGACTTGATCATCGGACTCTCAAGCTTGAAAAATCTCGATAAACTGAAAGAAATTGCCCCTACAGTGACCTTCACTTACGGTAAGCTGAACTATCTCGATCAGCATGTGGAAATCGGCAAGCTGGTCAACAAAGAGGACGAAGCACAGGCTTGGGTCGATGATTTCACAAAGCGTGCTGCAGAGGCCGGTGAACAGATCAAGGAGAATATCGGACCCGATGCAACCGTGTCCGTGGTGGAGAACTTCGATAAACAGCTCTATGTATATGGCGATAACTGGGGCCGCGGAACCGAAGTGCTTTATCAGGCGATGGGCTTGAATATGCCCGAGAAGGTGAAAGAGGATGCACTGGAGGCTGGCTACTTCGCATTATCGACAGAAGTTTTGCCAGAGTACATGGGCGACTATGTGATCTTCAGTAAATTCGATGATGCAGACACATCCGTTGAAGACTCCGAATCCTTCCAAAACACTGCTGCTGCAAAAAATGATCGGGTATATGAAGTGGACGGAAATGCCTTTTACTTTAACGACTCCAATACATTGGATTACCAGTTAGAGTTCATCAAGGAGAGCTTCCTAGGAAAATAGGAAGCTCTTTCCCTTATCCTTACATAGAAAGATGCGTGGCTGATGAAGAACATACCATTTGCTTTGAAACTTTTCATTGGACTTATTTTATCCATTGCGGCATTTGTCTTGGCTTTATCCCTTGGAGCGGCTGATATTTCCTTACGTGATGTATGGAATGCGTTATTCAGCAGCCATACCAACGATGATATCCTGGTCATCCGCGAAAACAGGCTGCCGCGTGAAATCGGGGCCTTCTTCGTCGGAGCTGCCCTGGCTGTGGCAGGTGCCATCATGCAAGGATTGACCCGAAACCCGCTGGCAGACCCAGGACTGCTCGGTTTGACAGCTGGAGCCAATGCAGCACTCGCTGCTGCCATGGCCTTCATTCCCGATGCGAATTATATCGTCATCATCATCGCCTGCTTCATCGGCGCTGCCATCGGTGCCGGTCTTGTGTTCGGGATCGGTTCCCTCCGCCTGGGCGGCCTTTCCCCGGTCAAGGTCGTGCTGGCAGGCGCTGCTGTGTCCGCCCTGTTATATGCAGTTTCAGAAGCTATCGGCTTGAGCTTTAAACTGTCCAAGCAAGTCTCTGCCTGGACAGCCGGAGGATTGGTCGGCGTCAATTGGACACAGCTGCAGCTCATCATACCGATCATACTGGCAGGCATCCTATTATCGCTATTCCTATCCCATCAGCTGACACTGCTCAGTTTGAGTGATGAGGTTGCTGTCGGACTTGGTCAGAAGACATTCGCAATCAAAGCGCTGTTATTCCTTGTGACCATCCTGCTGGCAGGGGCATCTGTCGCATTGGTCGGAAACATGACCTTCATTGGTTTGATGATTCCTCACATCGTCCGCTTTTTTGCTGGGACGGATTATCGTTATATATTGCCGTTGTCCTTCTTTGCCGGCGGAACCTTCATGCTTTTGGCTGATACAGCTGCCCGGACGGTAAATGCACCATATGAAACGCCGCTTGTAGCTATCGTAGCTGCGCTCGGTCTGCCATTCTTCTTATTCATCGTTCATCGGGGAGGTCGGGCTTACTCATGAAAACAGCTAAAAAAAGCAGACAGGCCATCCTGATGATCGCATTGGCTGCCCTCATTCTGGTCACCATCATCATTGGGATGGGACTTGGTCCTGCTTCACTTTCCTATGATCGTTTACTGCCGACATTACTCGGTAATGGGACCTTTCCCGAATCATTTGTCCTATTTGATGTGCGGCTCCCCCGCATTGCGGTCACGCTGCTTGCCGGGATGGCATTGGCACTGGCCGGTACAATCCTGCAAGGCATCACCCGGAATGACCTGACCGACCCTGGTATCATCGGGATCAACTCAGGAGCTGGGCTAGGTATCGCCGTGTTCTTTTTGTTCATGCCGATCGATGCCGGAAACTTTGCTTATGTCCTGCCTCTTGTCGGCTTTGCCAGCGCGCTGGTGACTGCTATGCTGATTTACCTGTTTTCTTATCGTAAAAGACATGGACTGCAGCCAGTTCGACTTGTATTAGTCGGAGTCGGTTTTTCCATGGCTCTCTCAGGTATGATGATCGTCTTGATATCCTCGGCCGATAGGGAAAAAGTCGATTTCATAGCCAAATGGCTGGCGGGGAATATTTGGGGGACGGACTGGCCATTCGTCCTTGCACTGCTGCCGTGGATCATTGTCATCTTTCCGTTGACCCTTTATATGGCGAATCGGCTGAACGTATTGGCCCTAAGCGAAGAAGTCGGAGTCGGCATCGGCGTCCAGCTGACCCGGGATCGGATCATATTGCTGGTGGCAGCGGTCGCCATTGCGGCAGCAGCCGTTTCCGTTGCTGGCGGCATCAGCTTCGTCGGGCTGATGGCACCCCATATTGCACGTGCACTTGTCGGCGCGAGACATCAATATGTCCTTCCCGTCGCTGCCTTGATCGGAGGCTGGCTCCTGCTGTTGGCAGATACGATCGGACGGAATATCGCGACTGCTGACGGCCTGCCTGCCGGTATCGTCGTGGCCTTTATTGGTGCTCCGTACTTCCTTTATCTATTGCTGAAAAAATAGTCACTATACTGAAAAGACTCCTCCATGTACATGAGGAGTCTTTTCTGCTTATTAAACAAGCACATTCGGACGAAGGAATTCCTTCCTTTCATACGTATATCGTTCATAGATATCAGGGATTGGTTCAAATCCGATTCCTGGTTTATCCAACACGTGAATCCTGCTTTCACTGTCCAATACTGCATCCGGTGTAACGAAATCTTGTATATAGTATCTGTCTGAAGCTGGGATATCGTTTGGGAATTGATAATTTGGAAGGGTGGCTGCCGCTATATTATGGGCTCGTCCTATACCCGAATCCACCATGCCTCCGCACCAAACCGGAATATCGTATCCTGCACAAAGCGCTTGAATTTTTTTAGCTGCAGTCAAGCCTCCGACACGTGCCACTTTGATGTTGATTGTCCCCGTACTCCCGAGCTCTATCGCCTTTCTGGCATCTTCGACTGAATGTATACTTTCATCCAGGCAAATTCTCGTGTTTACCTCCGCTTGAAGCTTGGCGTGGTCTACAATATCGTCATGGGAAAGCGGCTGTTCGATCATGATCATATTAAGCTTGTCGAGTTCCTTAAATAATCCGATATCCTTTAATGTATAGGCAGAATTTGCATCGGCCATCAGCATGACCTCAGGGAATTCTTCGCGTACAGCTTTCAGGAATGCAAGATCACTGCCGGGCTTGATTTTTACCTTTACCCGTTTATAACCCTCCGCACGATGCTGTCTGACGACTTCCACCAATGCCTCCGGACTTTCCTGAATACCGATGCTTACACCGGTCTCCACCTGCTTGCGTACACCACCCAATGCCTGCGCAAGCGGAATGCCTTGTTCTTTGGCGTATAAATCCCAGATTGCGCAGTCCAGCGCCGATTTCGCCATATTATTTCTTCGTATATGCTTGAAAAGATGATATACTTCCTCCGGATGTGTGATCTCTTCCTGCGAATAAATCAAGGGAATCAGATAATCTTCGAGAATATGCCAAGCAGTCTTATTTGTCTCTTCACTGTAGTAAGGAAACGGCATAGCAGAGCAATCCCCATAACCAATGTGATTCCCGGAATGTACTTCGGCAACAATAAAATCCTTATGTTTCAATTCACCAAAGCTTACGAGAAATGGCTTCTTCAAATCCATTTTCAGTTTACGCAGCACTATTTTTTTGATTTTCATCTTTCATTTTCCTCCTCCATATTAAATTGCTTGTACATTGGCATTGGAATGACGATGCTTCCGTGTGTTAAGCATGAAGCTGATTGCAACGGACAAACATGCCGCCACAATCAAAAACCAAAATGCAGAGCCAAAAGAACCGGATACCTCGACAATGATTCCAATGATGACAGGGGAAACAAAGCCAGCTGATTGACCAAACAGGTTGATGACACCTGCAGCAGAACCGGCAACTTTTCCTGATAAAATTTTCAATGGCAATGCCATTGTGGTTGCCAATACAAATGATTTGAAGAAATAGACGATGCCTTGAAAGGCAATGACGGATCCTACAGTTTGAGCGGTATACATGAAATAAAGGAAGATAGCAGTGATGGAAGCACTTGTTATCAAAAGGATTTTTTCCCTGCCGTCAAAAAATTTCACCATCACCCATCCGCCAATTGCTGTTGAAATTCCAGCAGCGATGAAAGGAAGCGGGGTAAGCAGTCCGATAGCTTTTAAATCCAGTCCTCTTTCCGTCAGCAAATAGGTCGGCATCCAAGAATCCAGCCCCTTATTGATGAGACTCATGCCGAACCAAATCAGCGCAAGCTGCCAAAGGATCGGGGTTGCCAAAAGCTGTTTGAGTGGTACCTTTTCGGTTTTCTTTATTGCTTGGCCGGTTTGTATCTGATCCATGTTTTTCGGTTTTACAGGTTTAACCCAAAACCAATATATTAGTGCAAACACCACTCCAGCAATTCCGATGATAAAGAACAAGTTCCGCCACCCAAAAGCCAACAGAAGCGGGGCTACCAGCAAAGGAGCGATGGCACTTCCAATGTAGTTGGAAGAAAGCATGACAGAGGACATTTTAGGCCTCTGCTCTTTCGGGAAGTTTTCAGCGAGACCCTTGATACTGGCAGAAGGATAAGCTCCTTCCCCCAGGCCAAAAAGCAGACGAATGGCAATAAGGGAAGCCAATGACCATGCAAGTCCAGTGATTGCTGTAAAAACAGACCAGAGCAAGATTGCTGAAAGAATGACATTCTTTGAACCAAATCGATCAGCAAGCCATCCTCCGGGTATTTGCATGGCGGCATAACCAATGAAGAAAACACTTAATACAATTCCAAGAACAGAAGAATCCAAATTGAAGTCAGCGCCGATGGATGCCAATGCAATACTGATTGCTGCTCGATCAATATACGAAATGCACCATCCGATGAACAATAAAACCAACACGGAATACTTGCCTGCAGAATGCCTGGAAAAGAATGCTTTCATCTTGTTCCTCCTTTAAGTCGATTGTCGACTTTATATGGAAGCTGATCATTTCGATCAGCTCATTCCCGCATGGATACGCCGCTTGACATGGTGCAGTAAATCCTTGTTGTGCTGCTGAAGTAAGGCAGCCACTTCGCTTGCTTGATTTTCTTTCAGCAAAGAAACAATGACACGATGATCTTTGATCGATTTAGCTACATTTTGCTTGTCTGAAAATGTTAAGCTCTGCAGTCCCAAAAGGGATATTCCCAATCCTTCATACATTTTCTTGATGATGCTGCTACCCGCCATATCGATAATGCATTGATGGAAGAGATAATTAAGCTTGGTATAATCACTTTTGTTTTGATTGACATGCATTTGAATGAGTATCCCTTCCATTTTCAAAACACAATCAGATATGATCCCTCTTTCAATGATGCGGCTCATCGCCATCTCTTCCAGGACAATGCGAAGTTCCAAAATATCCGATATATCAGCTTTTGTATAACCACGCACGACTGTACCTTTACGAGGGATTTTCTCTAATAACCCTTGGTTTGTCAAAAGGATGAAAGCTTCCCGGATAGGGGCTCTGCTTGTCCCAAATTGTTCAGCATATTGGCTTTCGATTAATTTATCTCCCGCTTTCAATTCGCCTGTTATGATTTGTTCCATGATATATTCTGAGATGATATAAGAAAGTCCCTGCTTACTTAAATCAAGTTGTTTTATACGAGACACCTGCCTTATGAAACGTATCCTCCGTCGATTGTCGACTCAATTGGTTACTACTAATCTTATCTGCCTCGCTATAATTTTCAAAGTTTTCTGTTAAATTTTCTTACGGAAATCTTCTCGCTGAATACAAAAGGGCCATGCCCTGATTTCAAGAAATGCGTATCCTGCTAATATATGTGCTGAAAAAATAAGAGGTACCGTCTGCGCAGTACCTCTTATTTCATTGAGCCGAAGCTTCTTTTTCTTTTGCTTCCTTATGCTGTGTATTGAGAAGCACCAAGCCGACAATGACCAATATCAATCCACTGAATTTCATCAGTGATACCGATTCTCCGAAAAACCCTATTCCGATCATCGCCGTGAGTGCTGTCCCTGCTCCCGACCAGGTTGCGTAAGCTGTGGACAAAGACATGGATTTCAGCGTAAAAGATAAAAATAGGAATGCTCCAAGATATCCGATCACCACAATGACAGATGGAAGCAATACAGAAAATCCGTCGGATACTTTCAGCATGGAAGAAGCAATCGTCTCCAATATGATTGCCGCTGCAAGAAATAAACCTGCTTTCATACCACATCTTCCTTTACTTTGATAAATTCATCAATATAAGCCCGACAAGCAATATAGCAATGCCCAGTGCTCCTTTTTTATTGATTTTCTCCTTGAAAAGCAATATACCGATCACAACCGTCAAAATCGTCCCGACCCCGCTCCAGGTAGCATAAACCACCCCTAGCGGCAACGATTGCAATGTAATCGACAATGCATAAAAGCTTATGCCATAGCCCACTACAATGCCGATGATAGGCAGCAGCCGCTTAAATCCATCCGATAATTTCAGCATTGTCGAGCTGAAAACTTCAAACAGTATGGAAGCCGCCAAGAATAAATAACCCATTTTCATTTTCCTCCTTTATCCATCCGGTCCAGCAGCCTGTGCATTAATTCTGCCGCAAAGGCCGATGTGCTGGTCATTCCAGACATCTCATTGAACCATAGCCCATCACAGACAAAGCGAATCGTAGCCATCTCTTCCCATTCCAAACCGTCCTGCTCGAGCTGCTGCTGCCATCTCGAATAACCTTCTTTCCAGAGCTCCAAGATTTCTGGATGGTCGCTAAAGATGGAAATAAGCGCGCTGCTTCGATGTATTGCCCCTTTTTGGATATCCTCCAGCGTGGCTAATGCATAAGCCCTTGTATAAGCTCCTCTCCCATTTGGCTTTTCTTTAAGATAACGATCAATCGTTTCTTCAAATTCTCTTATAGCAGTCAAATTCATCTCCTGATATAGAGATTCCTTTGTACGATAATGATATAGCAAGCCGCCTTTACTGATCTCTGCCCGCTTGGCTATTTTTTCAAGCGTGACATTACTGACGCCCTCTTCAAGGATGAGCTTAGCAGCTGCGTCCAAGATTCTATCTTGTGTTTTCATTCTTTCACCCCTAACCGTCCAGACGGTATAGCAACAAAATAACATCTGCATCTGATTTTGGCAATCCATCTCAAAAAACATCACCCTGCTTCTCATGAGCCCTCAGCGAATAAAAGGGCTGCATCAGCAGCATCACATCCCTTTATCCTCTGATAGCGATCCATCCTCAAAGACAAAACTAAGGATCGATAATTCCGGCAATCCAGAAGATAGAGCGCACCAAGGGAAGTTGATACATCTCTCCTTTAAGCTCTCTGGATCCCGGTTCATCAATCCAACGATAGGAAGATGGGGATGAAATGGCCTGAATATCGGAGATGATCGAGCCGCTCACTTTTTTGTAGGCAATGGCGATTGTAATCGTTCTCATTTTCCTATACTATAGACCTAGATAGATTATCCTCTTTTAAGGAATAGGTGATCCTGATGCAGATCAAGCAAGTGTTGAATAATAATGTCATCACCGTCTTGGACGAGCAGGAACATGAGCTTGTCATCATGGGACGGGGTATTGCTTTTGGCCGCAAAGCCGGTGATAAAGTGGATGAGTCCCGTATCGAGAAGATATTCAAGCTCGATGATAAGGAAATGAATAAACGGCTGATGGAATTATTGGCTGAAATACCGCTTTCTTTCGTCGAGGTATCCGAAGAGATCATCCGATACGCCAAACAGCACACCAACAAGAAGATACACGATAATATCTATGTAAGTTTGACTGATCACATCTATTATGCTGTAGAACGTTTTCAGCAGGGAATTGATATAAAGAACGCGTTGCTTTGGGAAACAAAACGTTTTTATCCAGATGAATATCGAATCGGACAGCACGCCCTATCGATCATAGCCGAGAAAGTCGGTATCATTCTGCCTGAAGATGAGGCAGGCTTCATTGCCTTGCATATAGTCAATGCACAAATGAACGAAGATATGCCAGTCATGATCAATATCACAAAGTTCATCCAGGACGTCCTTCACATTGTAAAATTTCATTTTGGCATTGAATATGACGAAGAGTCGCTTGCCTATTATCGATTTGTTACCCATTTGAAATTTTTTGCTCAGCGAATCCTGAACCATCGCAGCCAGAAAGAGGAAGATAATAGTTTATTCGAGATGGTGAAGGTCAATTACAGCAAAGCCTTCTCCTGTGCGCAGAAAATCCAATCCTATATCCAAAAGATGTATCAGGAGCAGCTTACCAATGAGGATTTGCTTTACCTGACCATTCACATACACCGGGTTGTACAAAAGAAAGAAGTATATAACCAGAGCCAGCCGTGACCGGCTGGCTCTTTGCTGTTCTTATAGATCGTCAAACCCGTTCAGGTCACTGGTTTTTGTGTACTGGCGGGACTTCTGTTCGAAGAAATCGGATTTTGTACCGTTGAAGTTATCTGTGTAAGCACGGATCCACTTCATCGGATTCTTTTCATAGCCTTCGTAAATCTCGCTTAGTCCGAGCATGCGCAGCATTTTATTTGCACGATATTTTACGTAGCCTTCCATATCATCCAAGTTGATGCCATCGATACCATCAAGTACATAACGGCTCCATCTTGTTTCCTGCTCGACAGAATGACGGAATTGATCATATACCCACTCAATGAATTCCTCGTTGTTATACTCCGGATTTTCCGCCAGCGTTGCTCGGAATAATTCACTGATGAAACGGCCATGATGCAGTTCATCCCGATTGATATAAGAAATCATCGTGGAAGTGCCGACCATTTTCTGGTTGCGTGCCAAATTATAAAAGAACGCAAACCCGCTGTAGAAGAATAAGCCTTCCAATAGAGCTGAGTAAACCATTGCTTTAAGGACTGTTTCGATTGTCGGATTTTGTGCAAATTCGTTATATACAGCCGCAATTCTTTCATTGCGTTCAAGCAATACTTTATCCGTGCGCCCTTCATTGAAAGATGCAATCTGGTTATCATAATTTGTAACAGAAGCCAGTACATACGTATAGCTGTGATTATGCTCGCTTTCCTGGTCGGCAATCGTTGCCAGGATAGATTTGACACTAGGATCTGTCGAATAAGCAGCGATTTTGGAGGCGATATCCGTTTGCGGACCGTCCAATGTCGCAAGCAAACCGATGATTTTCAGGAATGCTGTACGCTCCTGCTCCGATAGATGAGCGAATTGCTTTGTATCTGCCACCATATTCACTTCATTTGCAGTCCAGAACAGACCGCGGATCGTTTTGCGCAATTCATAGAAATGCGGGTATGCAACATTATCCCAATGCAGGATTCCGCTTGCTTCCCCGTTGAATAATGCAGTAGATTTATTTGGATGCTTCGGCTCAAGCACCGCAGCCTTCATCAATTTAGCCATTCCAATACTCCTCTCGTCCATTCCAATACTTCTTCTTCCTGAGATCCCCTTGGTGACTGCTCGATCTTGAGCGGTGCAATCGGTGAATGATAAAATTTTGCCAGCTTGTCCGCCGCCATGCAAAACATATCGTCTCCGCCGAATTGCGTATCTCCTGTGCCAAAGACAAATACATTCTCTGGCTTATATCCTACATCCGCCACAAAATCCTTTACATCGAATGGGGTATCGCCTGAGCCCCATGTATACGTGCCGATCAGCATCGCATCATAATCCGGAACATGCGGAAACGGCTCATTGCCATTGATGCAATAGAGCGTCACGTCTTGCTGCTTTTGGTTCAATTCTCCCGCAATCAGCTCGGCAACTTCCTCCGTGTTGCCACTGACTGAAGCATATGCAATGAGTAAGGTTTTTGTTTGGAGGGATTTTTGCATCGTTGCTGTTCCTTTATCAGAAAGTACCATCGTATCAGTCCAGTCTGTTCATCATTTTATCATAAAGCGTGTCGATTCGATAGATGTTCTCTTCCCTCTATCTTAACAAAGAAAACTATATATGGATATAACTCAAACACAAAAATGTATATGTAGTATTATTCTGTTAACTTTATGTGTCCGAATCTGGATATAAACAAATAAGACGGCCAAAAGATGCCGGCTTTCCGTTTCGCTCATTTGCTGCGATCACTGCTTTATGGGATGTCAATGATTAAATCCGCCCATGATGAGGAGGAAACCAAAACTCATTTCATCTTCATGCACAAGATATCCATACATCCTCAGCTATTTTTTCCGTATCCTGTATCCGAATTTCTTCACTGATCGGCCTGGCATTGAATGTCACAAAGATAGCATGCTCATCCCTGGCTTGCAGCTTTGCCTCTTTCACTGCAAGGATGGTGGTTACTTCTACGACCAGCCCAGTTTCTTCCTTCGCCTCCCGCACCGCAGCTTCGGCAAGCGACTCACCTTGCTCGACTAAGCCTCCCGGCAATGTCCAGCTGCCGTTCTTTTTGTTATGAACCATAAGTACTTCCTTTGTTTCTTCATGATGGATCAATGCGTAGGCCACTTGTACTCCCTTCATTTTCATCCAGTATATACCAAACAAATAGTACTCTGTTGACAATAAGTAAAGAAGTATATATAGTTTAGTTTAGTTAACTTAATTTATGAGGTGTTTATGATGAAGGCATTATTCACAAATAAACAATTCAGCTGTCTGCTTTTCTCAGAACTTTTCTCGGTTTTGAGTTTTTCCATGTATATGATCACCGTATCCTGGTACGTCGTCGATGTTTTACATCATCCCCAATACCTCGGATTGGTCATGGCGGCTGCTTCCATACCGCGTATGATCACGATGATAATTGGCGGTGTACTCGCTGATCGCATCCAGAAATCAAAGATCCTGTTCAGCACCCAATTGCTGCAGGGTCTGTTGATCGGTGTCCTGCTTTGGGGGCTTGCTCACGATTCCCTGACGATTGCGTTATTGCTGGTTGTTTCATTTTTCATCGGCTGCTTGGATGGATTTTTCTTTCCTGCTCTTTCGTCCTTGATTCCCAGCATTGTGACCCAAAAAGAGCTGCAACCTGCCAATACACTCATTCACAGTTCCCAGGAACTGTTATATTTGATCGGCCCGATTGCTGCAGGCGCCATCCTGCACTATTATGATTTCAGTGCTACTTTTGCGGTCAGCATTGCTGCTACGGTCATAGGCGCATGCTTCGTATTCCCTGCATTTATCAAGGATGCCAAGCCAGATAAATACAAAGAAACTACGTCTTTTATGACGGAGTTCAAAGAAGGCTATCGTTACTTGCGTTCTTCTTCCATCTATATATCTGCCATCAGCATCATCATCATTGTGAATTTCTTTGTATTCGGCCCGATGTTCCTGAGCTTGCCAATACTTGCGGAAGAGCTGGGCGGCAGCGCTCTGGATCTTAGCTTTTTAGAGGCTGGTTTCTCTGTCGGCTCCCTAGCAGCCACTATCTTCCTGCTTTTCTTCACACTAAAAAAGAATCGCGGAAGACTAGTGCTCTTGTTCCTGATTGTCAGCGTTTTATCTCTTGGGATCTTCAGTCAGATTCCAAGTTTGCATTGGCTGATTCCTGTTGCAGCAATGATCGGATTCTTCGGCTTCATTACGTACATCCCGACCGATGTCATCATTCAGGAAAAAACGGACCCCGCAATGATGGGACGGGTCATGAGTATTGTATTTTTGGCTTCCACGGCATTCGATCCAATCTCCCAAACTTTGTTCAGTTCTTTGATGTCCATCGGCCTCTCGGCAAGGATTCTGCTTGCCGCATTCGCCGGAACCGGATTGCTTATGGCAGTCTTGGTATTTGCAAAAGCTAAGAAATGGCGTAATATGCAATAAAGAAGCAGTTTTGGAAGGAACGATGAACATGGACCATTCATATAAGGAAGTCATCCGAAGAATGAATGAAGCATATGAGGAGTTCGGCATCCTGATCTCTCAAGAAACCAAGAAACTAGATGAGCTGGATTTGACCGTCCAACAGGAATACATGCTGTCTTATATCCAGAAGAACGACCAAACCACCGCCAATGATATCGCAGCAGATTTCGGCATCTCCAAAAGTGCTGTAAGCCAAGTGCTATCCAAATTGGAGAAAAGAGAAATGATTACGAAGCAAGCCAATCCCACGAATAAGCGGGAATACTTTCTGGCTCTCGGAACCAAAGGACGAGAGTATATGGAAAGCCTCAAACAATTGGACGAGATACTCATCGATAAATATTATTCCAAAATCGACCTTGAAGAATTGCATCAAATGACAGAGACCATGATGCGGATTAATGATGTCATACGAAAACAAAAGAAATAGAGGTGCCGCCGAGTTGGGGCACCTCTTTTTTTTTAGCTTAAGCGGGTGACGGTAAGGGATGCTCCGATGGAACCGCCCGCCGTTCAGTATGGCAGTGCCCGCTAAACCAAATAGCTGCAAAGCATCTGTATTCCCGGCAGTTAAGTTTACGATCACATTACCTTCATAAAAAGGTGTGGCTGAGCATCAAACGCTACCACTCCAGTCAATCCGACTCCTATTGCACCAGTATTCCCTGTTACCCCCATGGCTCCAGTTATCCCAGCCAAAAGCGTGCTATAGTCTGGCTAAGTTCCTGGTATTCCAACAGGAGATGCCACTTCACTGATGTACAAACCGCCGCCATAACCGACCACTTGATCCGCTGTATAAAATGGCGCTGCTGCTGGATCGAATGGCAGTACACCGCCTAATCCAATTCCCGTCGCACCCGTTGCACCGGTAGGCCCAATCGGACCTGGTATGCCTGTAGCTCCTGCAGCTGCTAACATTGTATAGTCAGGGGAGCTGTCTGGAATCCCGCTGGGGGATGCCACATTCGATATATAAAGACTGCCGTTATATGTGACAATCTGCCAAACTGGATAGGAAGGGGCAGCTGCAGCATTGAATGGTACGACCCCTTGCAGCCCTACACCCTGTTCCCCTGTCGGACCGGTTGGGCCGGTAACGCCTGTTGCTCCTGTTGCATTGGCATTGAACATATTTGGATAGTATGTTCCTCTGCCGCTGCATCCGTCTCCATTATTCAAAGGAGTCAATTTTTGCACCTCCAGATATATTCGCTGCTGTCAGCATATGTTATTGCCACTGTAAGAGGAACTCTTGGAATGGCAATTGGTAAATATGCCATACATCCCTCCCTGCACAAATCCCCCTCGTATATATACATCTCTTCCAGAAACCTGTAATTAAATTTATAATGACAGCAGTACTTTTTAGAAATAACGAGGTGGATAGAATTGAAAACCAAAAAACTGACCCTCATGGCCATCCTCGCTGCAATCGGCGTGCTCGGTGCACAATTCATCTGGTTCCCAACAGGGGCTGCCCGTGCTTTTCCTGTACAGCACGCAGTGAATGTCATTGCTGCTGTTCTGCTTGGTCCTGGGCCTGCTGTAGTTGTCGCCTTCCTTATCGGGCTTGTTCGCAATATGCTGGGGCTTGGGAGTTTGCTGGCTTTTCCGGGAGGGATGATAGGTGCTTTGTTTGCCGGGTTGTTTTATCGCCTCTTCCGCCGGAAGGGTGCAGCGGCGATTGGCGAGATGATCGGCACCGGCGTGCTGGGTTCCCTGCTATCCGTTCCGATTGCTAATTTACTTATGGGACAAAAAACCGGCGCATTTGCATTTGTTCCGGGTTTCCTCGCCAGTTCCATTACGGGTGCCTTACTTGGCTGGCTCATTATCCGACGGGTTAAAACGCCTAAACAGAACAAGCATAAATCAGGATCCTAAGTGGCCCTTTTTCAAAGATCACTTCCCGAAATCAATTGTCCATGGCATCGCTCTTTTTTGCCGACGGACATGGAAGGGATGCAAACGATCTTTGTATGAAAAAAGCTGGATGCAGCTCAGATTAATCGAAACTCTACCTATGTATTGCCGAAACAAGCCATATATGAGCATCCTGAGTTAATGCAGACATGCTTCAGCACAAAGAAATCAACTGACTCAATTGCAAATTGTTTTAGACTTTATCGATCAAAAATCATCGGAAGGATCATGGCTGGAGCAAAAAGCGTGATGACGGCGTTTCTGTTTTACAAGACTTTGCTGCCTGGTATGTTTGATGCTTCATCCGTCCATACTGCTGACTAGTGAGGTGGTAAGGATGGATGCAAAACCGAATCTATTATATTCCATGCTGGACGGGTACAAACCGATCCGTAATTTGCTAGGATTGGGCGACCCGAGTGTACAGAAAATAGATGACCAATGGTGGATGTTCTTTGGGGGCTTCCAGCGCAATCTCAAAAATAATCTATTCAGCGCCAGCCTACCAAAAGGAGCTCCGCTGACAGCCAATGCCTGGCGGATTACGACTTACCCGGGAAAACCGCACAAAGCGAAGCCTTTGCTTCCCCAGCCAAAGGAAGCCGCCTGGGATCGGTATGGACTGCGTGAACCTTGTTATGCGGAAGGGAAGGTAAATGGAGATTATGTGCGCCGTATTTACTACACGGGTCGGAGTGCCAGCAATGTCGCAGGAAATGAATCTCCTTATTCCATCGGCTGTCTGGAAATGAGGCATGGCAGATGGTTCCGTCATCCAAAGCCCGTGATGGTAGGGACCGTCCGAAATGACAGTGTACTTGCCCCTAAAGTGATCTATGATGAAGGGAAATGGAAGATGTGGTTTGCAGCTACGCCACACGAACCGGCCAAAGGAGATATTCCGATGCATGAGGTGTATGCGTCCGAAAGCGAAAACGGCTTGGACAACTGGTCGAAGCCCCGCTTGTTTTTCACCCGGGAGGATGCTTTCACGCACGCAAGGCCGAAACGGATTCATGATATGTACTACTTACTCGTCAGCCGCTGCGGCAACGCCTTCGGTGAAGAGACATATAAACCGCAAGATCTCTGGTTGTTCAAAAGCAAAACAGCCAGCTTTACAAGAGCCGATTGGTCGGAAGAGCCGAAGCTGGTCCTTAAAGCAGACAATGGCGAAGCCTGGTACCAGAACGGCATATTCGGCTCCTGTCTTTGTGTTGATGATAACGGAGAGCTGGTTGTATTCTTCTCGGCTATCAATAAATCCATCTACTGGCTTAATGAAGCTGGCGCCCGAATCAAGAGAGGGAAAAAGCCGCCGTTTCCTGCACCTTTTTATTTTACCGTCGGAAATATGCGGCTTAATGAAGATGCTGCCGCAAAATAATAAGGAATGCAGCTCCTGCATTCCTTTGTATTATGTCAAAATCCCTGATCACCATACCATTTCCTAGCGTCCCCTTCCTGTCAGATCACGGACGAATGCAGGTCCTCTCTTCAGACCTTCGACACCGGCCATGCTGCAGAGGGAAGCAACAATCATTCCCGCCCCCAAAAGCTTCGCAGTCACATACAAACCTGTCCCAGCGGCAATATCTATCATGACGAACGAGTAAATGGCTGTCGCCTTCACGACTACAATCACAATTCCCCGCTTAGTCGCTGACATGAAGCAGGCCCCCTTCCTCCGTGTTCAGTTTATGTCCCAGGGGGCTTGACTCATGTTCAAATGTTCACACGCTGCACTCTTGCTTCCATTACTTTTTCTACATATTGCTGAGCGATGGACGTGATCTTAGCATAGTCACCTGTAGCGGCAGGTGCCACAAGATTGCCGCCGACCCCGACAGCAGCTGCACCATTTTTCAGCCAATTTCCGATATTCTCCAAGTCCACCCCGCCGGTCGGCATGATATTCGCCTGCGGAAGCGGAGCTTTGACCGCTTTGATGAAATCCGGTCCAAACACACTTCCCGGGAAGAGCTTGATGATGTCTGCCCCTGCTTCCATGGCCTGTTTTATCTCCCCGATCGTCATACACCCCGGCAAATAAGGGACTTGATAAAGATTACACAGTTTGGCAGTGTCGGCATCGAACGTCGGACTGACGATGAAACTGGCACCGGCAAGTATGGCCAGACGAGCTGTCGTACTATCAAGCACTGTTCCGGCTCCGACCACTACATCTGTGTTCTCTTTATATAAATCGGCAAGCCGCTTGATAACCTGGTCTGCGTCCTTGACGGTAAACGTCACCTCAATCCCTGTAATACCGCCTTCTATACAAGCATCTGAAATCCGGATTGCCTCTTCTGCCGAATCGGCACGAACGACAGCTACGATACCTTGATCAGTCAGCTTAGCCAGAACCTCAGCTTTTCTCATTTGTTTCCCCTCCATTTGTATACTGAAATTTACAAATACCAGCCGTTCCCGTATCATAGAAGTAAGCAATGAACGCAATGGAAACGGAGTAAAATCTATGTCTAATGTGCAATCACTTGAACGAGCGCTAACTATTTTGAATACGCTTTCCGATCACCCAGATGGTTTGCCGATTGCGAAGCTGACCAAGCTGGTAGATCTGTCAAAAAGTACGACTCACCGGCTGCTGGCAACGCTTGTGGACATGAATTACGTTGCCAAAGATCCGGAATCGGACAATTATAAAGTTGGGTTGCAAACTCTTTACGTTGCGCGCAGCGTCTTGAATAATAACAATATCGTCAATATAGCCAAGCCATATCTGAAACAGCTTTGTGCAGATGTGAATGAGACGGTGCATTTATGCATCGAGGATAAAGGTGAAATCGTCTACATCGATAAGCTCGAAAGCAACCAGACGATCCGCATGTATTCCCGGATCGGGAACAGAGCTCCCATGTACTGTACAGCTGTCGGAAAAATACTCTTATCAGGCATGCCGGAAAGCAGGCTGGCGGAAATAGCTGATTCAATTGCCTTCATACCGCGTACACCACGCACGATTGCTTCGAAGGAAGAGCTGTACACCGAAGTGGACAGAGTCCGTCAACAAGGGTATGCACTCGATGATATTGAAAATGAAGAAGGCATCCGCTGTATAGCCGCTCCGATTTACAGCCATGAGCACCGGATCGTGGCTAGCTTCAGCATCTCAGGACCAAGCAACCGAGTGACAACAGACCGGGTGAATGCCGAATTGATACAGAAGGTAAGAGCCTGCAGCGAGGAAATATCCCGCGCATTGGGCTATACCGGTTAGAGGAGAAGGCCTTCCAGATGGAAGGCCCTTTTTTATCCGATCGGCTCCCGTTTCATGAATCGCAGCAGCTCATCCCGATTTGGCAGACCGTCATTATCCCCAGGTGACATGACTGCCAGTGCACCAATGGCAGCTCCCCTTGCAATGCTGTCCGAAAGCTTCAATCCTTCCAGCAATCCGCTCACAACACCGACCGCAAAGCCATCTCCTGCACCGACCGTATCGACGACTTCTTCGACCGGGAAGCCTTCTGTATAGAATTGCATACCATCCATACAGCTTGTGAAGGCACCTTCCTCCCCAAGCTTCAATACAACGGTCGGCACTCCAGCTTCATGGTAATACGCGGCAATATCGAGCACATCGTTCTTGCCAGTCAATTGTCTTCCTTCTGCTGCGCCCGGGAAGATGATATCAGCTTGGCCGGCAAGATCATTGATGACCCGTGCCATTTCCTGCTTATCCGGCCACAATCCCGGCCGAAGATTCGGATCGAATGATACTTGCAGCCCATTTTCCTTCGCCTCCTTCATCATCTGAAAAACAAGCTCCCGGCAGCCATCCGACAAAGCAGGCGGGATACCTGTAAGATGGAGAAGGTCATAATCAGCCCATTTTATTTTTTTGATCAGCTTTTTATCCATATGTGAAGCCGCGGAATTCTTCCTTGCCGAGAATACCTCCGGATCGCCGCTTTTCACTTTCTGCTTCCATTGCATCCCCGTCACAAATTCGGGCTCATAGGCGATAAAGGAGGTATCGATCTTATTTTTCCGTAAAAATTTATGAATGTTCCTGCCGAAAGGATCCAAGCCCAGCTTCGTGATATACGTCACCTGATGTCCAAGACGCGCCATCCCGATGGAAAAATTAACTTCCGCCCCGGCAATGAAACGCGAAAAGCGTTCCGCATCATCCAGTAAGCCTTCCTGTTCCGCCACGAATAGCGCCATCGGCTCCCCAATCGTTAGAATCCTGCTCATCTGTCAACGTCTCCTTTATGCAAAGAGAGACATACTGTATATGCCTCTCCATTTGTTTTTATACAGTATTTGAGTTGATATTGTTCGGATCGATAGCCGTATCATCCGAGTTCCGTTTTTCCTTCTTTTTCATATATTGCGCCCAATAAGCCGTTATGATCGGAACGAGGATCGAAGTGACAACCACGGATGCCGCAACCAGCGCAGTAGCCGCTTCTGCTACCGGCATGAATTCCGGAATCATGGTCGCGATGATCATCGGATTGGCAACTGCCGCTCCTGCCGTACTGGAAGCTGCGATACCGGCGGTTCCATTTCCGCCGCCGATATACTTATCTGCAAGCATAAGCGGAATACCAGTCACGACGATAACGAGTACACCAAGGATGATACCAGCAAGCCCAGTGTCCAGAATGACCCCCAAATCAATCGAGTTACCCAGTGCAAAACCGAAGAAAGGAATCATTGTCTGTGTTGCCCTGCTGAAGAAAGCACGCAGATCACCATCCAGGTTCCCAAGCAGGAAGCCGACCAGGAATGGCAGTACCGCACCGACGAAAACTTGCGGTTCAAACGCAGCAAGGCCTGTGGAACCAAGGATGATCATCGTCATAAGCGGACCGGATTCCAAGGACATGAGTACGAATGCCCCGGCTTCCTCTTTTGATCCATACTGCTGCATGATCGATGCATAAAGCCCGCCATTCGTCATATCCATGGCCGCAACAAGAGTCAGGACGGAAAAACCGGCAAACAAACCTGTCTGAATACCACCTTCAGGCAGAAACTGAGCTGCAATGATAGCTACGATCCATGCAACGGCAATTTTAGTGATGACGAGCGTTCCGGACTTTCGCAGGATCGTACCCGTCGATTTCAGCTGGATGCCTGCTCCCATACAGAAGAACCACACAGCAAGGATCGGAATGGTACCAGTCATGAGTCCGCCTGTGAATGACCCGAAATATTCCGCCGAATTCGGTGCGAAGGTATTGATGATTGCCCCTAAAAATAACGGTACGAGCATGAGCCCGCCAGGAATTCTCTCCATCGTTTTCATTATTTTCATTTTGCATCCCTTACCTTTCCTTATAGGTAATCGAGCAAAAGAAATTGAGATATTTGAATCACATAGGGTGATATGCTATTTTTATAATGATCGGCCAGATCATTGGAATGAGAGGGTGGCATACACAAAGATTCTCCAGATCTTTGGTCACCTTCCCAGTCCTCTCAATCTCTCTTTCCCGTCAAACTGCCCCGACGCAAACTTCCACCCTGCTTATCTCGCGAGCCAGCCCCCATCCACTGCCAGGACATGGCCATTCATATAATCGGACGCACGGCTTGCCAGGAATACGACCACTCCCATCAAATCGGACGGATCTGCCCAGCGCCCGCTTGGTATACGGGACAGAATTTCCGCATTCCTTTTTTCATCAGCACGTATCGGCGCAGTATTCGCAGTCGCCACGTATCCCGGCGCAATCGCATTTGTCTGGATATTATATGCTCCCAGTTCATTGGCGAAGGCTTTGGTCAATCCTGCTACCGCATGCTTGCTGGCAGTGTAAGACGGTACGAATTTACCCCCTTGGAACGACAGCATGGATGCGACATTGATGATCTTCCCGCCGCCTTGTTCTGCCATCGCTTTCGCTGCTTCCTGTCCCAGCAGATAAACAGCATGCAGGTTGACGTCCATCACCTTATCCCAATCTTCTTCCCTGTACTCCAGCAGCGGCGTCCGGATGATCGTTCCGGCATTATTGACGAGAATATCGACCTTTCCGAACACATCCACACAGCTCGGCACAACTTGTTTCACTTGCTCTCTATCAGTCAGATCAGCCTGATGAAAATGCACCTTGCCCCCTGCTGCTTCCATCAGCGCCTTCGTTTCCCCCCAATCATCTCTGTGGGTGACGACGAAAACATCCGCACCTGCCTTTGCCAAAGCAACTGCATAACCTTGACCAAGCCCCTTGCTGCCCCCTGTCACGATCGCCACTTTGCCAGTCAAACTAAAGTAATCCATCGAAAAGTCCGTCAAACTCATATTCATCCCCCTCTAGCGAAGCTCATCCATCGACACCTGATCCATGTCGGTGTATGTTTTGTTTTCACCAGCCATTGCCCAAATGAATGCATAATTGCTTGTAGCACTGCCGCAATGGATGGACCAAGGCGGTGATATGACAGCTTGCTCATTCTTCATGACAAGATGACGCGTTTCATTCGGTTCGCCCATCAAATGGAACATACTTGCGTCCTCATCCAAATCGATATACAGATATGCCTCCATCCTGCGATTGTGGGTATGGGTCGGCATGCTGTTCCAGACACTGCCGCTTTCGAGAATCGTGATACCCATGGCAATTTGACAGCTCTGGATGCCTTCAAGATGAATGATACGGCGGATGACACGCTCATTCGCACTTTCTTTTGCACCCATGGCATCTCCCGGAATATCTCGGAAGGATGCATGCTTGGTTGGATAAGAGGTATGTGCAGGGGCAGAAAATAGATAAAACTTAGCTGGATTTGCTTCCTCATTGCTTGCGAAAAGCAATTCTTGTTTTCCTTTGCCGATATACAGGCAATCCTTGTTTGCCATCTCATATACTTCACCATCGACTGTGATCGTACCCTCGCCGCCGATATTGAAAATGCCGACTTCCCGCCTTTCCAGGAAGTAATCTGCCTTGATTTCATCATAACCTTCCAAAGCAACGGCACTGCCGCCTGGCTGGATACCGCCAATAATTGTCCTGTCTTCCATGCTGTACACCAGCTTTACTTCCCCGGATACAAAAAGCTCCTCAATCAAATAGTGATTGCGCAATTCCTCCGTAGTGAATGTCTTCGCATGAGCTGGATGAGTTGCGTATCGCAGTTCCACTTCCATCATCTCCTTACTTTTTTCACTGACCTTCCAAAGTCCGGTGTAACCCCTTACATTGACACTCAGAAATAACGGCATCAAACGTGATGCCAGATTAATGTTCCGTATTATGGAACAGTGTTTCATTATACTAATTATAGCGCTTTCATACAGATAAATCCAGCCTATTTATACATTATGACATATTATTTCCATACCGGATTTTCAACCAAATGAATCTATTATTCTTCTCTCCAATCATTACCACATCCACTCCCTTCCAGTCGAAATTTCTGATAAACTAATAGCAATACATATGAAAGGGATTACACCTATGCATTCAACATTGGAAATGATCATATCGATATTTGAGCGTGCTGCCTTGCTATTGATCATCCTGTTCTTCTTGACCAAAATCAAAGGCTTCAAGGAAATTCTTCAGAAGGAAAACCATTCAGTCCGTGAACTCACTGTACTGACGGTCGTCTTTTGCAGCTTTGCCATTTTCGGGACATATTCCGGTATTGAAGTGGAAGGCTCCCTTGTCAATATCAGGACCGTGGCCATCCTGTCAGGCGGGATATTATTCGGACCATGGGTAGGCATCATCACGGGGATTATCTCCGGCCTCCACCGTTATTTGATCGACATCGACGGCATCACTTCCTTGCCTTGCTTGATTACCAGCGTAACCGCCGGTTTCGCCTCTGGTTTCATCAACCAAAGGGTCAAAAAGCATCGTTGGTGGTACGTAGGTATCACTGCAGGCGTATCGAGTCAGGCATTGACCATGCTTTTGATCATCGCACTCGGGGAGCCAAGGTCACAGGGGATTTCCATCGTCGAACAGATTGCCGTTCCCATGATGGTCGGTGAAATCAGCATTGGCTTGCTCATCCTGCTGGTACATAATATCGAAGGAGAAAAGAAGCAGATTGCTGCTGCCCAAGCGAAACTTGCTTTGGATATTGCCAATAAGACGCTTCCTTATTTCCGCTCCATCACGCCTGCTTCCTTACAGCGTATCTGCCAGATCATCAAGGAAGAAATCGGGGCGGATGCAGTGGCCATAACAGATACCAAAACCGTTGTGGCTTACTATGGTCTGGGGGAGGAGCGCTATCGGGATACTACATCCATCGTCAGCGATATGACAAAGCAAGCCTTGTCCAGCGGGCAAATTGTCATCCGGAATGAAGTGGATGATCATCACCTGCCGCAGATGCACTGCTTGCTGATCGTTCCTTTTAAGGAAGGCGATGAAGTCACAGGTGCATTGAAAATTTATTATGAGAAGAAAAACCGTATCACCGATTCCCTGCAGACACTTGGGATAGGGCTGGCACAAATCATTTCGAATCTGATGGAAATCTCCCGGATCGAGCAAATCAAAGAGACTGCCAATAAAGCCGAACTGAAGGCCCTCCAGTCGAAAATCAACCCGCACTTCCTTTTTAACTCTCTGAATGCGATAGCCTCTACAACGCGGCGGGATCCGAACCGGGCACGGGAGCTGATCCACAACCTATCCGGCTATCTGCGCTATAACTTAGAGCTCCATGATGAAATGATCGCTATCGAAGAGGAACTGAAACAGGTGAGGGATTACGTGGAAATCGAAAAATCCCGTTTCGGTGATAAACTGCAAATCGTGTATGATATCGATCCCGTGCAGATAAAAGTACCAAGCCTTCTTCTGCAGCCGCTGGTGGAGAATGCCATCCATCATGGCGTACGGAAACGTAAGTGGCAAGGCGCTGTCTATCTCTCCGTCAAGGACAAGGGTGATTTTATCCGTATCATCATCAGGGATACAGGTGCCGGCATCGATCCGGAAATCGTTGACAAATTATATCGGGATGAAGCGAGTGTGAAGAATATCGGGCTGGCAAATGTACATCAGCGTGTCCGTCTGATCTACGGCAAAGGCCTGACTATCAATCTGCTGGATCCCGGTACCGAGATCTACTTTGATATACCAGTAAAGGAAGGGAAATGAACATGACGTTACGCGCAATCATTGCAGAGGATGAATTCCCGGCACAGGAAGAGCTGCGGTATTTGATTGATACTTACAGCTCCATCAAAGTGACAGACTGCTTCGATGATGGATTGGATGTGCTGAAATATTTCCAGGAACACACAACCGATGTCCTGTTCCTCGATATCAATCTGCCATCGCTTGATGGCATGATGCTGGCCGGAAGTCTGGCCAAATTCAAGCATAAACCGATCATCGTATTCACCACCGCCTACAAGGAGCATGCAGCCAAAGCATTCGAGTTGGAAGCATTCGACTATATATTAAAGCCATACAGCGAGGAACGGGTTGCAGCAATGCTTAAAAAGCTGGAATCGCAGCACGCCCCCGCCGAAGCAGACAGGAAGGAAACGGCAGAGCCGCCGGCACGGCTCAATGTTTGGAAAGATGAAAAGATCTATGTAATCGACATACACGATATCGCTTATGCCGAGGCAGATGAAAAACAGACGAATGTCCATACAAAGGATGAGGTATATACCTATCCCGGCTCCATCAGTACCTTCGAGCAGCAGCTTCCAACAGATAGATTTTTCCGCTGTCATCGTTCATATATTGTAAACACGGAGAAAATACACGAAATCCTGCCTTGGTTCCATAATACATATCTTGTCAAAATGAAGGGATTGAACGAGCAAATCCCGGTCAGCCGAAGCAAGGCAAAAGCATTCAGACAGATCATGCGCCTTTAAGGACCATTCATTCCTCCATTGATGCAACTCATGGGAAAACGCTTTCAAATAAGTCTGCAGCGGATATGATAAAACCATCAACACAACGCAGATGAAATGAGGGATTTCCCATGAAAACGGAAACAAATCGCTGGCTGATTGTTCTCGGTACGATCATCACACAAATCGGCCTAGGTACTATATATACATGGAGTCTATTCAACCAGCCATTGGCTGATGCATATGGGTGGAGCGTCTCCTCTGTGGCAATCACCTTCTCCATCACGAGCTTCGCATTGGCAGTATCGACTCTTTTCGGTGGAAAGCTGCAGGATAAATTCGGTATCAGGAAGCTGGTCATCTTTGCCGGTATCCTGCTCGGAGCCGGTCTGATACTGAGCTCACTGGCTGCGTCACTTTGGCTTATCTATCTATTGGCAGGCGTGGTTGTCGGTTTTGCCAACGGCATTGCTTACATCACGACATTATCAAACGTCATCAAATGGTTCCCGGAAAAGAAAGGTCTCATATCCGGGATTTCGGTTGGTGCATTTGGGACAGGCAGCTTTGTCTTCAAATATATCAATCAAGCACTGCTCTCCTCTGCAGGCGTGCAAGGCACCTTCGTCATTTGGGGAATTGCAGCCCTCATCCTGATCAGCGGCGGGGCATTCTTCCTTAAAGACGCCATCCTGCCGCAGGAAACAACCGCTAAAGCGGCAAATAAGAATTACAGCATCAGGGAAATGCTGCATACAAAGCAGGCATACATCCTATTTGTCATCTTCCTGACAGCGTGTATGAGCGGCTTGTATTTGATCGGTATCGTCAAAGATGCCGGCATGGAACTCGCCGGCCTTTCTGCCGCAACAGCAGCTAACGCTGTCGCAGTCGTGGCCATCTGCAATACAACCGGCAGAGTCGTGCTGGGGGCATTGTCCGATAAGGTGGAACGGCTGTACTTGGTTGCAGCGGGCTTGCTTGTCACTGCCGGAGCTGTCGCAGTACTAAGCATGGTCGAACTATCCACAACACTGTTCTTTGTCTGTGTGGCAGCCGTTGCTTTCTTCTTCGGCGGAAATATCACAGTCTTCCCGACAATCGTTGCCGATTACTTCGGCTTGAAGAATCAGAGCAAAAACTACGGCGTGATTTATCAGGGCTTCGGTATCGGTGCGCTCGGCGGCTCCTTCATTGCATCATTGCTTGGCGGTTTCCAGCCGACATTCATAGCCATCGGTGTCCTTTGTCTCATTTCTTTCTTACTTGCAGTCACGGTTCGGAGCCCGCAGCAGCCTGCTGCTGCTAAAGGAGACCGCGATCGGAGACGGCATTCACGCCCTATTCCATCCCAGCAGCATTAAACCAGGAGCAGTCCCTGCTCCTGGTTTTACTTTGTACGTGGATCTGTCGCCAATATGGAATACTTATAATGATCTTCGAACCGGCCACCGATCCACAGCACGTCTCGTTCCAAGCCCTCCCGCTGGAAACCGCATTTCTCAAGGACCGCTATCGAACCTAGGTTTCGCGGCATCACACCTGCTTCGACCCTATGAAACTTTGCCTCTCCAAAAGCAAAATCCAGGACTAACTGTACAGCTTCCGTCATATAGCCCTTTCCATTATGCGCTTCATCCAGCGAGTAACCAATCATGCATTTTTCCGCTGTCTTCCGCTCGATGAAAAACAAAGAAACGGTTCCGATCAGGGAATCATCCTGTTTAAGGAATATTCCGAATTCGTATCTTGCATCTTCCTTCCAATCCTCCTTGGCAGCTTCGATATTTTTTCGATATTTCTCCAGGTCATAATCCGAATCACTGCGTTCCACTGGTGAGATGGATTCGAAAAGTTCCCTGTTCCGCAAGTTCAGCTCCAAAAGCTCCCTCGCATGCCTTTTCTCTAAAGGCCTGATTTGCAGCCTCCCACTTTCATACATACACTTACCCCCTTCTTCTTCATTATAGCAATAAGAAGATGGGATCTGCGCCGTATGCTTGGGATTCCTTAGATACGCTGCCCGTGGCAAACTGATGAAAAATGGTTGTGTTCGTTCTGATCCTGCTCTATAATGAATAACTATAATCAAATACATATGCAATTTCCGGAGGAGCCTGCCACCCCAGGCCCCTCTGTGTCCATTTTAGGCATATCCACAGTGAAAACTGGCGGATATGCCTTTTTTGTGTCTGGAAATTGCATAAATATAAACTACAAAGGAGTCAGATATGGAATTCATATTACACTTAGCTTTAATTCTTTTGTTTACAAAGATTGCTGGCCAGCTGGCATTGAAAATCGGGCAGCCATCCGTCCTGGGGGAGCTTCTTGCCGGTGTCATCCTCGGACCTGCAGTGCTCGGATGGATACAGCAGACATCCTTCATTCATGAATTCTCCGAAATTGGTGTACTTGTCCTCATGTTCATCGCCGGCTTGGAGACAGACCTGGAACAGCTGAAAGCAAACTGGAAATCCGCTTTTTCCGTTGCCGTCCTCGGTGTGCTTTTCCCATTCATCGGCGGTTACAGCCTTGCACTCGCATTCGGTATGAGTCAAGGGCATGCACTGTTCTTGGCCCTGCTATTCTGCGCGACGAGTGTCAGCATTTCCGTTCAGGCATTGAAGGAAATGAACAAGCTTAATTCCAGGGAAGGGACGACAATATTAGGTGCTGCTGTCGTGGACGATATTCTCGTTGTCGTGCTGCTTGCAGTATTGATGAGTGTGCTTGGTACAGGAGAATCAGTCAGTCTTGGCGCGCTGATCGGGAAGAAAGTGCTCTTCTTCGGTATCATCATCATCGCTTGCATTTGGCTGATTCCAATGGTGATGAAGCTGTTTGCGCGCTTCCAGGTAAGTGAGACGGTTGTTTCTGCCGGGATCATCCTGGCGCTTGTGTTCAGCTACTTCGCTGAGTATATGGGCGTTGCTGGCATCATCGGCGCATTTGCAGCTGGTATTGCCATTTCCCAGACCAAGCATAAGGAAGTGGTCGAGCATAAGCTGGAGCCGATTGCTTACGGTGTCTTTGTTCCTGTTTTCTTCGTCAGCATCGGTTTGAATATCAGTTTTGAAGGAGTCGGGTCACAGCTGTTATTCATCGTGCTCATCAGCGTCATGGCTATTGTGACGAAGCTGTTCGGCGGCGCACTTGGCGCAAGGCTGACCGGATTCAATGGAAGATCTTCCATGGCCATTGGTACAGGTATGGTCTCCCGCGGAGAAGTAGCCTTGATCATTGCAGGTACTGGGTTAAGCTCTGGGCTGCTCGATCCGGAATATTATACGAGCATCATCATCATGGTCATCGTGACGACACTTGTCACACCATCCATGCTGAAGTTCATATTTTCCCGGACGGGGGATGCTGGTACACAGCGTTCCGCATCCTGATCATCTAAGGGGGCGGATCATCTCCTCCTGCCCCAAAAGCGCTGCATCCAGGCTTGGCTGTCATCGGGATATCCATATCACCCTTTTCCTTCAAGCCTGGAGCAGGAGAGCAAAATGAATGAAAAGAGGCTGCCAAATTAACGGCAGCCTCTTTTCATTCATTCGAAATATAAGTGGTGATGCAGCTGACAACCTGGGTTGAATGCTGCTTTACAGCTTGGACAATGGTCTGTATGCATATACTCATTGATGCTAAGTGTCGTTTTACACACACCGCAAAGGATGGCATGTTCATCGAATTGGTCTTTCGGCCAGACTTCTGCCTGATGACCGGCTGTCTCTTCATGGCATTGATGACAAGGATAGAAGTCCTTGCAGCAGGCGAACTTGATTGCTACGACATCCAATGGAGAATGATAATGTTCACATCTCGTTTCCCCATCGACTGTCTTTCCGTGTACCTGACACATATCAGTCGCCGATATGGAAATCAGAGAATGGATAGTAGGTCATCTTCACTTCCCCGATTACCTCTTTCTCTGAAATGAATCCGAACATGCGGCTGTCTTTACTGTTCGTGCGGTTATCTCCCATGACGAACACTTCACCTTCCGGCACCTTCTCCTCGCCCGTCAATTCCTTGAGCTTGAAATCACCAGTTACCATATCCTCCCGCAGATAGGATTGGTCCTGGGCTTCGCCATTCACATACAGCACATTATCCACCACTTCGATTGTGTCCCCCGGAAGACCGATCACCCGCTTGATATAATGCGCATCCGCATCAGGGGCGTTGAATACAATGATATCATTCCGCTCTATTTTCGAAACCTTGCTGACAATGACGTGATCACTGTCATGATATGTCGGCAGCATCGATTCTCCGTGGACCGTTGATGGTGTAAACAAGAAATATCGGCAGCCGAAAGCAATGACAACGGCAATGATGATTGCTCGCAACCAGGAGAATACTTCTTTTTTTGTATTATTTTCTGACATGATTCTTTCTCCTAACCTATCTTTTTGTGAAGTATAGGGTACATGCTTAGTTTAGCAGTGTCAGAGACAGAAGCAAAGCAGTATCCCTTACACACAGCTGCCATTGCTTTCATGCCGTGTCGCCACTCCAGCCCTTGCATACATCTATCCATTCTTTCCCTTTGCCAAATTCGGCAAGTTCTTCACACGTCAGTTCTATTGCTGAATTACTGCTGCCGCATGCAGGAAATACAGTCGAAAAACGCTGCAAGGATATATCCATATAGACAGCCAAATCATTTTTCAATCCAAACGGACAAACCCCTCCGACAGCGTGACCTGTCCGTTCCAGTGTTTCATCAGCTGAAAGCATCCGTGCTTTCACACCAAAAAACTGCCTGAATTTTTTATTATCGATTTTTGCATCACCTGCTGCAACGATCAAAACGGATTCTGCCGCTTCTTTTCCCCTGAATGCCAATGTCTTGGCAATCCGTGCAGGTTTCACTCCGAGGGCAGTTGCAGCTAGCTCTACAGTGGCACTGGACAGATCGAGCTCTATGATATCACTGCTTCGATTGAAATTTGCCAAATAGTTCTTTACGTTCTCGATACTCATTTCATAGACCTCCTATTCCTCCGTAAAATGCACCTTGGATATGTAGTTCATTGGATTGGAAGACTGCTTTCATCTCCATCTCGCCGTGACCTTGTACACAGGATGATATCTGCCTAAAAGATTGGCATACCAATTTGCTGCTTCATTCGCATCCTTCACATGCACAAACAGACTGCCGATTTGGAAATCCGACATATTGCAAAGCCTCCTCTTTTTGAATATTTTACCATAATGAAGATGCTGGCTATATAGGTAATAGGTTAGAATGGGAACCAAAAAAAAGAAGGATCAGCATTTTATGTATGCTGTCCTTTGAAGTGATGCGTCATTTGTTCATCTGCATAGTCCATGTTCGGCACAGCAGCTGTCAGCATGCAGAACGCCAGCCCGAAAAGCAGGCTTACCATCAGGGGCAATTCCATTCCCAATGCCTCGGCTGCGGCATGCACTGCCATTGCATCGATTGTGCCGCATGCAACCACATAGATGCATTTCGTGATTTTTCTTTCCAGCTTGATCCATATGACAGCCAGCGGCAGCAGACACGCAGCAATCGCCAGGGATATACCTGCCAGCAGCACAGCTTCATCGAGAGGAAAAATGATGGAGATCATGTTGAATTCCCCTGCAATATGAAGCAAGCTGGGGAGCAGTGCAATCCATGCTCCACTTAATACAATACAAGTGCCTATTAGTTTTACGTAAGCAGAAGCGTTACCCAAGGGCTGATTGATGATACGGCGGGTGATCAATTCAGATACCATAAGTAAGAATGGCATCGGTATCCACACGAATAACACCTCAACCGGAACGCCTTGTTTCCAATACAATAGGAGGAGCTGGATGACATCGAACAGCATTTCGAGCATATCAGCCCAACTCTTCCTCGAAGGCTAGATTGATCGGCTCGTCTTGTAAATCATAGGTCATATCCAAATTCGTTGTCGGAACCGATTCATCTACTTCATCAAACCGGAATCCATCCGCCCAGACCTTTCCCTTTCCGGATAAAATCACACCGAAGGAAATGACCGCACTATTATCCGGGACATCGAGCACGATACGATACCGTGTCCAATTGGTCGTCCCTTTTATCGGACGATTGCTCATATTGTCAAATTGGATTACATCATCCAATGCATTATCCACCCTCATCCACATGCTGGAAAAGCCTTGTACATCTTGGGTTTTGATGAAGCAAGTCAGCTGCAGCCTTTTGCCTAAATATTTCGCTGCCTTGAACTGCTGCATCATCGTTGCAAATTCATCACCTCCCATGACTGTCTTCGACTTCAAATAGCCAGACGCCTTCCCTTGATGCACCTGCTTATAATCAATACCCATTTCATAGCTGTGGGGATCTGAACCGCTTAATATCCATCCCTTTACTTGGTTTGCTTCCATCTTTTCCTCCTTCTGATGCAGTGCTCCCCGCATCATGCGTCTATATTTTCCTGGCGGAAGATTGTAATGCCTTTTAAAGGCCCTGGTAAACGCCTCTTGAGATTCAAACTGATACATGAATGCGATATCAAGTATCCCCAGCTCAGTATGCAAAAGCGCAGCCGATGCTCCAGCCAGCCTTCTCCGGCGAATATAATCCGTGAATGACAACCCGACAGAAGACTGGAATAATCGATGAAAATGGTATTTGGAGAAGCCGGCTTGACTGGCGACTTGATCCGCTGTAAGCGGCTCATGCAAATTATTTTCTATAAAAGAAATGGCTGTTTGAACGGCCGATTCATGAACTAGCATTCGTGCACCTCCTATGATTACAGCTTATCGCAAGAGCCTGGACTTTTTTTGATAATTTTTGCTCAATTATAAAACATGACCATAAAGGCATGAATTAAAAAGCAGACGCCATCACGTCTGCTCTGTTCGTCTGATATATGTTTTAACTTCAGGGGCCTCATATTGACGGAACTTTTCAAGAAGACTTGCTGGATTGTCATCCACCAATGCCATTGTCCGATATTTCTCATGCATGAAACGTTCCCGTGCTATATGATCGAATAAGTTCACCAGCAAATCATAATATCCCTCTACATTCAGGATGCCCAGCGGCTTCTTGTGAAGCCCGAGCTGGGCCCATGTGAAGATTTCAAAAAATTCCTCCAGTGTCCCCGGACCGCCAGGAAGTGCCACGAAGCCATCTGCCAGCTCTGCCATTTTCGCTTTTCGTTCATGCATGGAAGAAACGACGATCAGTTCAGATACATGTGAGTGGGCGATTTCCCGCTTCTCCAGGAAATCAGGCATCACGCCGATGACATGCCCTCCTGCTTGCATCGCACCATTCGCCACAGCTCCCATCAATCCTACACTCGCTCCTCCATATACCAGTGTCAAACCTTGCTCCGCCAATGTTTTTCCCACTTCCTTAGCCGCAGCGACGTAAGCTGGTGATGCCCCTTCACTTGACCCGCAGAAAACAGCAATTCGTTCCATCATTCCATTCCTCTCCTTCACTTAAGTAGTTCCACTTCTGTATGAGCAATTTCAGAACCATTGGCCAACAGCACCACCCGGTGCATACCCGGATAATGAATCCTGGTCGTAAGATCTTTCCAGTTATGGACTCGTCCTTTCGTCACCGTTTCCCCCGCTGTAAATATCCGATCCGAGAGAAGGAATTTTTTCCTCGATATCCCGCGCTTTTTAATAAAATCGATGGCATATTCCACACGCAGCTTCGCCTGCTTCTTTACTTTAAACGAATATGTCAGGCTTACTGTGTCTCCGATGTATACCCGTTGATGCCCTGCAGCTATGCTGGCTTCTGTCAAAATCCCGGCTGCCTCCTCGTAACCGAATAAAGCCATTACTTCCGGCTCTCCGCTCCGCAGCAATGTACGGCATCCATGCCGGATGATCCAGTCCGTCTCCGGGGAAAATCCGCTCCATCGTTTGGCAGTGCTGATGACCTGCTCAGGATGATCCTTGGCAATATCATTCAGATTATTGGCGACACTCTTTCGTACATACAGGGAATCATCAGCTTTCAATAATTCCAGCACCTGAAAAATGGGACTTGGGTCTTTCTTGAACTGCCGAAGCGCCTGGCCCCATGGGAGCCTTGGCCGACAGCCTTCGCTTGCCAGACGGCGCACATGATGATCATCCGACCGGGCCCATTCCGCCATTCTTTTCATAATCCTATCAGGGGACCTGATCAGGAATGGCCTGATGGCAAACTCCGCAGTCGACCGCTTCGTGAATTGTTCTAACGCTTGAAGTGACAGCTCTTCATACTCTGGCTGCTGACCGAAAACTTCCACAAAGTCCGGGAAAAATAAGTAAGGAAACCCTTCACACTGTTCCTGGATCGCCAGCAGGATACCTAAAGCCTCCGGATAATTTCCGGGAAGGAAATCCCCGAGTGTCTGGCTGATTTTCCGGATCCGGCCTTTCAGCTCGAGATCTTCCCAGCGCTCATCCATCACCTCTTCCATGAACTTTCTGTCATCAAAGACCGGATAAGCTTGTTTTACTTTAAATGCGAAACCTTCCAGGAAATCGCTCGTATATATAGCTTTCAGTGGTTCTGCCACCTTTACCGCCCCCAGGTTATCTTTGTCTATATTCTACAGGAAAAAAGCGGTAAGCTACAATGACGCTTTGAGGGGATATGCTCCCTTTCAAAAAAAGAACAAAGAAAAGGATGGCAAAATAGCTGAGAGCCCATGAAAACTCATTTGACGGCCTTTCTCGTGCCGGCGACGATGAATGGCAGCTCCTTTTTTGTCGTTTTTAGACCGTTGATCGCAATCCGCTTGTCCGTATTTTCAATGCGGTCGTATGCAATTAAAAGCTCCGCACCGAGCAGCCACAGTATGTTTGGAGCGTTGGCGCTGCCAAAATCGGAGCCTGACTGAAAAGGGGCCGCCCCAACATCCATGTCAGGAACGTTCTTCAAGTGCCATCGGCAGAACGATTGAAAGCCCTATTGAAACAAAGATGACATCGTTGTTCATCACCTTTCGCATTACATATTCAGGAATTGATTTTCTTATACAAAGAGAGGAGCATGCAGCTTGTCCAAACAACAAATCCGATTACGCCCGATTTCTGTTTCTGATGCACCAGCTTTATTCCGCTTCTGGTCCGATCCTGATGTGACTGCCTTTATGAATATCACTCCCATGCAATCTGCGGAGCAAGCAGAAGAGATGATTCTATATATTACACAGCTTGATAACGCTGCCCGCTACACGATTCTATTGGATGATGACACGATTGTCGGGACTTGCGGGTTCAATTACATCGATACCGGAAACCAACGAGGCGAAATAGGCTATGAGATAGGAAAGGAATTCTGGCGAAAGGGATATATGAGTCAGGCACTGCAATCTTTGCTTGAGGAAGGCTTTCATACATTAGGACTTAACAGGATAGAAGCAAAAGTGGAGCCCGAAAATATACCTTCTCGCAGACTATTGGAGAAATCAGGTTTTCATGAAGAGGGTATGTTGCGCGAATACGAAAAATTGAATGGTATCTTTCTTGATATGACCATTTATAGCCTGCTTCGCTCTGACTATACATCTATATGAAACATTCAGCCGCGTAATACGTATGAACAGCCAGAGAGAACGTATGGGGTGATAGCAGTGGCAATGAGACAGCCTAAGATAAAACAAAACAAAGATTCAAAGATATTGATGACAATCCTTCCATTCATACTCGCAGGGTGTTCCATTGCTTTTGTTGCTGCACTCTACTATTTCGGATTCTTGGGCGTCTTCAGCATTCTTGAGATTGCGTATGAATCACCCAAACATTTAGCCATTTTTGTCGGTATATACTTATTACTGAGCCTTGCCGGCGAGTTTTTCGCAAAAGCTTGCTACCATATCCTGACTAACAAGCAAAAGACACAGACATTTCATGAATACATGGTTGCCTTTTCTTTGAATTTCATCATGAATTGGCTCATCATCTCGATCGTGAATGGCTTTTATGAACCAGTACGATTAGCTTGGTATACAGAGATTGTCCTGGCTGCCTTCATTGCGTTAATAGAGGCGACCTTGGATCATGAAATGAAAAAGAAAAAATAGAAGCCGCACTGCATAATGCGGCTTCCCCTCTTCATTCAATTAATAACCGCCGTAACCGCCAACGTAGGAAGCACCGATGATGATCAACAAAATGAAAAGTACTACTAGAAGCGCGAAACCACTGCCGTAACCTTTGCCATAACCTTCAGACATGATATCCCTCCTTTTTGATTCAAGTCATTTTATGTATGTGGCTGCATAAGGGTTACCAAGTATGAAATATTCCATAAACAGCAAAAATCGCTTCCGAACCTGTAAATTCGGAAGCGATCTTTTTGCCTTCTCCATCATTCAAGCCGCTTTCTTAATTGTTATTATTGGAACGGCCGCCTTTTGAGCCAATTTCCTGAAAGTGTTTTTTATCATGGGCATCTGCGTTTGCCTTGCCGCCCTTGGACCCAATATCTTCATAGAAGTCCTGTCCGTGGCTGTCCGCTGTCGCATTGCCGCCTTGGGAACCTATATTCTGGAAATGCTCTTTGTCATGATTCTCTGCATTTGCTTGTCCGCCTTTTGAGCCGATACCCTGGAAGTGCTCTTTGTCGTACTTCTCTGCATTTGCTTGTCCGCCTTTTGAGCCGATGTCTTCGTAAAATCCTTTGTCATGATTATTGGACGTTGCTTGTCCGCCTTTCTTACCCGCTTCTTCATAACTCATTTTGCTGTTATTGTTCTGTGCCATGTTAATCTCCTCCTCAAGATGTCTCTTTCGCAGTAGTTTAACGTTGCGCGGCCACGCTTGGTGAATGTATTCCCGCATCACACCTACATAAACTGGATAAGGGGAAATTGGGAGGAAAGCCCAAATGACGAGGATATCATTTTTTTAAACGAGAAATTATTCACAGTTTCGGCGGTCCTTTTGTGATGAATGAAGAGTAAGAAAGCAAGTTACGATGATAAAAGACGCATAAAAAAAGAAGCAGGAAATGATGCATTCCTGCTTCTTTTTTTATTTACGCAGCACATTTCCAGCTTTTATCATGTCCCTTTCCTTTGCCTTGTCCTTTATCGGCACCCTTATGCTTGCCGTTATCGGCTTTGCATGGGGCAGGCTGTTCTGCTTGTGCCGATTTGACGATATTATCTGTTGAAACTGGCTTCAGCTGATATGTGCCATTAAAGATGGAGGACACACCTGTAATATCAACTTTGTCGCCTTCCTGGAACTGTGATGTAAAGGTATCATGATTCAAGCCGATTCGATTATCGACACGTACACGTGTCTCGGTCCCATCAGCTGCTTGTGCATCAAACTCGAAAGTACCATACGTTCCGAACGTCTCGATGTTTTTGATTGTGACTTCTGTAAGTTTGACGAGCTGTCCTTGATTCGTGTCATCAATTACAGAAACAGTCTTCGGTGCTGGAATATCTGCTTGTCCAATAACTTCGGACTTGATGATATCCGTAACTTCCACTTCTCCATTATACGTAGTCTTCACTGCACTGATTTGGACTAGATCACCAGCCTTGAAGCTGTCACTATCCTGAAAAACATAAATTCCGCCAGTCTCATCCTGCAGATAAAAACCTTTTCCGCCAAAGCTGCCCGGGGTGGATGTTACGATACCTTCAACCGTTACTACCTCCCCGTCCGCTGCTTTACGCGCTTCCTGGATAGCTACCTGCCGCGGCAGCTCTGCCTCATCATCCGGCAAAGGCTCCGCATCCACATTGCCCACCTGAACGGACTTCGTCAAAAGATTGCTGCCATCCTTGCGAAGTCGCAAATTGGCTGTTCCGTCCGCAGTGGCAGGATTCAATTGAGCAGGAATGTCCACTATCGCTCTTCCCGTTGCATCCGCTGTGACAGAGAAGCTGCTGCTGTAGCCATAGCCGCCAGGCCAGGTTCCTGTCGTATTGAATTTACCAATCTGCTGTCCTCCCGGAAGATAGGCACCCAGCTGCAGACCTGTCAGCGTTTCACCCGGCTCCAAGTCCTCTACGGCAACTCGCACGGTGAATTCCTGCTGTGTCGGCAATGTTGCAGGTGTCACCACTTCATAAACTGGATTGGAAGCGACTTCATCCGAACCATAGGAACCAGCTGCAAAAGTGCTCGGATCATACCAGCGATAGCCAGCTGGAGGATTGGTCCAGGGCTCTGCTTGTGTTTCTGTAGTCAGCTCAGGATTTTCATTGATTGTATCCGTTTCGAGCAGAGGTGTCTCCTCACTGAGTGTGATGGATGTTTCCTCGAAGCTTGTATAGCTTTCCTTTTCACTTAGCCATTCCATGACATTCAGCATGTACTGTCCGTTATTTCCTTCTCCTGTGAAACCATCATACGTACGCTTCGTACGTCCGTTGTCTTCGCGGAGATACTTCGGTGTAGCGTCTTCCACCGGCGAAGAGTCACCAATGAACGCGGCTTTGCCTTGCTCCACTTTGGAAATTGCCGCAAAAGCTCCTTCATCGATCCCGCCGCCAGCGTATACCCCCTGGTCGACAGCATTCGGCCATGCCGGAATATTTTCCGGGAAATATATCAATCCTTTTGCCTTTGTCGGATCGAGGATTGTCAATGTAGATCCAGCATGGGATTCCACTACTTCAATACCTTCCGTGATGCCAAAAGAATCTGATGGATCCACTACAGTTTGACCAGACTCTATATCACCCAGGGCATTGAAACGGAAGCGGATGCCAAAATTTTCCCCAAGCCAGTCGGAGCTTTCGACTCCCTGCATCCGATCGGAATTTGCCTCTTCCTCCGACATTCCTTTGGTCGGATCGTCAAATGCACCTCGGCGGTAGCCATTGAAGATCTCGCCAGAATCCCAGCGATCATAGTTACGGTCAGCATTATAATGATCTCCGATGAAAAAGATGCTGCCGCCCTCCTGGGTATAACGAAGCATCGCATCCTGCTCGGATTTCTTGAATGCAATGTTTGGTTCTGGTATGACAAAAACATCATAGCCGCTCAAGTCTTCATAAGTAATGGCCGATGTTTTCCTTAATTCCTTTACATAATAGCCCTCTTCGGCCAAGGCCTCCCCAAAATCGGAAAATGCACCATCGATGACCCAGTCAGCGGCACCGGCGGTTTGTCCGTGCGTATTATCAAATAATACCTTTTTCCCATTCGCCTCTCCCTTTGGCTGTAATTCCGGAGCAGGGTCAGCTGCCGTCTCGGCTTCGCTATGCACTGCATAGCCGAAAACCGTGAAAGGGACAAGTAAAACAGCGATTACCACAGCTCTCCAATCCATCACTTTATTCACAAGCAGGTTCCTCCCTTAGATTAATAGGTAAAGCATAGCAAATACTCCTCATCATTTGTACACGTTTACAAAATCACTACAAAAACAGAAGAATATTTACGCAGCCGTCATCCTATCATTAAAAAGGCACGACCATCATCATTCCACAACCCTTGCACGAAAAAAACCTGCATGCCGAAGCATGCAGGTTCCATTCAATCTATGACTGCATGTGCAGTCGTTCCTTCCTTCAAGCTGAAATCTTTACTGGAGGCATCCATGTAATGCACTTCTATATAGGCAGAATCCTCTTCCTGGCCCGTCGCCTGCTGATAACTGCCAAAATCATTGTATTCCTGCTGTTTCCATACCCAGCTGTTTTCCTTGTCCTTATCGTAGACATTCCGGTTCATGGTTGTGTTGTGGTTCGTTTGGAAGTCATTGGAAATGAACAAGCCTGTTTTGCTGGCTGTGAATACATTATGTGAAATGTCGTTATCCCTGATATCATGCTGCAAAAGCAGCTGACCGCCATAAAGATCCTTTGTATCATTTTTATAAAGGACATTATAGGTGATGGATGAGTCTTTGGTTCCTCCGCGCTCTTCGTCATAGCCGCCTATCGAAATACCTGTATAGTTGTTCTCATACACTTCGTTTTCCGTGATCAGGATGTTTTCTGCGTAACGTCCTTGGTGCTCGGAAGTCGCTTCGATACCCAAGTCATTGCGGAAAACGGTATTGGCCTTGATTTTGATATTTTTAGCACCATCCACATAAATTCCCCCTGCGGAATAATCCTCCCCATATGCCGGATTACCATAGGAAGAGTTATCATGGACCACATTCCCCTGGACCGTTCCATTTCGGACATAATCAGCCTCTGGATCTTCCGCTACCCCTTCATAGCCTATCAGATCGATTCCGATGTTGTTATTATGGCGGACCGTATTGCCCGTAACAGCAAAACCATCGATATTGCCATTCAGGACAACCGCTTCACTGGCTCCCAGTGTCAGCTCCTCCACAATATTGTCCATGACGCGGATTTGTTCCATCTTGCCAGTTCCATATACCGCTATACCATGGGCATTGCCTTCATCTGCCGTATTCCCTATATGATGGATGTGATTTTGAATGATATTGATATAAGAGCTATTACCCGATACATAAATACCCATCACGGCATAGTCAGGTGAATCCGCCGTCAAATCCTGAAGGGTCAGTCCCTGAATCGTAATGTAGCGTTTGCTATCGACATTGATCAACGCCGCATCTTCATCCGTCGTCTGTCCTTCGCCGCTGATGACCACTTCTTCATTTTCATAGTTGCGGATGACCAATGGCTCTTCCTTCGTTCCGCTATTGGTAACATCAAATCCACCCTTATAGATTCCCTTGCGAATGTAGACAGTCGTACCAGCTGCGGCCTGATCCACGGCTGCCTGAATCGTGCGAAGAGGTTTCTCCTTGGTTCCCTCATTCTCATCATCCCCATCAGTGGCGACGAATAGCTGTTCCGGAGCGGTCACCGCTTCCACTTCCTTCTTGTTGTTTGCTGCAATCGAATAGATGCCCGCACCGATCAGGCACAGTACGATTGCGACCAGTATCGATAATCTCATTTGCCGACTCTTTTCTATGCAATATTTGCCGTTCTTGGCTACTGCTAGTATGATACCCGTCATCGGTCGATTTGTATAGGAGCTAGAGCGAAATCTTAATAAAATCTTTATTATCATAAAAATCGCTTTTTTAATTCTGGAGATGGCAGCATGCATTGATTCTGCCTTCCGAACCAGCGATAGCGATTCCTAGCTATATACCGATAGATCGAATCACGGATGGGACGCGGGATGAACAAAGCAGCCCCAGCTAATTTCCAAGCTCCATCCAGACGGCGGGCAATACGCAAAACTGCGCTGGATTGCGTATATACCTTGTCACCCTCTGCAAATAGGATGCTGTCGATCCCATCTGGAATTTGCTTTGCTTCTCTCAGCCGACTTCCGAAATCGCTTTGGAGGGAAGCAAATTTAAAATAGGCTCCCTTGTCATGCTTGATGATGAATTGGACACTGTTGTTGCAGAGATTGCATACACCATCAAAGAGGATGATCGCCTCCTTGCACATATTATCCCTCCTCTTTTTCAGTCACTCTGTCATGCAGCAGCAACTCATTTTCCTTCGTCATGTAGGTTGTCTTATAGACTTCCTGCCGATCCAGATTTTTTTCCACCAATGTTACATAGTATGTATCTTTTTCCCCTTGTAAGCTTTCGATAACCGTTTCTCTCGTAAAACGCTCCCCGAAAAGCTCCCATTGTTCCACATGGCCGGCTTCTGCCGGGAATCCCCCGTTTTCTCCCTGTCCATGCTGCTGTGTAACGTATTTAACAGCCTCACTGGCAGAATACCCCGGTTCAGTCCCTTCCTCCTTGACCTCCGGCGGCACCGACAGCACCTGACCAATGATCAGGATCGTCGAAAACGCCAGAAAAGGAACATACACCACTAACCAGCCAATGCGCCCTTTCTTTGTGATATACCCAAGACCAAGCTCAAACAAAGCAAACACCACTGCCAAAAATGCACCCAAAGCTGCAGCAAGCAAAAACACAGCTGTACTTTTTGAAGAAAGGCTCAAGGCTGCAAAAGGCAGTCCGCCCAGCCCATGCAAAATGAGATAAAGTCCTGTTTGCTTCGCATCGATGGGCTGTACCTTTTTCCCGATCAACCAAGAGATGGATATTCCATATATAAAAATGAACGGACTCATATAAACAGCATAAATAAACGCACCAGATACCCAAACGTTTAATGGATTGTCAGCCGCAACTCCAAAGAAGTCTCTCAAATGAAAGCCCATATATAAAGAAAACAAACCGACAAGCAGAACCCCCGCTCCAAACTTATGCCTGATCCTCATTTTCCTCCCCCTAAACCAAAAAGGATACTAGCAAATGATCCTTGCTGTTTCTCCAGTTCCTGTCCGACTGTCATCTTCCCGACAGCCTGCGGTCCGAACTAATGCATAAAATCTTTCCTTTTCCCTAATTGTAGCAGGAACCGTGGATATAGTGTTAAATTCTGTATGAATAAATAGAAACCGCAGAACGCGGAGCTCTGCGGTTTTGCCTTTAGGAAAACAGCTGGAATAACTTGAAGAATTTATGGGCAGCATCTAGTAGCTGATTGCAAGCGGCAGGTATGACAGTGAGGATGGCAAGGATAAGAGGCAAATCGTCCTTAGGCTGTTTCGGATTTGTCGGGCATTCCTTCATAGCAGACATTCCCCCCTTCGATTTCTCGGGCAGGTCAGTTGCTGGGAAGTAATCAGCGGTTATTTAGTGGGATAGGTTTAGTATCTCCCTTTCGGTCATATCTATACATGTTGTTGACAAATCGTCAACAACAGCGTACCTTGTAATGGTCAGGAGGTACGAAAATGGAAAAGAAACGACATAAGGAACGGAAGCAGAGGCGACGGATAGGCAGGTATATCATACTCATCCTCCTGGTCATAGTAATTGGAGCTGGTACCTTCCTCTTTTTAACTGCAAGGGATGTGAAACAGACAGTGGATGGCATCCAGAAAGACTCGGCAGCGATCGATGAGGGCGTCACATCAGAGAAGATCAAGAACAAAGAAAGAATCAATATCCTTTTACTTGGCATCGATGAAAGGGAATTCGACTCTGGGCGGTCTGATGCCTTACTGCTTATGTCACTGGATCCGGATTCCGAGTCCATGGACCTGGTAAGTATCCCGCGTGATACACGGACAGAGATCATCGGGCACGGTACAGTTGACAAGATCAATCACGCCTATGCTTTTGGCGGGGTCGACATGTCCGTGGAAACCGTCGAAAACTTGCTGGACATTGATATCGATTATTTCGTAGAGATCAATATGCAAGGTCTGGCAGATCTGGTCGATGCAGTAGGCGGTGTAACAGTGGAAAACAACCTGGATTGGTACGATGAAGGTTTCTATAAGAAAGGCTACCATTACAAAAAGGGGCAGATTGACTTGGACGGCCAGCAAGCATTGGGATACACAAGGATGCGCCATTTAGACCCTGATGGAGATTTTGGACGGAATGCCAGACAGCGTCAGGTGATTGAAGCCGTCATCGACAAAGGCGCCAATATCAAATCCGTCAGTAAAATCGATGACCTGCTGGATGTCCTCGGCAAAAACGTGCAGACCAATATAAACCTGGCGTCCATGCGTCATTTGTTTGCGGATTATCGCAACGTTCGCAAGTCTGTCCATGAGCATGAAATGAGAGGCGACGGTACAAAAATCGATGGAATCTATTACTTGATAGTGCCCGAAGATGAGATAACTGCCATACAGGACAGCATCAGCAAATAAAAGAAGAAGATCCTTTTGGATCTTCTTCTTTCTTATTGATGCGTATGTTTCCTTTGAATCAACAGTATAATCGCCAGCAGCACCACACCCAGCCATATCGTATTCAAGCCGATGATTCTTTCGCTGAAGCTGCCTGCCGCTGCACCGACTAAGTAAAGGAGAATGGCGCCTCCTCTAAGATATGTGTCCAACGAAAGTTTTTTGGTTTTTCCTATACCTATAAGTCCCTCTACAAAAGCTGCAAGTGTACTCGTCAATACAGTAGAAGAAAGCCCGGCTATCTTGAGGTTCCTTCCCGCTATCGTCTGCATTCCCATGGCTGTGCTTAACAGCAGAAGAATGACTGATGAGAGACCTCCGCTGATCGGGATCGACAGTATCATCGCCGCAACCAATAAAAGCAAAATGAACTCCCAGAATAAAATATTTCTTGAAGTACCGTTCTTTTTTTGGACGAGAACAGTAGCGGCAATCCCTATGACGAACCCCGCCAATGCAATGGCAGCATTGCTCAAAACCGCCTGCCTTGCATCACCGATTCCAATACCCAACAATACAATGTTTCCTGTCATGTTGGCAGTAAACACGTGTGATAGACCAATATAACCTAGTACATCTATTACACCCGATAAAGCACATAAGAGCATGATGGTGATATGATCCCGTTTAATATCCATCTTGATTCCTTCTTTCCTTTTCTTTCTGCCCTATACCGTTCTACCGCATCTATTGACAAATTGTCAACATCCTTGTAGGGTAATAAAATAAGATCCCGGAAAGAGGAGATACCTTCATGGACATGAATAAAGATATTTCTGGTATAGAGAATCTTCTGCGTATGTTACTTAAGGAAAAAAAAATATCCATCCGCGAATTGAGCAGGCGGACTGCAATTGATGCAGCAATCATATCCAAGATACTGAATGGCAAACGGAAAGTGACTGTCAATCATTTGAAAAAGTTCAGTGAAGTACTGGATGTTTCCCTTGAGGATCTGATGCGTGCTGCCGGTTTTCTCGACGAGAATAAAACAATCCAGACAGAACAGCATCTGGAGGCTCTGTGTAAACAAGCCGATCCATCCTTTACGACAGAGAGATTACAGAATCAACTGGCTGAATATAAGGAAATCGCCCTTACCGACGGCGGAAAACAAATCATCGAAGATAAATTCAATGAAAAGATTAAATCCGTCGGAAGCGCCGGTAAACTGGTAAATGACCTAAAGCAAATGTTTTATAAATTCAGTTCCGGCATTGGAACCAAAAAGGAATTAGTACTTTTCGGTGCAGCTTTACTATATTTTATCAATCCAATAGATGTGCTGCCTGATTATATCTTTCCGTTTGGTTATCTAGACGATACACTTGTTGTCCAAACCGCTATGATGAATGCAAATAAATAGCAAAGGGAGTTGCCTGCTTGGAATCATGGATGAATGAATTGATGGCAGCCTATGGTTATCCTGCCATTACCCTTTTGATGATGATAGAGATTGTGATTCCGCCGCTTCCATCTGAAGTCACCCTGCTGTTTGGGGGATTTTTGGCGGCTTCCTCCAGTCTGAATCCAATTTTCGTGATACTATCGGCTACATTCGGAGCGTTGATTGGCACCTCGATCTTGTATTGGATCGGAACGCTCTTTGATATAGACAAACTTTCGAATTGGATAGAAAAAAATCGCAAATGGCTGCGGCTTGATCCTGCTCATTTGCATAAAGCAGCAGCTTGGTTCGAGAAGTATGATATATGGGCTGTCTTTCTCTGCCGCTTTATCCCGCTGGTCAGGAGTTTGATTTCCATTCCCGCTGGTATGGCCAAAATGCATTTTGGGATATTCCTTCTCTTCTCTGCTGCCGGAACATTAATCTGGAATTCCATCGTCGTCTTGTTAGGGGTATGGGTCGGAGCATCATGGACTCGATTGGAAATTTACCTCGATTATTATAAATATGGCATGTTAGCATTTATTGCTGTGGCCGGCAGTGGATTTGTAATTTGGAAGTTAATCCAGCGCAGGAAGAAAGAATCAGAAGAATTAAATGGAGATCAGCATATATAAGTTCCATTAAGCGGAGAAGCTTCGGATGGATGTCTCTCCGAAATCCCGGAGAGCATCCAATTCTTCCTCTTTTTTCAGCTTCGCATAAATCCGCCTTCCGAGTGGAGCTCCTGTCCTGTCACCCAATATCCGTCTTCCCCGACCAAAAAGCCAATCAGCCTTGCTGCATCATCCGGTTCACCGATTCTCCCCATCGGAAAACGAGAAAGCAGATGCTCCCGTATATCGTCCGTCATCCACGTACTGTCTGTCGGCCCGGGATTCACCGCATTCACATTGACTCCCACCGATGCCAAGTCAGCTGATAGTGATTGAGTGAATGCAGTAATCGCGCCCTTTGTTGCGATGTATGCCAGCTCATTTGGCATCGGTCCCCGGCTTTGACCTGATGTCAGGTTGACAATGCTTCCCCTGCCAGCAGGTTTTAGCTGCTTGAACAATTTAGCGAATCCCGTACAAAGCAAAAAAACACTCCTCATATTGACAGCATAGTGGCGATCTAATTGAAAAGCATCGAATTCCTCATAATCACCTGTCTCCGAAAAAGCAGCGCAGTTTATCAAAATAGCCGGCACGCCTAACTGCAGCTGTACGTCCTGCAAAATAGCTTCGGCAGCATCTGCTCGCTCCAAATCCACTTCCATTCCAACACATCTGACACCGGCTTCCCTGATTTCATTCCTGAACTGATCAGGCCAAGTCTCGCCTGCCTGCCAATATGTAAAGAAAATATCCGAACCTTGTTCAGCCAATCTGCGGCACACCGCCGTACCGATGGAGCGCGGATAGGAAACACCCGTAACAATAGCTATCTTAGCCATACAATATCCCCTCCTTTTTTACCATCCCTTTACATATTTCGGGTAAAATGAAAGGAAATCCTGTATGGAAGGAGACTTTCATTGAAAAAACAACTCTTGTTTACACTCGGCAGTCTCGCCCTGGCAACCCCTATTTATAGCTGGCTTCTTTATAAAGCTATGTATGGATTCGAATTCACGCATAGTGATATGTGGGCTTCTCTCATCGTTCCCCTTTATGTCATCGGCTGGACCAGCAGCGAATCACAGGGATTCTCTGCATATGATTTCTTCCTCTTGGGAGCGGCCATTTGCACCGCGCTGGATATTTTCCTGAATGCACATCCGAGTATTTTACTTCTCACGGCAACAATGATCGGAACGCTCATCCTGCCATCGCAATACCTGATCCGAACAGCAAAAAAGCAGGAGTGAATCCTCCTGCTTTGCTTAACTACCTGCTTTGCTTAACTATTTGGTACTAGATTTACGTGGTCAACTTGTAGTGTCTCATCATTCACAATGAATTCCAGCTCAAAGCCACCAGCTTCATATAGATACTTATGCTGATCCGTCTTTGAAATAGAAGTGATAGCATCTGCCTTGCCAAGCTGCTCTTCCAGTACGGCAGGTGTAATGCTGCCTAGATTCGTTTGCCGCTCCACATTAGTTCCGAGATAGCGGATTTCATTCAATATGCCATCCTCATTGTATGCAAAACTGAACCCGGGATTCCCCATCTCTGCATGATACGTATCAAAGGTATCGGATAAGAAAGGTTCACCAAGCCTATCCACAACATCTGTCCTTGTCGATTCACCTATTGCAAAATTGCCTGCCACTCCGATGGAAGAGCCTTCATATGCCTGTGTATAAATGGCCTGTAGCGTTTCAACGGCTGCTTCATTCGTTCGGGAAGAATGAACTGCTTCCTTCGCTTTTGCATTTACAGCTACCGCACCTGGAATCATGAAGCTCCCAGCTCCCAGCACAGCTCCTGCGCAAATAACACTCACCGCTGCCTTTCGTGCTGGATTCCTTCTTGCCATACAGCATGCCTCCTTTTTGTGTAGTTATGTTTTCCGCGATAGGCGTGCTATGAAACATACCGGCAGTCCTTGATATGTGATTCGACATTTATAGTGGCAAAATTCAGCATGTAGATTGTTGATTCGACAACAAACCAGACATTAAAAAAGCTTCTCCCCTAAAAGGGGAGAAGCTTTTCCTTACTTCACGAGGCTTTCAACCGCATCGTCGATGATTTGTTCGTTTGCGATCGGTCCAGTATACAGCCAGCTTGTGTCTTTGTCATATTTATACACATTGCCATTCTTGATTGCCGGTACGTTTGCTAGTAGCGGATCGTCAAGGATTTCAGAGCCATCGCCTTCATCGCTATTGATCAAGAACAGATGGTCGACATCCATTTCAGCCAATTGCTCCAGGGAAACGGGGTTCCAGTTCGCTGTTGCGCTTTCGGAGATTTCTTTGACACCTTCTGGAACAGTGATGCCCAGATCGCCATAAAGCACCGCGCCGCTGGATAGGTTATCGTTTACGATATAAAGCTGACCGCCCGAAAGCCAGATAGCTGCAGCTGACTCATCGCCGATCGCACCTTGGATTTTTTCTTTGGCATCTGCCGCTTTAGCGTCGTAGTCATCCAGAACTTTTTGTGCTTCATCTTTTTTATCGAAGATTTCACCCATTGTCTGCAGTTCTTTGCGCCAGTCGCCGTTTTCTTCCGTACCCATTACATAAGTCGGCGCAATTTTATTGTACTGCTCGTATTTATCGCCTTCCACCATGGAAGCGGAATCCATGATGATCAAATCAGGCTTGAAACTTGCTACTGCTTCGAACGGAAGCGTGGAGTCGATCGTCGGTACATCTTTCAGACTGTCTTGCAAATATCCTTGAGGTTCGCCATTATTGACAGACCACTGCGCCACTGGAGTGATACCAAGGGCCACCAGATTATCCTCCAAATAGGACGCCAGTACATTTTTAGGATCGGCAGGAATCTCCACTTCATGCCCCATTGCATCCGTCACCGTACGTGTTTCGTCACTTCCTTTATCGGAAGCGTCATTTTCGGCATTATCACTTGAATCGTTATTGCCGCAACCTGTTATAATGAATACAACACTGGCGAAGACCGCCAGCAGTAAAAGCATGCTCTTTCTTTTGAACAAGGGACTCACCTCTTGGTTTATGTTATGATCTTCTAATAGATGATAACAATTCTCATTTTCATTTACAAGCACCATGACACTGTTTTGATAGAGCTAGAAAGCGGGTTGACGATGCAAGCACGCAGACTCATTGGCATGATCATACTAATCGCAGGCACTGCCCTGCTTTTATTTTCCATAGGCTTATCCATCATATCCGGTGTATCGGATATTTCACTCGGCACGGTATGGAATAGTTTTTTCCATTATGATGCTTCCGATACATCCCATCAAATCATTCACCGGGTCCGTCTGCCCCGTACAGTGGCGGCGATTCTTATCGGCGCCATGCTCGCAGCATCCGGCGCCATCATGCAAGGCATGACTCGCAACCCGCTGGCTTCCCCGCAAATCATGGGGGTGACTTCGGGTGCAACGTTCATGATTGCGATTGCGCTTGTCTTTTTCCCCGGCATTTCCAACGTGAATCTGCTTCTATTCGCTTTTGCCGGTTCCGGCCTGGGCCTGGGGCTTGTTTTCGGTATCGGTTTGCTGGCAAGGACTGGATTGACGCCTGTGAAACTGGCATTGGCAGGGACTGCTGTCACTGCCCTGCTCGGGGCGTTCTCCAATTCACTGGCATTACACTTCGATGTTGCACGGGATTTGAGCTTCTGGTATGCAGGCGGTGTAGCGAATGTGCAGTGGGAGACAGTGAAACTGCTGTTTCCAGCTGCAGCAATCGGCCTGATTCTGGCATTTTTCATCAGCGGATCCGTCACGACACTCAGTCTGGGGGAAGAGGTTGCGACAGGTCTTGGCCTGAAGACAGGTCTGGTAAAAGCAGCTGGTGTCCTGGTCGTGCTCATTTTGACTGGTGCTGCTGTCTCTGTCGGCGGCACGATTGGCTTCATCGGGTTGGTCATTCCGCATATCACACGCTTCCTTGTCGGCCCGGATTATCGCTGGATCATTCCATGCTCGGCTGTTTTAGGCGGCCTTTTGCTGAACTTTGCCGATATTGCATCCCGAATGATCAATCCACCCTTCGAGACACCAGTCGGTGCCCTCACAGCACTGATCGGCGTACCATTCTTCATTTATCTAGCTCGCCGGGAGGGTAGGAATATATGATACATTCTGTGAAGAAGACAAGTCTGGTAGCAGCCGGAATCATCGCTGCCATCCTTATTATATTTTTTATCAGCTTGAATACTGGGACGATCCCCATCGGACCAGCAGATGTCGTAAAGACCCTGCTCGGAACAGGGGATGGATCATATGACGTGATATTATTCGATTTCCGTCTGCCGCGCATGGTGATTGCCCTATTGATCGGTATCGGAATGGGTATTGCAGGTGCCATCCTGCAGGGCGTTTCCCAAAATGGTCTGGCTGACCCTGGTATACTTGGAATCAATGCCGGCGCGGGCTTCGCTGTCGTCCTCTATATTTTCTTCTTTCAAGAAAAGTTGGCTGGTACAGGCAGCCTGCAGGTATTCATCATGCCTCTATTTGCGTTTGCAGGTGCCTTCCTGGCAGCAAGCCTCATCTACGCATTAGCTTGGAAAAAAGGTGTCTCTCCCGTCCGGCTCATCCTTGTCGGTATCGGTGTAAACGCAGCATTCGGCGGGCTGATCATCGTCTTTCAGCTCATGATGGACCCGAAGGATTTCACCCAGGCGACCATCTGGCTCAACGGCAGCATCTGGCAGACGAGCTGGAATTATGTGCTGGCGCTCTTGCCATGGATCGTCATACTTGTTCCATTTGCCATTTTCAAAGCAAAAGCATTGAACGTGCTGACGCTCGGTGACCAACTCGCCGTCGGCGTCGGGGCTCCGGTTCAAAGGGAACGGACTCTCCTGCTGCTCCTTGCCGTCGCACTGGCAGGAGCTTGCGTGGCAGCAGGAGGTGCCATCACATTCCTCGGGCTCGTTGCACCTCATCTGGCCAGACGGATCGTCGGACCGAATCACAAGCATCAGCTCCCGATCTGTGCACTCATCGGCGCGCTCATCATGCTCGTAGCCGATACATTATCGCGGACGATCCTGGCGCCTTCGGAGATTCCGATCGGACTGGTTGTTTCGGCGATAGGTGCCCCCTATTTCATTTATTTGTTGATCAAAGAATGAACCTCTGCAAATCCAGAGTTTCATTCTTTGATTGTTTCCTTTAGGCTTGTACGTCTTCTCTTTGACCTTTCCTGCCGGTGTTGGCAGCCAAATCCTTCAGCATCGCCACAATTCCCTCTTCACAAGCTTCATCAAGCGGAATAGCTGCATCTGCATAATGCGCCAGTTCTTCATGCTTCCCGATCATGACGGCATACTTGGCATGCCGGAACATTTCGACATCATTTGCATCATTGCCAAAAGCAATATATTCTTTTTCCTTGATCCCCGCTTCTTGGATGGCACTCCACTTATCAATGCCGGGAGGGCTGATGTCCACGATGCCTTCACCCTGATGACGATGGACGCGAAGTCCCAGCTTTTCTGCCTTTGAAGCCACCTGTTCTTGATCGGCAGAATCCAGAACGAGAATTTTAACTACCTGTTCGAGATCCTCCAATTTTACTTCTTCAGCCAGACCATCCGGATCGACCCTCGATTTCAGGGGATGCGCTGGATCGCCTGTATAGGCATAGTTCCACTCTCCATCTATCAAGTAACTGGCTTTGTAGGCTTCTATCACTCTCTCCATCGCATGCAATTGAACGGGCGAAAATGCATGGGAGAAAATTATCTTCCCGCCTTTAGAGATCAAGGAGCCATTGCCTCCTATCAGCGTAATGGAGTGAAAGTGATGATCAATGACAGGGAGCAGATCCCGGATCGGTCTTGCCGATGCAAAAATCACTTGATGTCCATTCTGTTCAAGGTCTTTCAGCGTATCCATTATGTGCTGTGTGACAGGTCTTCCTTTAAAGCAGATAGTGCCATCCAAATCGAAGATAAAATTCATTTGTCATCCTCCAAAACCAAAGTCATGTGAATTTCCGATATATATGTATCTCCCATTTTCAAAGCTTTTTCTTCAACACCAAATGGTTTGAAGCCCGCCTGCTCATATACATGCCTGGCTGCTGGGTTCGTGTCTGCCACTGCCAGATTTATCTTCTCGATGCCATCTCGTCCACGGGCAGCCTGGAACATTTTTGTGATAAGCATTTTGCCATAGCCTTTCCCCCGTATTTCCGGTGCTAGATAAACCCCCACCAAATCCGCACGATGCCGCAGTTTCACAGGTGTCTCATATCTCAGCGTTGCATTGCCGGCAATTTTGCCCTCCTTGAAGATTCCATAGGTTTCTGCATCCGGGCTTTCCAAATTACCTTTCACCCTCCCGATTGGATCTTCCTGTTTTATCGCATCCTCATAGGAGGTACTGAATGCATCAGGATGATCTTGCAATGCTAGTAATCTTAGTTCCCAATACGCTTCTGCATCTGCGGCAGTCAATTTTCTTGTTTTCATAGGCCCTTTCTCCCCTCGGATGATCGATATTCATGATCCTCACCTACTCTGTTTTCACCTGAAAAGCATAGCTGACGTCTCCCTGATTCCACTGCCCGGCTATCCGGTATACATAGTTGCCTTTACGTTCTGGAAGTTTCAGCTGCAAATCCGTCACTGCTTGTTTTTCCCATTCTCCACCTTCTCTTTTCATCTCCATTTCCATGGCTTCTGGCGGACTGTCAAATTTCAGCTCGGCATTCCCTCCGGATCCAATACTTAAGACTTGTTCTTCATCAAGATCTTCTGAAGGGTCCCGCGCATCTGCACAAACAGCTTTGCCTCTTTCATTCCAGCAGTAACCACCTTGCTTGGCTGTGATCATTTCTTCACCAGCTTGCACCTGCAAAACAGGCGGTGCGGGTTCGGATCGACCATCTTTCCATTGAAAGACAAGAAACGACACAAGACCGATAAACAGGACACCGCTCACATAAGTGAAGCCTTTTCTTCCAATCTTCATCACCAATCCTCCATTCTTTTAGTTTAAACGAAATCTTCCATCATTTAGTTTCTGTTTTTTCTTACAATACAGAATAAATCTTTTTTCATACTGTCAACTGTCAGGAAAAGCATAGCATAAAAAAAGAAATGACCCCGAAAAATTCATATCAGAGTCATTCCTTTTTACGCACGCTTATTTATCATTCGCAAATAGCTTGATAAATCTCTCCATGACAGGCTGGATTTCGGATTGTATAGCTTCCATCACAACCGATAGATGCATGGTATCTTCCTTCGCTAACAGGCTTTTCAAGCGTTTAACAGCAGCTATGGAAACTTCCGTATTGACGTTTATCTTGCAAATCCCTGAGTTGATCGTCTTTCGAATCGTTTCCTGAGGAGTGCCAGATCCACCGTGCAGCACCAACGGAATATCAACACGTTTTTTGATATCTTCGAGTAAATCCAGATCAATATTCGGCTCTCCTTGATACATCCCGTGAACCGTCCCAATGGCTGCAGCCAGGAAGTCGACACCAGTAGCTTCGACAAACTCCTCTGCTAACTTCGGATCAGTCAGTGCCCCCGTTCCTTCTTCCTCATCAGAAAATGCCCCTCTTGCCATCGAGCCGATTTCCGCTTCCACCGATACTCCTGCTAAATGGGCTATCTCCACTATCTCTTTTGTATATTTTATATTATTTTCCAAGTCATGTTTCGATCCGTCATACATGACAGAATCAAACCCAGCGCGTATTGCCCGGATGATCGTTTCTTTTTCATAGGCATGATCCAGATGCAAACTTACCGGAATGGAGCTTTTGCGCGCCAGGCCTTTTACCATTTCGGCAAATCCATCTATATCGACCGCTGGCACATACCGCTCCCCCAATGCGATAATCACTGGACTGCCAGCTGCTTCGGCTGCCGCTATGGCAGCCTGAACCGTTTCCAGACTATATACATTAAAGGCTGCGACAGCATAACCGTTTTTCTGTGCATCCTGCAGCATTGCTTTTGTATCCAATAACATATTGATCTTCCTTCCTTAGGCTATTACATAAACAAATCCAATAATAAAATGCATAGCAGGCCGACAACCGAGATGATTGTAACGCTGACAGACCAGGTTTTGATGGTCTTGCCGATTGACAAATTAAAGTACTCTTTGTAAATCCAAAAACCAGCGTCGTTGACATGGGAGAAGGTGATGCTTCCGGCACCGGCTGCCAATGCCATTAATTCAGGGCTTGCACCGGCACCTGCCAATGGGGCCGCAATTCCGGCCGCTGTGAGCCCGGCAACAGTTGCCGATCCCAGCGAAACCCGGAGAACCGCCGCAATCAGCCATGTCAAGATGATCGGTGAAAATCCCGATCCTTCCATGAAGCCTGCAATATACTTATCTACTTCACTATCAATCAAAATTTGCTTAAACGCACCGCCGCCCCCGATGATCAATAGAATCATCGCAATGGAAGCAATCGATTCCGCTATCGTGTTCATGACATCTTCCATCGAGCGTCCATTATTCAAGCCAAAGGTGAACACTCCCAGGATGACAGCAATCAACAATGCAATAGACGGGTCTCCTATGAATCCGACATACTCCAATAAACTGGAATCAGGATAGAAAATCTCCATGAATGCATAGATGAACATTAGAATGACCGGGATCAGCGCGGTGAAGATACTGATTCCGAATCCTGGCATTTCATCATCTGCCAGCCGTTTTGAGTTGAATAGTTTCTTAGGAATATCGCTTTGCAGATTTTCCATTTTAAACATACGTGTATAAAGCACACCGCCTATAAAAATAGATGGGATGGCTATGATCAGACCAATCAAGAGCATGATGCCGATGTTTGCATCAAAGATAACAGCAATGGCAGTCGGTCCGGGATGAGGAGGAACGAATCCATGCACCGTGATCAATGCCGCTGCAACAGGCATTCCAATGTATAAAACCGGTAGATTGGCGCCAATCGCCACTGTGAATACGAGCGGGATGATGACGATGAATCCGGTTTCATAGAACATAGCAATTCCTACGATGAATGCTGTAATGACTAACGCAATCTGGACTTTATTTTGTCCAAAACGCGCAATCAATGTATCCGCAATCCGCTGGGCTCCGCCAGAATCAGCCATCAGCTTTCCAAGCATGGTTCCAAATCCCAATACAAGGGCTAGGTCCCCAAGCGTAGAACCAATCCCATTTTTTACTGACTCCAGGGCTTCAATAGGATGCATCCCTTCCATGATGCCTACCAATAGCGCCACAATCACAAGTGATATGAAAGCGTTTAACCTAAAGACTGTGATAAGCAGCAGCAGAAGTGCCACTCCGATGCATATGTATACAATTGGCATGATGTACCTCCTTGGTTGTTAGGCAGTGCATCCCATTACGGAAATGCACTGCCCTTGATATTAGTACGCCAGTTCCTCTATTACTTCTCTTAAGGTAGTGACTTCGCCCACATTGCCCGGGAAGATCACATAAGCGATGCCTGGGAATCTGCTTTCCCTTCCAGTTACCCATACCGGAATACCAGGCTTGATCTGCCCTGCCACTGTTGCCCGTTTAACCGCCAGGCCATTCACACCGATATCACTGGAAGTAATGCCGCCTTTGGCAACAATGAATTTAGGACGTACGCTCAAGGAAGTCACGATACTAGTGACAGCTTTGGAGATTTTCACTGAGAGCTGCAATTCTTCCTCTTTTTTATCCGGACCAAGATCCAAACGTTCCCTCCGGGTATAAACAGCAACTGTTCTTCCCTGTTTGATAAGCGATTCCGCCTCTTTCAGCACGCGATTGAATTCCTTGCCGAAAGCCTCTTCCTCCAATACTAAATGCGTATTGAATTCGATGAAGTGAAGTCCATCCAATTTCCTTAGCTGTTCGAGCTGCTGGGTGGTTTTCTTCACATGGGAGCCTACCAAAATAAGCCCGCCATTTTTCTCATTTTCTTCAATCAGATCCTGCTTTGATAAAAGCGCCCGGTCAGAAACCCCGCCGATTACTTTTGTCAGCGATGCTGCTGTGCGGAACATAAATTTCTTGCCCGCATTCATGGCGCGGATCAGGGCAGTCACAGCTATCTGCACATCTGCGTAATCGACTGCATTTATAATGACTTTATTGAAGTCTTCCACCTGCAATAACTTCTCCAAAAGTGCGTCAATATCCATGGCCCGGATTTCATCCAGTGATAGATAGGTAGCCTTATCCGCCTGATATCTTCCTTCTGTCTTTTCCTCCACCCACTTACCGAGATGGGAATGTGTGAAGCCGAATGTCCGGTCTTTGGCGAATTCGGTCATACCAGCCGGAATCAAGCTGTTCTCATTTTGGACATAATGGATATCATCAAGCGTGTAGCGGCCTCCCTCCTTGAAGAAAGGAAAGATGACTTCTCCATCGAACTTGTCACCGCTTACTTTTTCCACCGTCTGCTTCAGGACTTCCGTTTCCAGCGGATAGTGGCCTCTCAGGGTGGAATCCCCGCGGCTTATAATGATATAGTCTTTACCTTCCTCTTTGGCAACCTGCGCGATGGCAGCAGCGATATCCTGATGCACTTGCTCTGTTTCTTTCGCAGTGAAGGCTCTGGAATTCGTAAGGATAAAGAACATGCTGTTTGCTTCTTTAAACCCGGCACGAATACTTTCTGCCGTCCAATCGGTGTACACGGAAATATCATGGATGGTCTGTACCCCTGTCGGGTCATCATCCAATACGATGATTTTCTTGTTAAATGATTGCAGTGCCTCATCCAGCAGCTGCTTCGCCTTTGTATCATCCATTTCCTTAAGTCGCTTCAGCTCATCGACGTGACGCTCGGTTTGCTCGGCCATCATGTTACTTCCTCCCTACTTCTACATGGGCAAGCTTCTCGTAATATTGCACAATGCCGCCATGGTCATCCGTTGCTTTTCCGTCTGCTTTCAGTGCATGGAAAATCTCCAGCAGCTGACTTGTAAGCGGAAGCGGAACACCGATACTGTGCGCAGTATCCATGACATTGGTGATGTCCTTCAGATTGATATCGATCCGGCCGCCTGGTTTGAAGTTGCGATCGAGAATCAATGGTACCTTCGCATCAAGTACCGCACTGCCAGCAAGGCCTCCTCTGATTGCCTGATACATTTTCTCTATATCGATATTTGCTTTTGCTGCCAGTACAAGCGCCTCGGACATGGCTGCGATATTCAAGTTCACAATTATTTGATTTGCAAGCTTTGCGGTTGCGCCGCTGCCGTTATCTCCTACCAGGACGGTCTCAGCTCCGATGATGTCAAAGATGTGCTTGGTTGCTGTGAAATCCGCCTCTTTTCCCCCTACCATGATGGAGAGGGTTCCATCTATCGCTTTTGGCTCTCCTCCGCTGACTGGCGCGTCCATCATATGTATGTCCCTTTCCTTTAATGCAGCTGCGATTTCCACGCTGTCAACCGGGGATAGTGAGCTCATATCGATCACAATCGAGCCCGCTTTGGCAAATGAAGCTACACCGTTTTCTCCCAAAACGACATCCTTTACATGCTTTGCGCTAGGCAGCATCGTAATCACGACATCATTGTTTTCTACTGCTTCCTGGATGGACAGAGCTGGTTTTGCTCCTGCTTCTGCCAGCTGTTCGACAGCAGCCTTATTAATATCAAAAGCGGTTACATTTTGACCTGCTTTTATTAAATTCAATGCCATCGGTTTCCCCATAATCCCAAGTCCAATAAAGCCTATGTTTGATTCCATGATGATCTGTTCGCCTCCAAAAAAAGTATTGAATACGTTTGCATTCTCAATTTAAACATAATTATATTATTTTGTATACATTTAATCAAGAAATTGTATACAATTTTGTTATTTTCGTTTTGCATTCTGGTGCATTTGTCTTTTTATCAGGATTTGTTATGATGAGGGTAAACCCTGCAGATTTTATCCGAATGGGAAAACTTAAGGTGGAGATAGATGAATATGGATAAGAAAAAAGCCGTGCAGCAGTCTTATGAAATGGTACGGGACAAGATATTGAACGGTCAGCTGCAAAGCGGTGAAAAAATCACGGAAGAAAAGCTGGCAGCTGATCTCGGTTTCAGCCGAACGCCAATCCGTGATGCGATCAAAAGATTGGAATATGAAGGGCTGATCATCAATAAAAAAGTAGTAAAGCCGACTGATAAAGATCTGCGGAATATTTTTCAGGTTCGCATGCTTTTGGAAGGATACAGCGCACGCTGTGCGGCGACCTATTCTTCCGCAGATCAATTGGAGACATTGGCGGATTGTGTGGAAACAGGAAAAACCGGATCCTATGATGAAATCATGGATGCCAACGAAAGATTCCATCAGATCATTGTCCAAACCAGCGGCAACGACAGACTGATCGATACAATCAACCGCATGCAAAGCATCATTTACTTATTCCGTAAGACCGTGGTATTTTACAACCGCCCTTTTCTGATTGAGGAGCATGAAGATATTTTCCAAGCGATAAAGGACCGGCAGCCAGAACGTGCAGAGGAATTAATGAAACAGCATTTGGAAAAAGATCTCGACTTCTGCCTGCATCTCATCGATAGTCAAAATTAAAAAAATAGAACCGCGAATTTGCGGTTCTATTTGCATTACAATGATAGAGCAGCCCATTGCAGGAATTTCTTCGTTTTCGTCTTACCGTGGCAGATAGTGATGCAAAGCCCTGCTGCTCACTCCAGATAATATCCTTCAAACAAACGACCGCCGAACGGCTCCAAGCACTTAAACAACTCTAAGTGCCAATGTAGGGAGCAACCAGCGGGCAGGCCTATTGTTCTTTTAACCCTGGTTAACATAGCTGTTGTTTACAGCGATGATAAATTTTTGGATTAAACAGCATGATGAGATCTTAAAGGAACAGTTTCTTCTTTTCCCGTATTCAGGAATATCTCTTCTAATGACGGTTCATATACCTGAATTCGATATACGTCTACATCCAATCCAGTAAATAAACGATTTATGGAAGAAATCTTTTTCTCTTCCGCTACTACAAACCTTACGTATTCTTCCTCCCACTCTACGTTTGATGCAAGGGAATCTAGTTTATGCTTTAAGTTATCTTTATGCTGCGCAGGTATATGGCCGTGCTTAACGGTAACAGTTAGGTTTTTTTGGAATTCCTTTTTTAAGGAATCGATACTCCCTTGTAGCTTTATAGCACCTTTGTCCATTATAGATATCTCATCACATAATTTCTCGACCTCGTCTAAGTTATGTGATGTTAGGAACACCGTAGTACCATCACTTGATATATCTTTTATAAGAGAATGTATAGTCAAAACAGAATTAGCATCAACTCCGGATGTTGGTTCATCCAAGAAGATGATATCGGGATTATTTAATAAGGTCTGTGCAATCCCCAGCTTTTTCTTCATACCAAAAGAAAACTTTTTGACCTTTAGCTTGGTGTCGCTTTCTAAACCAACCATTTCAAGCAGTCTAATATATTCCTCTTTCTTCATTTTCACTCCCAGGATCTTGCTGAAATACCTTAGATGTTCTAATGCGGATAAATCATCGTAGAAAGATGAATAATCCGGCATTACTCCCACCTTAGCCTGCACTTTCTTTTTCGAACCTGAATCATTCAAATTTAATTTGAAAGTTCCTGAAGTAGGGATTGCTAAACCAGTTAACATGTTAATCAATGTAGACTTACCGGCACCGTTTTTACCTAAAAAACCAAATACCGATCCCTTTTTGACTTTTAGATTAACTTGGTTAACGACTGTTTTTTCACCATACTTTTTTGTGAGATTATTTGTCTCTATTGCGTACATTATAAATCCCTCTTTCTAATTGTGAATAGGCTTATAGCTAAAAAGATAATAGGGAAGATCAATACTATATAGATATATAAGTCATTATCCTGACTGAAGAAATAGTATGGTGTAATGTAGCTATATATCTTAAGGAATATATTTTCAGATGCTATACTCCAAAGACCTAATATTGGTACGACAACCGCAATGGCCATTCCTAGAAAGCCAGTCACTCCGGGTTTTGGAATAAGAGTCGATAACAATAAGGACAATCCTACAAAATAAGATACAAAAACGATGGATTGCATAAGTTCCGGGACGTGAAAGGCCTTGGAGAAGGGGATAATTAACAATAAGGCAACGAATAAGCAAACGATCCAAAAAAATAAATTCCCAAGAAACTTACCAATCACAATGTTTTCTCTTGAGGTTTTTGTCGCAATGAACCTGATGGTCCTGGATTTAAATTCTTCATTTATCGTACTGTGTGTGAGAGTGGATACAAAGAGGGGGCTTGCTATGAGAATCAAGATCAATAGACCTGTTGCATATGCGCTATCACCTAATCCCAATTCTTGAAGTTGACGTTGAAATGAACTGACAAGTTTGGCTGCGCCAAGTGTTACACCGAAGATAACACCTATTATGATTAAAGAACGTATGCTTTTGAACAAACTTTTAAATTCTCTGAAACAAACGGCTAACATTATTAGTTTCCTCCTTCAAACACTTTTTTATGGGAACACCAAGGGAACTTTCAAGGATATGGTATCAAATACTTCACATGACATCCAGAGTTTTTTGAATAAAGTTAAGATAAACCTTAATTACTTTAAACAAAATAATAAAAATATGTTTAATTTTATTAAAATCGTGTTATTATTATAACCAAGGGGGGAAAGAGATGAACAAGAAGGACGTTCCTTCGTGGATCTTATCGTTGGATTCTGAAGACCTTGAATTTATACGTAAGTTCATCCTTAATTCTGGTTCATTAAAGGACTTAGCCAAAGCGTATGAAGTATCTTATCCAACAGTGCGGCTAAGATTGAATCGACTGATACAAAAAATTGAATTAGTGGAAGAAAGTGAATCTGAAGAGTTGGTTAGCTTTATAAAGAAATTAGCAATAGAAGAACGTATAACACTTGAAGATGCTCGACTAATCATCCAAAAATACAATAGCGAAAAGGAAGGGATTTAAATGCCTGAGTTATCCGTATTCCTCATAATCTTTGTTTTGTCAGCAATCCAATATTTTATGGCTACTAGAAATGGCTTCATATTCGGTTTTTTCATACCTGTAATATTTATTGCTGCAATGTCTTGGATGTTTATTACAAACAGACTTGAAAGTGTCACTATGTTCGTTGTACTACTGATCATTGGATTAATCCTATTGATAGAAGAGTGGGTCAGAGGAAGAAAATCCCTTCAAAAACGACGTCATAAGGAAATGGATATTATGAAAACAAAAGACCTTTGAACGTCATATTCCCTGTTTAAAAGAATATACATGGAAATACAGTTATAGTATAATATGTGCACCCATGTTTTCATTCTTCTATACAATATCTTCTCTGAAGCGTAAGCTGTATGAGACGAATCTTATTCTGGTCGTGGGGGCCTAAATAAGAATATGTATGGAAGCTAATAAACAGCGCCCACTGTTTATTAGATAGAAAAGGGATAGAGGTTGCGACTCTATCCCTTTTTTTAATAAGTATTAGTTAATGATGGAATCAATCTTATCGCTGATCCACTCGAAAGTAGCACCGTTTTTGATCCAGTTCCAAACTGTGCCGATATTTTTTGCTGCCCAGTTGTATGCTGCCCCTGATAGTCTTGAAATTAGCGCCCATGCTGCTCCCATAATTTTTCATTCTCCTTTTTTTCAAATATTTTGCAAGCTTGCACAATCAATATAAAACAGCAAAATCTTTAATACAATAACATTTTCCAAAATAATCTAAATTCGTACTTTCATAATAGTCCCTTTTCCCTCTTTTTGGAATATTATTAACTAAATGTAAAAAGTGGGTTGTTTAACTTCATATTTTCTTTATCATTATTAGGAGAAATATGGTGCTATAATTTCACTGTATAAACATTTATAAGGGAGATTTCTATGCATTTAACACTTAAAGAACCTTCCAAGAAAATTTCTCCGTATGCAATCAAGTATTGGAGATTAGTCGATATTATCGTCTATTCAGTCGTATTTTGTATATTAGGAGTACTATACCTTCTAAAGACTACTTATAATTGGCCTAATTGGTGGGATACTGTTTTCCTTTTAGGTACTATCCTTTTAGTACTTTCCTTCATAATTGAGTTCTTTTATATACCAAAATTCAAGCAAAGGACTTGGAGATATGAAGTTAACGAGAACAGCATTCAACTCAAATATGGTCGTTTCCTGAAGAAGTCTTATAAAATCATCCCTATGAATAAGGTCTACTATGTAAACACGTATCAGCACCCTCTGCTGAAACGATATAATCTATCCACTCTAAAAATTGGTACTATAGCTTATGTACACGAAATCCCAGCGCTACCTGAACAAGAAGCCCAGCACATTCGCCAACTGATATCCGACTTGTCCGGAATGAATATAACCAATTCCAATGGGGAAGCGAGGCATATCGATGGGTAGTATAAGCAATCCAGAAACAGTCTATAAAAGACTCCCTCCATTATGGATGGGTTTAAAAGCTCTCCGGTCGCTGAGAGAGATAATCTTCTTCTCGATATTTTTATCGGTTATCTCTACAACTAGGTTTTCGCCTTTCCCTTTTGATAATGTCAAATGGATTATTGCAGCTTATAGTATTTATAAAGCTATCTCAATTGTCCTAGAATGGAAGCATTTTGGATACTTCTTTGATAATGAAGGGCTGCATATAAAGAGTGGTCGCTTTATAAAGATAGACCGGCACATTCCATTCCAACGAATACAAGGTATAAATGAATATACACCTTTTTTCCATCGATTATTAGGATTAACCATACTTTTATTAGACGTAGGAGCAAATGATAATAAAAGCTCAGTAAAATTAGACATGTTAACTCATGAAAGTTCAAAAGAGATTAAACATAATTTAATTAAGTACGGTTCTATACTGAAAGACAATCCAGATGCGGAAGAACAAGAAATGAGTACTCTTAAGCATCCTTTAAGGAAAACTATCTATCAAATCTCTAATAAGGAGATTATTATTGGATCAGTTACATCTTTAAAGCTTGTTTTGTTCTTTACGTTACTTTATTCATTTTATGGAAATGTAGAGAGGTTATTTTCCGTCCAACTGAATGTGGAACAAGTAGTAAGTTTCTTTACAAGTAGCTGGTGGCTCATGTCTTTGGGAATATTATCATTGCTTATCATATCCACTGGGTATGGTGTACTTAAGACTTACCTTAAGTATGGTGACTTTTCCGTAGCTACTGATCAAAATAGAATCTTTATCAGCAAGGGAAGAGTAAATAAAACAGACTTTTCAATTCCAAAACACAAAATACAAGCTGTAAGTATCAAATATTCATTACTAAATAAACTTACCGGTCTAGTTAAAGTACGAATAATTAGCACTAATGACAGTGATAATCAAGAAGTCCAGACCTCCAATGTTCTGTTTCCCTTTATTAACGAGAAGAAAGCAAGATCCCTTATTGAAGAAATGTTACCCGAATTTCGTCTACATGAAGTTATGACTACAGTTCCTAAAAAGTCTATAATCCCAAAGCTGATACGAACAAGTTACTTATGGTTGGCAGCAATAGCAATAGTATACTTCTACTTGCCTTCTTTTTGGTACGTAGCTTTTGTATTAGTATCCTATATCCTGATTAGTCAAATACGAAGTGGGTTATTTAGTGGCTATTCTTTTGAAGGAGATAGTATTCAGTTAAAGAAATGCAGATTGTCGAGCACTGTTATTATCACCTCCAGATCTAGATTGGAGGAATTAAGATTTTCACAGACCTTAATGCAAAGGATATTCAATCTATCTTCTTTTGCTGTAGTATCACGCTCCAATCCTGCAAAGACTACCAGAATGTTGGATGTTCCTTTTAAAGTATCCATAGAGTTATACACTATGTATAAAGCAGATGCTATCAGAAAAGGCAAACTGACTGCATGACAATATAGCCGAGGATTCCAAATTGTCAGGGAATGATAGAGATAATGAAGAAATAACAGGAGATAATAATAAGAAGATTATTAGCAGAAGTATCCATCCAGGTCAAAACCACAAAATATCTTATTCCCAATGGATCCATATAATATAATATAAATAAAATACTGCATAAACGGCTATTGCTCCACTTAAATAAGAAGAACTAGGAGTAAAGAGAGAATATCTCTAATCATAGTGAGAAAATACGAAGATTTCTTTAAAGCGATGAGCAGACTGGTTCTAATACTAAATCAATACAAACAGAAATGGAGGTCATTTAAGAAAACAAGGTTAAAAGAAGTGCATATTAATGAAGGGCAACAATATTTATATGTTGCCCTTTGGTTATGTAATACCTTATAAGATGTATCCGCTTTACTACACTAAAACTAAATCAATTGATAATAGCTGATATATCCGATCTGCCTATCTTTTGATGCGCTGTGTAATCAAATCATTATATAGTTTTTTCCGTTCCGATCCAATCCTGCATAAAAATCCCTCATTTCCATTTGACGTCTATATCCAGTATCTGTATAATGAGCATACAACACAACAGAAGCGTTGATAAGGACAACATGCACGCGCCTCTTTCTTCCAGAGAGCGAAGGAAATGCTGGAACCTTCGCAGATAAGCACATGCATTACCGCCTTGGAGCTATTACGGGGAACTCAAGTATCCGTAATCGGGAAGACCGTTATCGCTTTTTTAAGAGCATCAGCTGTTTGCTGGTGGAATTAGGGTGGAACCACGACCGCAATCGTCCCTTCAGGGAGATGACTGCGGTCTTTTTTATTTACAATTTCATATCGGAAAAGCAATGCGAAGGACATGATGCAAGTCATCCCTCTCCTAAACAGAAAGCAGGGTCAACGGCTGAGAGCCCTGCAGGAGAACGATTTGGATTACCACCTTCAAGCTATGGCGGGGAAGTCACAGTATCCGCTATCGGAGGAACCGTTATCTCATACAAGCGCCAATGCATTGGCGGAAATCTGGGTGGAACCACGACCACAATCGTCCCGATCACGGGAGGATTGTGGTCTTTTTTATTTCAAAGGAGGAAATTATCATGAACAAACAAGCTGAAGCAGAAAAACGGAACCATCGTAAACTAGGACAGCAGCTCGAGCTATTCCTGAGCATGGAGGAAGCACCAGGCATGCCCTTCTTCTTGCCAAAGGGAATGGCACTGCGCAATAAACTGGAGGAATTATGGAAAGAAAAGCATGCCCAAGCTGGCTACGATGAAATCAAGACGCCGATCATGATGAAGCAGCAGCTCTGGGAACGGTCCGGTCACTGGGATCATTATCACGAAAATATGTATTTCTCCGAAGTCGATGATCAGCGCTACGCCATCAAACCGATGAGCTGTCCTGGTGCAGTGCTGATTTATAACAGCAAGCTCCGCAGTTATCGGGATCTCCCCCTGCGCTATGCCGAATTGGGCTTGGTGCACCGTCACGAACTATCCGGTTCACTGAACGGGCTTCTGCGCGTCCGATCATTTACACAGGATGACGCGCATCTATTCGTCCGTGAGGATCAAATCGAACAAGAAGTGGAAAAAGTCCTTCATTTGATCGATGATTTTTACAGCCTGTTCGGTTTCTCTTATGAGGTAGAGCTATCCACTCGTCCAGAAGATTTCATGGGTTCCCCCGCAATTTGGGATCAAGCGGAGGCTGCCTTGGAGAATGTCCTTGAAAGACAAGGGATCGCTTATAAGGTGAATGCCGGTGACGGTGCATTTTACGGTCCGAAAATCGATTTCCACATTCTCGACAGTCTCGGAAGAAGCTGGCAATGCGGCACTGTCCAGCTGGATTTCCAAATGCCGGAGAAATTCGGCTGCAGCTATATCGATCAGCAAAACAGCCGCAAACAGCCAATCATGATCCATCGTGCCATCTATGGATCGATCGAGCGCTTCATGGCCATTCTCATCGAGCATTATGCAGGCGACTTCCCCTTCTGGCTGGCACCGGTTCAGGCAAGCATACTCTCGATCAGCGATGCGCACGCAGAATATGCCAAGGCCGTTGGCGAGTATCTTCAAAAAGCAGGCTATCGCGTGTCCGTTGACGATCGTTCGGAGAAAATCGGGCTGAAAATACGGGAAGGCTCCCAGCAGAAAGTGCCTTATCTGCTTATTGTCGGGGATAAGGAGATGCAGGATAAAACAGTTGCTGTCCGGAAGCGGCCAGAGGGAAACATCGGGGAGATGTCTTTAGGTGATCTCCTGAAGCAATTCGAAGCATAAAAAAGCGGATGCTCCCAGAGAGTATCCGCTTAAAATATGCCGATCAATTCCTTTGTATAATTGTGACGCTGATTATCATAAATATCTTCTTTATCAAACAAATCGAGCAGCTCGCCATCTTTCATGACTGCGATGCGCTGGCAAAGCTGATAAACAGCAGCAAGGTCATGGGAAATAAACAAGTATGACATACCTAGTGTTTCCTGGAGAGAAGCAAGAAGCTTCAATATCGCTCCCTGGGAAAGGACGTCCAGGCTTGCCGTTGGTTCATCCAGGACGATGAGCTTGGGCTCGATGCTGATGGCACGGGCAATGGTCACCCGTTGTTTTTGTCCGCCGCTCAGCTCATGCGGAAAACGATCCCCCAGCTCTTTTGGCAGTTCCACCGTTTCCAGCAGCTGCTGTACAAATGCTTGCTTGGAGGAGAAATGAAAGTGCCCTAGCTGAAGTTCATGCTGGAACTGCAAATATGGATCCAGCAGTGAATCTTTGATTCTCATCTTCGGATTCAAAGAGGCGGTTGGATTTTGGAAGACGGTCTGTACGTTGCGGCGATAGTTTCGAAAGTCTTTCCGGCTGGCATTCGCAAGGGGGTCTCCATTAAATATAATCGATCCGCCATCAATTGTCTCTACTCCCAACAGGCAGCGCGCCAATGTACTTTTTCCACATCCGCTTTCCCCTACCAAGCCTAAGCTTTCACCTTCGTGAATGGAGAGAGAGACATCATTGACAGCCAGCTTACCGGGAGTATAGCTTTTTTTGAGATCATGCATTTCGACAACGCGCCTCATTTGCTTATCTCCCTGACGCGCATGGGCAATGTCGGGGCAGCTTGAATCAGCTGCTTCGTATATGCATGTTCCGGCTGATGGATGAGCTTTTGTTTTGTTCCGACTTCCATGATCTTACCATCCTTCATGACAGCGATTTTATGGGAATAGCGAACAACATGGCGCCAATCATGTGTAATGAAAAGAATCGCACAGCCTGTTTTTTGCTGCAGCTCTTGCAGCAAGGAAAGGATCCTATGCGCAGATACGCTATCAAGCGCAGTCGTTGCTTCATCAGCAATCAGGATGTCCGGCTCCAAAAGAAGTGCAAGTGCGATAGAAGCACGCTGCAGCTGGCCGCCGCTCAGCTGGAATGGGTATCGCTTACCAAAGCTGGCATCCAGACCGACAGATTCCAGCGCCTCTTTCGTCATTTCATTACGCTTTTGCTTTTCTTTCACTCCATGTGTTTGCAAATACTCTTCCATATGCTGCAGGATCGTCAGGAAAGGTGTGAAGGAGCCGTGATAGTCCTGGAAAATATAACTGATTGCTTTTCCTCTCAACTCTTTCATTTCTTGTTTCGTCCGTTCAAGAATATTATCCCCTTGATAAATGACGCTTCCGGATGCACTTAGATTAGGTCCAAGCAGTTGACCGATCGCTTGTGACAGCATCGTTTTCCCGCTGCCGCTTTGACCAACGAGGGCGAACCATTCTCCTTTATCGATGGTAAGACTGACGTGATCCACAAGCGTTTTTTCTCCATGTGATACCGTTAAATCCTTGATTGATAAAATCATGGCTGCACCTCCTTTTTCACATCAAATTCATCTCGTAAATAGTCACCGAGAACATTCGCCACTAACACCACTGCAACGATGGCCAGTCCAGGATAGACCATCATTTCGGGGTTCGCCTGGAAGTAAGGCCTGGATTCATTCAGCATGGCGCCCCACTCCGGGGTCGGCGGCTGTGCACCAAGACCGATATATGAAAGCGAAGAAATGAGCAAAATGATTTTACCGAAATCCAAACTGGACAGGACGAGGACATTCCCGATGATATGCGGCATAAGATGTCTGCGCATGATCGTAAACGTGGACAGACCATTGATCCTGGCAATGGTGATATAGTCTTTTTGCACTTCTGTCAGCACTGTGCTGCGTACCATCCGGGCATAGTTGACCCATTTTACAAGAACGATGGCAAACAGCAAGTTACCAATACCCGGCCCCAGCAGACCGCTTAGCACAATGGCAATCACTGTATCGGGGAAAGCAAGGAAACCATCGGCGATCCGCATGAATAGCCGATCGACCCAGCCTCCCCGTATTCCTGCAAGCAGGCCGAAAGGAACACCGATCATAACTGCTGCAGCCAAAGCAATCAAACTGTAGCCGACAGTCAAACGGAATCCGAGTAAGAGCCTCGTGAGCACATCACGGCCTAAATGATCCGTCCCCATGGGATGCTCCCACGATGGGGATGCCAGCCGGTTCCCGACATCTGTCATGTTGGCATCATGCTTCAAGTAAAGGAACGTATATGCCGCCACTGCCAATGACAGGACCAAAAGCGCACTGATCAGCCAGGCCTTGGTTTTCTTTATTTTTTCAGGGGAAAGAGCCATGACACTCATCTAGCTGAGCTTCCTTTCTTTTAATCGAAGTTCAGGATTTACATATCGATAAGATAGATCCACTAATGTATTCACGATGAAGACAATAGCCGCCATCAGGACGATATAGCCTTGAATCAGCGGATAATCACGCTGACGGATAGAATCAACGACGAGCTTTCCTACACCGGGGTAAGCAAATAATACTTCCACCACGACAACACCGCCGATCAAGCTGCCCAGGCTGACACCGAATACCGTGATGACTGGCGGCAAGCTGTGTCGGAAAGCATGCGAGAAGAAGATGCGTCCTTCCGAAATACCCCGCGCCCTTGCCGCGCGGACAAACTCCTGTCCCAAGGAGTCCAACAGACTGGAACGGAGCAGCCGTACATAAACACCCGCAATAGCAAGTCCCAATGTCACTGCCGGCAGCACAAGGGATAGCAAGCTGTCACGTCCCATTGTCGGGAACCAGCTTAATCTGACAGCAAACATATCAATCATGATCAGTCCGAGCCAGAAACTGGGGACGGCAGCACCAATGATGGAGAAATAGCGGCTGACATGGTCGATCCAGCTATCCTTGTATAAAGCGGAAAGGGATCCCAATGGAATCGCGACCAGCAGCATGACGATCAAGGAACCGATGGTCAGCTCCAATGTAGCCGGAAGACCAGTCAGCAGCATCTCCGATACCGGCTGACTGGTGATATAGGAATTGCCGAAATCCAGACGAAGGAAATCCAGCAGCCACTTTCCATATTGGACAAGTAATGGATCGTTGAAGCCCATATCCTCCCTCAGCGCCTCCACCTGCTCTTGGCTTACATTCAGTTCATCCACATTCAGGATCGTAAGCGCTGGATCACCTGGTGCAAGGCGAAGGAAAAGGAAACTGAAGAAGGTGACGAATAAGACGAACAGTACAACCTCCAGCAATCTTCTCCCAATGATACGAAACATCACTTCACATCCAATTGATTTGTTATCATATAATATTCACTTCTTGTCGTGACCCAGTTCTTCACTTTCGTTTCATCATAGGCAACGAGCGTGTCTGGATAAATCACAAATGAATTGATTTGATTTTCATCTACGTAATCGGCAGCTGCTTCAGATAGCTCTGCACGCTTATCGGCATCGACTGTTACATTTAATTCATCGATGATCCTCGTCAGCTCTGGTTCATCTGCACCACTGAAATTCAAAGCTCCGTCTGGGTGATATGTGGCATTCAAGTAATATCCAGCATCACCACGAGGGGCTGTCAGGTTACTGTATGTGGCTAAATCCCAATCCCGATTTGATGCCATGTATTCTTCCGGGATCTCTATTTGACGCAGTTCCACGTCAATACCAAGCTTTTTCGCATCCGATTGGAATATCTGTGCGATCAATGGAAGGTCAGCCCTGGAAGAGTAGGTCAGCATGGTAAGCTCAAGAGGCTCCCCGTCTTTCTGCATTTTGCCATCCACGAGGGTATAGCCAGCTTTTTCAAGATATTCCTTTGCAACATCTTCTCCCGTTTCATGTTCACTATAGCTTGGCGCAAATGGCAGGGAGCCAGGGAACGGCCCTTTTGCCGGCTCTGCATATCCTAGCAATACAGACTGTGCAATTTCCTCCCGATCAATCAAGGCATCCAAAGCCTTGCGAACATTCACATCCTTCAGGGCTTCCCGCTCCATATTCATCGTCAGCTGGTGCACGCGGAAGGTTTCGGTCGATTCCACCTTCACGCCTTCCTTCTCCTCCAAGCTCCCGATGCTTTCCACTTCCGGTCGGAAGACGACATCCGCATCACCTGACTCCAAAGCTAAAGAACGAGCATTCGCATCTTCATTGAAGGAGAAGGTCACAGAATCAAGTTTAGCTTTTTCATCCCAATAGCCCTCATTCCGAACTAGCTCCAATTTACTGCCAGGCGTGAATGATTCAAGCTTGAAAGGGCCTGTCCCAATCGGATTATTGACAAAGTCGCCTGCTTCCACATCAATGATGGATACATTTGGGTTTACAAGCTCCGATACGAACTCAGGAAACGCCTGTGTATTCGTGATATGCAGGGTCCTATCATCCATTACTTCGATGGCATCGATTTTCAGTGCATTCTGGATCGCTACATTATCCTTCAAGGATCTTTCCAATGATGCTTTCACCGCAGCCGCATCCATCGGTTTTCCATTTTGGAAATCGATGCCTTCACGAAGCTTGATCGTCCACTCCCTCCCCTCGTTTGTGCCTTCCCAGCTCTCAGCAAGCCACGGTTCGATTGTCAACGTTTCCTCATTCAATCTGACCAGCGTTTCTGTCATTCCGGCACGCAGTGGTACATAACTGGAATCCACATTCGGATCCAAGGAATTGGTCGCAAAATTATATACGAAGGCGAGGTGCTTCTTGTCTCCTTCTGAATCGGCATTATCCGTACATGCTGCCAGCAGCAAGATAAGTATCGCCATTCCCAATGTCTTTATCAGAAATTTCCGCATCCGTTTTCCCCCTCAAATATATATGTATGCCAATAAATTCGTAATCATTACGTTTTGTATATTATCGTAACGATTACGTTTTGTAAAGTGAATTTTTACATAAAAAATAGCCCCTTCAATCGGAGCTATCCTTCATAGGCGCCAACTCTTCCTCGGTGAGCCACTTATGGTTTTTCACTTCTTCCCCTGTTGCCATCGACTTATAATTCACCATATACACCGTTGTATCCTCGACATCCTCCACAATCGCAGTGGCACCTTTCATCCCTTCCATATGGTCCGCCGTAAGCGTCGCCTCGATTCCTGGCTCTAGCGGATGTTCATCCGCTTCCTTCAGCTCTTCCTGGATGACCCAGCGATGATTATCCACATGCTCACCGTCCGTGGATGTATATGTCACTTCATATGCATATGTATCAAAGGCACCGACAATGGTCGCTTCTGCACCCTTCATTCCTTCCATATGATCGGCTTGGATGATTGCCTTGCTGCCAGGCGGGAATTTGGGATCCTCCGCTTCTTCAAGATCCTCCGCTTCTTCAAGACCCTCCGGTAATTCACCCGATTCATCATGCTGCATATGATCTGTGTCATTTGAATGTACATGACCTTGCGTTTGCGGCTCATCATTTCCGCAAGCCGTAAGCATCAAAACGGCTGCAAAAAGAATCATCTGTATTCTCATGCGATTCTCCTCCTTTGCTGCTACTAGTATGTATCACACTCTCACTTCCCTATACCCTTCCGCCTCTTTGGTTAACTACAGGCTATCATATACAAAGAAGGACAGTCTATCGACTGTCCTGAAGGGATCTTGTAATGACGCTTTTATAATAAAGCACAGATAACATACCAAAAGCGGAAAAAAGCAAAGCAAATACAATCATGACTGTCACCATCGGCAGCCATAAAGAGGTGCCAAACCAAAACCATCCGGACTTCACTGCAAAATAACCATGAGACAACCCTATGGCAAGAGGAATCCCGAAATGAAAGAGCTGCTTGCGGACAATTCCCTTACGCAAATCTGTTTTCGTAAATCCGATCTTGCGCAATATCATGTACGTAGGCCGCTCCCTATCACCTTCGTCCATTTGCTTGATGTATAGAATACAGCCGGAGGTAAGCAAGAAAGCAAGTCCCAAAAATCCGACGATGAACATGTACAGACCCATTGCCAGCTTGCTGGATTCCAAAGCTAGCTGCTTGGACATAGCCCATCCCTCTATGTTCAGCTTAGAAAATAACTTTACGGCTTCTTTTTCATCTTCCTCATCCTGGAGAGTGATGAAGTAAAGTGTCTGCTGCTCAGCTGCATCATCATGTCGGAGTTTTTGAAAATCAGCTGCAGCGACTACTGCTGCAGGACCGCCGTACGTCACGATAGTTGGCAGCGGAGAACGGTTTACAATGTCTTCCAAATGCAAATGTACATCTCCACCAGCTGGATGGACAACTATTTCTCCTGCATGGAACGTTGCAGCTGCATTCGATCGGTCATCATCCCCTGCTAAGATGACATGACCAGTTTCTACATCAAACCCAGCTTGCTCTGCCGGAATGAATGTCATATTCTGCAGGGATGACATGTTACTGTCTTCTTCGAGGATTGCTGATATGTCGGCATCCAACTGAACAATGTCTTTTTCTTCCCCTTTAAATCCGATTGCTGCTTTGTCCAGCTTCTGGCGGAATTGCTGCTGATCATCATTGGATTCGAAAGAGAAATCTGCCCCTCCAGTTGCAGAATCAGCATCTTTTCCAACAGAATAATAGGATATGGAGCCAAGGGATAGAAAACCGATTGCCAGTGCCATGACTGTCGTGATGACCGTGAGTAAGAAAGCATTCGTGCGCATCCGGAACATAATCGAACCAATCGACAGCACCTGTTGGATTGTCAAATACCCTTGCTTGCTTTTTCGAATAATAAGGAGCAGCAGCGTGACAGAGCCTTTATAGATAAAATACGTTCCGATCATGGTACTGGCCAGTGTGTATCCCATCATTCTTGTCAAAGCTGCAAAGTCCCCAAAATCACCATCGAAGAGAATCGCAGAAGTATAATAACCAGAAGTAATCAACAGGATTCCTGCAATCCCGATGGCAACTTGGTACCAAGTGACACGCTGATCAGGAGATTCTGTTTTATTTTGCTGCTGGAATAAAGCCAGCAGCGCTTGTCTCCCGATTTGCAGGGTAGTCATCACCATGAGCAGTACATATAAGATCATGATCACTATCACTGTTTGGCCGACTGCTTGCCAAGTGAACTTCAGAACAACAACCTGACTCATTCCAATCATCTTATACAAAATCATCATCATCAATAGTTTGGATCCTATAAACCCGGTTAATATGCCTGCCAAAAGACTCCCAGCATAAAGTATGGCATTTTCCATCATGAACAAAAAACTGACTTGCCCTTTCGTCATCCCGGCCAGCTGATACAATCCGATCTCCTTTGTTCTCCGCTTCAAAAACAATCCGTTCGCATACAGAAGGAACACCGTTACAATGAATACAAGCAAATAAGAGGCTACTTCAATACCCGCCTGCACTTTGAATGAATCGTCCAATTCTCCGGCCGCGGCCTCGTATTGCAGGGTGACAAAGGCAAAATATAATGCCGTACTGCAGACAAGTGCAAAAAAGTATAAATAATAGTGTCGCAGATTTCTTTTTATATTTCGGAAGATCAGTTGATGAATAAACATATGACACCTCCCAAAAAAGAAAAGGGCTGCATGCAGCCCCTTATGAAAGTGATTGTTTAATGACTTTGTTGTAATGGACAACAGAAAGGATGCCAAAGATCGAATACAGAATTGTATAAATGATCATTACGATGATCATCGGTGTCATCATCACCGAACCGAACAGGAACCAGCCGGACTGGACAGCAAAATAGCTGTGCATGAGCCCGAGGACAAGCGGAATACCGAAGTTGAACAGTTGCTTGCGCTGGATGCCCCGGCGAAGATCCGCAGTCGTGAAGCCAAGCTTGCGGAGGATCGTATAATTTGGTTTCTCGCTTTCTGCTTCATCCATCTGCTTGAAGTACAGGATACAGCCAGACGTGATCAGGAATGTCAGGCCGAGGAATCCTACAATGAATAAAGCCAAGCCCATCGTCGATTTCTGCTCCTTAGCGGCGTCGATTCTGGATTCACTATTATCCTTTGCCTCAAAATCCAAATCATTGAATATAGCATTCGCCTTTGTCAATTGATCATCATCTTCAATCGTATAACCGAAATACCAGTGATAGCCTTGATTCAAATCTGGATTGATATCCTGCTTCAGCTCCTGGAACAGTGCGTCATCGACTATCATTGTCGGCAATCCGCCCATGGTGTAATAATTAGAAATCGGGTATTCGTCCTCCATGCCTGTATAATGCAGTGCTGTTTCCTTCTCTTTCCCATGGATAACTACATCTCCCTTGTCCTTCAGAGACATGAAACGCTGCAGCAGCTCATTATAGCCGGTCAATTTCAGCTCATCCGGCGCCACATCCAACCCTGCTGCCTTCTCGCTGATGACAGCCGTATCCATCATGGAAGCATTAAAGTTCAGCTCCAGCTCCGTCTGCAGGATTTTCTCGAAATTGAGCTGTACGGTATACACTTCCGCTTTGTCTTCTGTATAAGCGATATCATTATCATCCATTGCCTGACGGAAGGCTTCGGCATCTTTTTCTGTCAATAAGGAGAAATCTGCTCCACCCGTATAGTTATAAGCCATTTTTTCAGCGGAATAGAACGTGATATAACTCAAGGAAAGCAGTCCGATGGCCAATGCGGATACTGTCGTGATGATGGTTAGAAGCGTTGCATTGGACTTCATCCGGAACATGATGGATGAAAGGGACAATACCTGCTTGATGTTCAGGTAACCGCCCTTTTGCTTTCTGACAAGGCTTACCAGGAAGGCGACAGACCCTTTGTAGAATAAATAGGTTCCAAGGATGACAGAAAACAAGATAAAGAACATGACTCCGAATAATTCCTTCATAGAGGTGAAATCTCCATCGAATAGCTTTCCGGAAACAACATAACCTACCGCAATCAGGGCAATGCCGCAAATCCCGATGATGATCTGGAAAACAGACAGCTTTCTTGCTGTCAGTTCTGTCTTTGATTTCACGTGGAACAATGACAGGATCGTCTGACGTTTAATGAAAAACAAATTCATCAGCGCAATGAGTGCATAGATACAAATAAATACGATCAAGGTTTGAAGAAAAGCTGTTGTTGAAAAGGACAAGGAAGCTATCCCTTCCACCCCGGTAGCCTTAAACATCACCATGATCAAGAGCTTCGAGCCGATAAACCCTAATATTATTCCGAAAACGAGGCTGCCGAAATAAAGAATGGCATTTTCCGCACTCAATATAGTGAAGATTTTATTCTTCGTCATCCCGATCAGCTGAAACAGACCGATCTCCTTACTGCGCTGTTTGATAAAGATCGTATTGGCATACAGCAGGAAGATAGCGACGATAAATACAAGGAGTACAGAAGCAGTGGCGATACCCGCTCCGCCTTTCACCGATCCTTCCACCGGATCCATCGACTTATCATATTGCAGGGTAACAAAGGCAAAGTACAAACCGGAACTGAAAATCAGGGCAAACACATACAAATAATAATTACGGAGATTCTTCTTCAGATTGCGAAATATCAGGCTATTAATGCTCATTTTGCACCCCGCTGAGGACACCTTGCGTGGACATGATATCCCTGAAGAAGGCTTGGCGCTCCTGCTGGCCTTTGTTCAGCTGCGTATAGATCTGACCGTCCTTGATGAAAATGACGCGGCTGCAATAGCTGGCTGCCGCCGGATCATGGGTGACCATGACGATGGTCGCTTTCCGGTTGACATTCAGCGAGCTAAGCTTATTAAGCAAGTCGGAAGCCGATTTCGAATCCAAAGCTCCCGTCGGTTCATCAGCGAAAATGATGCTCGGCTCATGGATGAACGCACGGGCAGCAGATGTCCGCTGCTTCTGACCGCCGGAAATTTCACTTGGGTATTTGTTTTGTATCTCCGTGATGCCAAGCTGGTCGGCTACTTCTGCAAACATGCGATCTGCTTCTTTTTTCGGCACTTTCTTGATGGAAAGCGGAAGCAGTATATTCTCCTTCACTGTCAGCGTATCAAGCAAGTTATAGTCCTGGAAGACAAACCCAAGATGGTTTTTCCGGAACTCGGCCAGCTTCTTCTCTTTCATATTCGTGATTTCATTATTCTGAATCAGGATCGTTCCGCTGCTGGCACGATCAATGGACGAAAGCACATTCAATAGCGTTGTCTTACCAGATCCGGATGACCCCATGATACCGACGAATTCCCCCTCCTCGATACTAAGGTCGACTCCTCGCAGCACCTCCTGTTTATTGAATTTATTCCCGTAATTCTTCTGGACTCTTGTCGCTTCTAGAATTCCCATCCATTCGCACCTCTTTATCTGATTTGTTACCTCAAGTATACGGATGCCCCGGGATATGCTCCTGCTTTTCAGCTAACAAATGTACAAAGGCGTGTGACAATCCTGTCACACGCCCATCATGCCGACCATTTCATTTCGTTTTGGGAAAGTGAGCGTAAAGCATGTGCCTTTTCCTAAATCAGATACTGCGTCTATTTCGATCCTTAGCGGTTTTGCTGCCTTTTTGGTCAAATAAAGCCCCATGCCGGTGGCAGCTTTATCGTGTTGGATGGTAGATGTAAAACCCCGATCGAATATACGCGGCAAGTCCTTTGCATCAATCCCGATGCCCCGATCTTCGATGTGGATGCGTACATGTCCATCGACTTTCTCGCTTGAAATGGAAATATCACTGTTTTCACTATACTTCACTGCATTGGATAATAACTGCCGCATAATGAACGTGAGCCATTTCGTATCACTCAGCACCACTTCCTCCTCCAGGTCCAAGTCGAAACCGATTCCCTTCTGCATACACCACGAGCGCAAGGTCCGGATCTCCTGGCTGATGACAGCATGTAGATCAATCTTCTCGATGAATAAGTCATTCTCGATAAATGTAATGCGCTTTTGATGGATCTGTGTGTCCAACAGCATATGTACACGCAGCCATTCATACGTCAGCTGCTGCTTCAACGCCGCATCTTCCACCCGCTCAAGGATCAGCTGCATGGCAGTCAACGGGGTTTTCACTTCATGGATCCAGGAAAGCAGTTCATCCTTCTCCCTTTCCAATGACTCCTGGCGATCGGCAGCAGTACGATTCAAGAAGTTGACCTGTTCATGCAGGCTTTCATGAACAATGTATTCATATGGTCGATCCGGTTCTGGCAGCGTCGAGGCGTCCAGACTTTTCTCCCAATCCCTCAACCCGCGATAATAACGCGTTTCACGATGATATCGAAAAAATAGAAAGACGATCAGCAGCAGCCAGAACAGCAATAATATATAGAGTATGGAATCGAAAGGAATCGTTGTATCCACATACGCAATCAGTACAAGCAAGCCTGAAAGCAAGACAAACATACCAAGCCAGCTTGCCTTATCCCGAAGAAACTCCCGGATCATGGCCTATCTGCCTCCAGCGCGCAATAACCCTGTCCCACTTTTGTTTCGATTTGCTGTCCCAGGCCGATCCCATCCAGTTTCTTCCTCAATCTGTTCACATTTACCGTCAATGTATTATCACTGATGAAGCGTTCGTCATCCCACAGGCTTGTAATCAGCTTCTCACGGGAGACAATCTTGTTTTTCTGCTCTACCAGGAGCTTCAGGATGAACATCTCATTTTTGGTAAGTTCCACTTTTCCAGCATCATTTTCCACTTCATTCTTTTCATAATCAACCGTTGCGCCATTCCATGTCTTCAATGTAACTTTGTCCGTACTGTAATTGTAGACGCGGCGCAAAATAGCTTGGATTTTTGCGATCAGCACCTCAAAATGAAATGGCTTCTGGACAAAGTCATCCCCGCCAAGCTGCATCGCCATGACCATATCCATCGGATGATCCCTGGAGGACAGGAAGATGATCGGCACATTGGAATGCGCCCTGATCATCCGGCACCAGTGAAAACCGTCGTAGCTCGGCAGCTGGATATCGATGAGTACAAGCTCCGGCTGAACGGATGAGAATGTTTCCATCACCTGTCCGAAATCATCTATTCCATACACCTCATAGGACCATTGCGTCAAACGGGTCCGAATTTCTTCAAATAGACTTTTGTCATCCTCGATCAGTAATATCTTAAACAACGTATGTCACCTCATTCGTCTTCCATGAAATTGTAACGAATACCCAATGTTTTTACTAGCACCCTTTGGTAAAGATTGTTTCTATATCTGGCTTGTGCTAGAGTTTTCTCATATAGAAAAAGCGAGGTCCTGCACGATGTTCGATCCTACTGTATTTGATAATTTGAAAGTGGCTTTTGAGAATCAGCTCTATGATTTGGATAATCTGGACAAGGAGATCACTGTCGTTTCCCGTCATGACCGGATGGAGATGGCTTCCATGTCACGTGAATTCCGGCTCGGTTTCACATTGCGGGAAAATGCGGAAGTGACCGCTGAAATCTGCCTGGAAGCATCCCTCCTTGATTTAGCGGATGAGATATTGGAAGTACCTGATAAAAACCCCGGATGTACATTACGCCTTTTCTTCTATTTAACAGTGGAAAATCCCGAGACGGAGTGTCCTGTCATCGAATCGATCCTGAACCAAATATGGACACCGCCGAGACGTCCGGAACAAACGCTGCAGTATATATATGATAAACAGCAAAAGCATTATCAAAACGCAGTGGAAGTGCGCTTCGATAGAAAAATAAACGAAAATCAGATGGGTGATCTCCCCAATCTGATTGATCATATCCTCGACTCCTTGGAGGCTCTCACCACATAATAGAAAACCCCTGCAGTGCATATACTGCAGGGGTTCGTTTATTTTTTCCGAAGCTTTACATGATCGACATTCAACCAAGCATTTGCTTCGGCTTTATCATAGATACCGATCTCCAGTTTGCCATCCGTGACTTTGATATTGTCAATCGTCACCTTCGTCCAATCGGACAATGCACCAGGTATGCTCTGTTTCAGCTGTGTACCGCCGTTCTTCACATAAAGCTCAGAGTCTGTATGCGTACCGCCTGCCTTCACCCAGGCTGTCAGTTTATACGTGCCGCTGGATAGCCCGT